>JBBIVT010000006.1:31196-72896 GCA_037439565.1 Acidobacteriota bacterium | reverse complement strand
AAGATTAAGGTCGGAGGCGCTGCCCGTTGGGATTACGCCTACCTCGACAGTGCCAATCATCGCCTCTATGTGTCGCACGCGACGCAAACCGAGGTGATCGACACCACCACCGATAAAGTGGTCGGGACGATTCCCGACACCAAGGGGGTGCATGGCATCGCCATTGCCAACGATCTGGGCAAAGGTTTCACCAGCGACGGCGGCGACAACGACGTCACCGTGTTCGATGTCAAGACGCTGAAGGTGCTCGGCAAGATCAAAACCGGGCAGAATCCGGACGCGATTATCTATGAGCCCGTCACGCATCGCGTGTTTACTTTCAACGGGCGGAGCAGCGACTCGACGGCCATCGACGCGAAGACCAATAACGTCATCACCGCTTCCATTCCGGTGGGCGGCAAGCCCGAGTTCGCGCAGGTGGACGGCAAGGGCCACGTGTTCGCCAACATCGAGGACAAGAATGAGATCATCGTGCTGGACGCGGCCAATTCCCTGGTCTCCAGGCGCTACTCCATCGCGCCGTGCGACGAGCCGTCCGGCCTCGCCATCGATCCGAAGAAGCTGGTGCTTTATTCGGTCTGCGGGAATAAGATGATGGTGGTTAGTGATCCCGCCACGGGCAAGGTGCTTGCTACTCCGGCGACGGGACCCGGCACGGACGGTGTCGCATTTGACGACGGCTATGCGTTCAGCGCCAATGGGGGAGACGGAACCATCACCATGGTGGACGACAAGTTCCAAGCCGTAGCGACGATTCCCACCATGCGCGGCGCGCGCACCATCGCGGCAGATCAGAAGGCGCACAAGCTGTACCTGCCCGCCGCTGAGTTCGGTCCACCCGCGCCGGACAAGGACGGCAAGAAGGGCCGCCCGCAGCCCATCCCGGACAGCTTCCAGATCGTCGTCGTCGGCCGCTAAAACTCTCCGCCGAACTCCGGCGCTTGGGGCGAGCTTCGCGGGAAGCTCGCTCCTACCGGTGGAGCACAGCGCGCTTTGTAACAAAATTCTAGATCCAGCGTCGCAGCCGATACCAGAGAAGTCCGACTGCTTCGTGCAACGTGTCTTCGTTTTGCCGGATCGCTCTCCAACCCGGCAGCAGGTCCTTGGCTTGCGGACCAATCTGATAGAAACCGCTCGGTGCCGGAACGGCGTCGAGTCCGAGCTTGCGAAGACATGCAAGGGCTCTCGGCATGCTGGTCGCATCAACCACCAGAGCCACCCGTGAGACTCCATGTTGCGCAAGGATCCGGGCGCTAAAGACGGCGTTTTCGCGCGTAGACCCGGACTGGTCTTCGGTCCATACCATCGTCTCCGCAACGCCATTCTTCAGGACGATGTCTCTCATGACCAGAGCGCTCGCGGGAGATCCAGGATCGGCCGGGCCGCCGGAAAGGAGCACGGGAAGCGGCCCGTATTGACGATAGATCCAAGCTGCGTACAGGCAGCGTTCGTAGGCGTTCTGGCCCAGCACAGGGTATGGTCTTTCAAAATGGGCGGGCTCCATGGCCTCCGAGAAAACCACGAGGGCTTGCATTCCAGGGCTTCCGCCAAACGGACGAATTGGGTAGCGTGCCTCCAGCGGGCGGGAGAATAGCCAGGCTGCCGGAGGCCAAGCGAGCAAAAAGAGTCCACAAATACCCGCGCCCGCGAGTAGTCTACGGTGGCGATTTTGAAGCGCAAGGAATGCAGCAGCGATGAGGATGAGAAATATCGTCAAAAGCGGTTGCGTATAGGTCACGGCCTGGGCCTAGTTTCGCACGGGATGCCGGCGTTGTTATTGGAGAGTGAGGTACGCTCCGCCGGCAGCGGCGGCGGAACACGTTAATGTTTCCCGGGCGGCGCCCCAATCATCCTAGGCGGCGTGGCGAATAGTTTCTCCGGATCGGCCTCAACGGGCATCGCGAGTTCGAGGAATGCGATGTGCATCTCATCGGTGGTCAAATCCCCCCAATGAACGGGCAGGAGCGGATTCGGATTGAAGGGGTTGTTTGCAGAATTATCGAAGTGTGCCACCGACTCCAGTCTGGTTCCTGAGGGAAGAAGCAGGGGTTCGTCCAGAACGTAGGTTGTCTGCCAGTTAAACTCGTACCGTGGAACGCTCACGAGTTCACGTGTCCGGCCGTTCGGATACACTGCCCGCACCTCCATCGATTTTCCGCGGTAATGCATATGCGGTTGAACGGATAAAAGTCTCACCGGCTGCGCAAGGGTCATGGATGCGCGTGAAACGTAATCCGGCACGCCAGCGGGAATCGCCAAATCCAGATCGCGCAGAGTGTCGATCGCCACGACCCGCTCCGACGGGCGCGTGGTCGCGAGGTAGATTCCGAATTCCGAATAATCGGTTACCTCCTTTCCGTTCGGGCTGTAGTGCATTTCAAAAACGATGTCCGAGCCCGCCCGAATCTGCTTGGCGCCATTCGGCAGCCAGACCACAGGCTGATAGCCCGGTTCCCATCCAAGGAGCTGCAAACGCCGATCGAAGACTCCCTCATCCTCGCGTCTCCGACCCCGGTCCTCAACAGTGGCGGGCACGATTTCGCCTTTCGGGTATCCTGCCAGGTAACTGGATTCCGGTCCTCGCGCGTAGGCGTTGATGTGGTGAACCACGGACCTCTGATCGATTTTGAACTCGGCTGCGCGGATCCAGACATCTTTTGGAAACAGGTCGCCCGTGATCAGGTAACGATAGGTGAGCACGCCGGAGGCAGGCACGTGGAAGCCGGGGACCCGGATGATGATATCCGGCTTGCCGAGTTTCCAGCCTTTGAGCGCGGTGTTCGGGTGAAAGGGCTCGTTCAATGGCGGGCCCTCCGGAGCGCCTGCATTTACCCATGTCGCGAAGGCCTGAATTTCGCGGTCCGTTAATGACCGGTCGTTCTTGAAATCGTGCGCCCTTTCGCCCGCGGCATGCCACGGCGGCATTCTTCGCGTGAGAACCGCTTCCCGAATGGCGTTTGCCCATGGGCGGACTTCGGCGTAGCTGGTCAGGGACATCGGAGCGATTTCACCGGCCTGATGGCAGGTCACGCACCGCCGCTCAACAATGGGCCAGATGTCAGAAGAAAACGTGACCTCGGCGCTCGCGGCAAATCCGCCGAACAGCATTAAAAAAATCAGTTTACACGTCTGCCTTGGCACCCAACACTCAGTCTACAGAAAAAGGCATGACCGGGAATGGAGGCTTGGATCGTTGTGATTGTCTAGTTCCCGCCGCGCCCGGCGGCTGGAACCGGTCCTGCGAGGGTAACGGCAAAATACGGGACGCCCGCGTCTTGCATCACCTTATTGAACTTTGGCACTTCGTCCCACAGGCGATTCACTTCCGCAATTCCCGCCTGGAGCTGAGCCGAGGCCTCGTTCACGTCCGTCATCTGGCGCGAGGTCGGTGCGGAGGAATACGCATCGATGCTCGTCATCAAACGGGCGATTTTCTGGGTGACGGGCGGTGGCACATACGGTCCGCCCGGGCCGGCGCCTCCACCGCCGCGGCCGCCACCCGCCGGATTCTCAAACTTTGCCAGGGCAGGCTTCACCTTGGCGATCAGGTCCCCTGCGGCTTTCTTCACGCTCTCCGGCACCGCGGGAGCATTCGGCAACTTCCAACTATCCGTAAGACTGGTGAGGGCGGTGTTAATGCCCACGATTTTGCGCCGGGCTGCATCCGCGTCGCGCGTCATTCCTGACAATGTGGTCAAGACCCGGCGCCGCCTGGCGCGGTCGTCATCGGAAAACTGAACGCGCGGATCCTCTTCGACCGTAAAAGTCCCTGACTCCGTTTTCCCCGCGGCCGCGATGGTGACAACATAACTCCCCGGATCAACCAGACTGCCCCGCGCGGGGCCGCCGAACCCGCGTCCGCCGCCTCCTCCCCCGCCACCAGCGCCGGGTGCGCCGGGTGCGCCGAATTCGGTGGTCAATTCGCCTGCCGCCGCTCCCGGCGCGGGCTCGTCAGCAGCGGGTGCTCCACCGCGACCCGCGCCTCCACGTCCGCCGCCACCGCGACCGCCGCCTCCAGCCGTTCGTGTTTCCGGAGGAACCGGGGCGTCATAGCGCATATCCCAAATCGCGCGGTTAATCACGCCGGCTTCCGCCCGGGTATTTATCTGGCGAACGCGGTTGCCCTCCTTATCCGCAATTGTGATCTCGACAGGACCCGCGGCCTGGGTGTAATAATCCAGCAGCAGGCCAGCCGGCGCGTTGGGCGCCAAGAACAACGCCGAGCCCACGAAGCTGCGGTAATCGGCCATCTTCCATTCAATCGCCGGACGGGAATCGAACAGTTTCAAATCCCTGGTCAGCGTCTGGCTGTCGACCTGTTCCAACGCCGCGATGTTGTCCAGAATCCAGAACGAGCGGCCGTGCGTCGCAAGAATCAGGTCGTGCTCCCGCGGGTGGATCTGAAGATCGAAAACCGGCACCGTGGGCAACCCGTTCTTCATCCTGTGCCAGTTGGCTCCACGGTCGAAACTGACAAATAATCCAAACTCTGTTCCCGCGAACAGGAGATTGATATTCACTGGATCTTCGCGGACGACGTGGACCGTACCGGCCTCGGGAGGGATGCCGCTGGCGATCTTCGCAAAGGAATCGCCGTAGTTCTTCGTCATGAGGATGTAGATGCCATAGTCGGCGCTGCGATGATTATCGAAAGTGATGTACGCCGTTCCCGCCTCTTTATGGGAAGGTTCGATGCGGCTGACGTAGCCTCCTTTGGGAACGCCCTGCATGGTGCCGACGACGTTTGTCCATGTCTTGCCGCCGTCGCGCGACATTTGCACATTTCCGTCATCGGTACCGACCCAGAGCACGCCAGCCTGCACCGGCGATTCGGCGATCGCGGTGATGCAGGGCCATGCCACCACACCGTCATTGCGCGATAACGTGTTCTCGTCCACCGGTTTGCCGAGGATCATTTGTTTGTTACGATCCGCGCCGGTGGTCAGGTCCTCGCCAAGACGCTCCCATGTATCGCCGCGGTCGGTCGACCGAAAAAGATGATTACCTCCGTAATAAATGGTCTTGGGATCGTGGGGAGAAATCATCAGAGGCGAATTCCACTGAAAACGATAACGCGGCGCCTGGTCGTTGTCCTCCAACGGCCGAATGGACTTCGACTCGCTGGTGCGAAGATCGCGCCGCGACAGATTGCCGTCTTGAGATTCGGCGTAAATGATATTTGGATCGCTTGGGTCGATGCGATTATAGAATCCGTCGCCGCCCTGCACGGTGATCCAGTTTTCATTGCCTATGCCAAGCTGCTGCGTTGTCGAACTGGGTCCGCACCAGGAGTAATTATCCTGGGCGCCACCGCAAATGTGGTACGGCTTTTGGAAGTCATAGGCGACCTCATAGAATTGACCGAGCGCGATGTTGTTGATATGCCGCCAGTTGCGCCCGCTATCTTCGGTGGTCCAGATGCCTCCGTCGTTACCAGATAAAAGATGATCTGAATTTGCAGGATCGATCCAGATCGCGTGCACGTCGCTGTGGACTCTGGCGAATCGCGTTTGAACGAAGTTCCGGCCGCCATCTTCAGACATGTAGATGTTGACGCCGCCCAGCCAGATTTTCAGATCGTTGTTCGGATCGATGCGGATCTGGCTGAAATACATTGGCCGCGGGTCCGTGTCACTCATGCGGGACCAACTAACGCCCTTGTCTTCAGACCGGTAGACGCCACCCAGAGTTCGATGCTCCACCAGCGCGTATAGGACGTTCGTATTCTTGCGATACACGTCGAGCGCGCAGCGTCCAACGTCACCGGCAGGCAAGCCTCGCGTCAGCTTGGTCCAGTGTGCGCCGCTATCGGTGGAACGATAAAGTCCACTGCCTGGACCGCCTCCATTGAAGCCAAACACGGTACGCCGGCGCTGATACGCCGCCGCGTAGAGAATATTCGGACTCTGAGGATCGATGGCGATGTCAGACACCCCCGTGTCCGCGTCGATCGCCAGTGTCTGCGACCAGGACGCGCCGCCATCGAGGCTCCGATAAACCCCCCGCTCTTTGTTGGGCCCCCACAAATCGCCAAGCGCAGCGACGTAAACGATATTCGGATCGGTTGGGTGCACTACGATCCGTCCGATGTGGTGGCTTTCCTTCAAGCCGAGGTGCGTCCATGTCGCGCCTGCGTCCATTGTTTTATAAACACCATCGCCCCACGAGGAACTCTGGCGGTTGTTCGGCTCGCCGGTTCCCACATAAACAATGGAAGGATTCGAGGGCGCGATCGCGATGTCCCCAATCGATGGGTTCGGCTGGCCGGCAAACAGCGCCTGCCAGGTGATACCTCCGTTGACCGTCTTGAATAAGCCCCCGGCGGCGGCGCCGATGTAAATAATGCGTGGATCCGATTCCACGACCGCGATGTCATCCAAGCGTCCGCCCATTGTCGCGGGGCCGATGCTACGGAACTGCAGGTTCTTCAAGGCGGTCTCGTACGAGGGCTGCCCCAATGCGCTGGACACCGATAATGCGGTGAGTAAGCAAGCGTTCGCGAGTCCTGTTGAGTTCATGGCATCTCCTGGTGGCTGACCATTTTACACTACTCCCAGATGGAACGATTGTCGCGGCAGGTTAATTTCGTGCGACCCATGCCCAGGGGGTGAAGCACGGTGGCATGGATAGTGAGTATGCACCGGATTTTCCACTGCCTTTGATTTGGAATACACTGGTGCCGATGCGCTCCCATCCTCCTGACAAGACCGGTTTCGGCCGTAGATCGTTTCTGGCGCTCGCCGCTACTCCGGCGCTCGCGCAAATGCAACGCGACTGGGCCAATCATCAGCCGGTGCGATACCCCGACCCGGACGTCATCGCGGTGGATAGAAGCTTCGAGAAATATCAAGTCTTCAATGCCGTTATTTACCGCCATTTCGTGGGGACAAAGTGGGCGGAGGGTCCCGCGTGGTGCGCGCAGGGAAAGTACCTGATTTGGAGCGATATCCCGAACAACCGGCAGTTGCGTTTCCTCGAGGAGGACGCCCATGTCACCACGTTCCGGAACCCCTCGGGTTACAGCAACGGCAACACCTTCGATTTCGAAGGGCGCCAGCTTTCCTGTGAGCACGCGGGACGGCGAGTGGTCCGCTACGAGCATACCGGCACTCTCACCACGATCGCGGACCGGTACAACGGCAAGCCCCTTAATTCGCCAAACGACATCGTTGTCCACCCGGATGGCTCCATTTGGTTTACCGATCCGCCTTACGGAATTCTCGGCAACTACGAAGGCGATCAAGCAAAACCGGAGTTGAAGGAGGCCGTCTACCGCGTGGATGGTAAGACGTCGAAGATCGAACTTGTAACGGACTCGCTCGATAAGCCCAATGGCATCTGCTTTTCTCCTGACTACAAGAAGCTCTACGTTTGCGATACCGGTTCGCCGCGGAATGTCCAGGTTTTCGATGTCGCCGGCAACAAGCTACGCAACCAGGCGCTGTTCACCGATATGAAGCTGGGCGCGAAATCCGGGATTGCAGATGGCATCCGCGCCGACGCCGACGGCAACATCTGGGCTGGGGCGAGCGGCGGCGCGGGCTATGACGGGGTGCACGTTTTCTCTCCGGCCGGGCAGCGCATCGGGATGATCCTGCTGCCGGAAATCTGCGCGAATCTCTGCTTCGGAGGCGCAAAGCGTAACCGGCTGTTCATGGCGGCGAGCCAGTCCTTGTATTCGCTTTACGTGGGAACCCAGGGGGCGCACGTCGCGTAGGGTTCGCCGATTATGCGAGCACCTTGTCAACTACTTGACCACTGACGTCGGTCAGACGGAAGTCCCGTCCCTGGAAGCGGTACGTCAGGCGTTTGTGGTCGATTCCGAGGCAATGAAGAATGGTCGCCTGCAGGTCGTGCACGTGGACGGGGTCTTTCACGATGTTATAGCTGTAATCGTCCGTTTCGCCGTAGGTGATGCCTGGCTTCATCCCTCCTCCGGCGAGCCACATCGTGAAGCAGCGGCCGTGGTGGTCACGTCCGTAATCGGTGGCGGTAAGATGCCCCTGGCAGTAGACTGTGCGGCCAAACTCGCCTCCCCAGATCACGAGGGTGTCGTCGAGCATGCCGCGCTGCGCGAGGTCGGTGACGAGCGCGGCCGAGGCTTGATCTACATCCTTACAGCGCTTCGGCAGATTCTCCGGCAACTGGCCGTGATGGTCCCAATCGCGGTGGTAAAGCTGAATGAAGCGGACGCCGCGCTCGGCCAAGCGCCGCGCCAGCAGGCAGTTGGCGGCGAAGGTTCCCGGCTTCTTTGCGTCGTCACCGTAGAGCTCGAAGGTATGCGCTGGTTCGCTCGAAAGATCCGTCAATTCCGGCACCGAGTGCTGCATGCGGAACGCCATCTCATACTGCGAGATCCGCGCGCTGATTTCAGGATCGCCAAATTCGTCAAGAGAGCTCCGGTTCAATTCGCTCAGTGCGTCGAGAAACGTCCGGCGGCGCTCCGCTGTCAGGCCCGCGGGATTGGAGAGATAAAGGACCGGATCCGCGCCGGAGCGGAACTTCACGCCCTGAAACCGGCTGGGCAAGAACGCGCTGCCCCACAGGCGATCGTATAAAGGCTGGCCTCCGCCGGAGTTCGAAATCATCACGCAAAAGGCCGGCAGATCCTCGGTCTCCGCGCCGATGCCATAAGAAATCCAAGCACCCATGCTGGGACGACCGCCGAGGCGGAAACCGGTCTGGCACATGGTCACCGCGGGGTCGTGATTGATCTCCTCGGTATTGACGGTCTTGATGAAGGTCAAGCGGTCGGCGATCTTCGCGGTGTACGGCAGAAGGTCACCGACCCAAGCGCCGGACTGGCCGCGCCGCTCCATGCCGAATTTCGACGGCACCACGGGGAAGCTCGACTGCGACGCGGACATCCCGGTGAGGCGCTGGCCGTTGCGAATCGATTCGGGCAGATCCTGCCCTTGAAAGTCGAGCAGGCGGGGCTTGTGGTCGAACAGTTCGATCTGGGAAGGGCCGCCGGACTGGAACAGATAAATGACGCGCTTCGCCTTTGGAGCGAAGTGAGGCAGGCCAGGCAGGCCATGTTGCTGGCGTTCGCCCTTCAGAAGCGAAGCCAGCGCGAGTCCGGAGAAGAAGCGCCGGGTCATTGCTTGGTGATGGCCTCATCCATATTGAACATCAGGCTGGCGACGCTGGTCCAAGCCGCAAGTTCCGCCTGGTCCGCGCCTGGGGCGGCCGGCGAATCGCCCTGTTTCAGGAACTGCGCGGCAGCCGCCGGGTCGCGGTGAAAATCCCCCACCATGCGCGCCTCCATGGTCAGCAGGATCTGCTTTTGTTTGGCCGACGGCGGGCGCGCGAGCAGCAGTTTATAACCGTATTCCACCCGGGCTTCCGGCGTGGCACCACCCTCCGCCAGGATGCGCCCGGCGAGTTTGCGCGAAGCTTCGAGGAACGTCACGTCGTTCATCAGATCCAGCGCCTGAAGAGGCGAGTTCGTGCGATTCTCGAACACGGCGCATTGCTCGCGGTTGGGCGAATCGAAATTCATCATGTAGGGCGGCGGCGAGGTTCGTTTCCAGAAGGTATAGAGGCTGCGGCGATAGAGACCTTCGCCTTTCGACTGCTCGTAGCCTTTTCCTCCGGCGAGTTCCTGCCACAGGCCCGGCGGTTGATAAGGCTTCACCGAAGGGCCGCCTACTTTTTCGACCAGCAGGCCGGAGACTGCCAGCGCCTGATCTCGGATGACCTCGGGGCCCAGACGCAGGCGCGGTCCGCGGGCGATCAGGCGATTCTCCGGGTCCCTCGCGAGTAGCTCCGGCGTCACCGCGGAGGACTGCCGATAGGCCGCGCTCATCACGATCATTTTCTGCATCGCCTTTACGTCCCAGCCGCTCTCCATGAATTCGACGGCCAGCCAGTCGAGCAGCGCGGGGTTGATGGGAAACTCTCCTTGCGAACCGAAATCGTCCACCGTTTTCACGATTCCCATGCCGAAGTAGGATTGCCAGAAGCGGTTCACCGTGACCCTTGCCGTCAGCGGATTCGCGCGGTTCACCAGCCAGCGCGCCAGGTCGAGCCGGTCCCGGGGCGCATGGGCGGCCGGCAGAATTTCCGGGACGCCCGGCGTGACCTTTTCACCCGGCGCGTCGTAAGCGCCGCGCTTCAGCACAAACGTGTCGCGATGGGCACCGTCCGCCATGATCATCACGGTGGGGATGGAGTCCGCATAGGCGTCACGCTCGCGTTGCGCTGTGGCGATCGCCGCCAGGCCTTGCCTGATCTTTTTCGGCGCGCGGAGGTCCAGATAGGCCAAATCGCGCCGCGCCTGCTCCGGTTTTGACAGCGCCGCGAAGGAACCGTTCGCCGCGATCGCCGCCGCTTCCCGCGGCGTCAAGGCCCGATTGTAGATCCGAGCGTCGGCGACGCCGCCGTCGAACTTCAGCCCGCCCCCTTCGCCCACGCGGATGTCGGTGTGTTTCTTTTGAAACGGCTCGTTGTTCTGGTCAAACAGAATCCTGGTTTCGCGCGGCTCGCCGTTCACATAAATGCGCACGCCCGAGGCGAGCCGCTTGCCGTCGTATGTCGCGGACACGTGCTGCCATTCATTCAGCTTGACTGGCTCCACGGTTTCGACCCTCAGGCCGAGGTCCGTGAAGCGATGCGTCACATGCAGCCGCACCTTGCCGCCGATTAGGTACAGGCCGTGGCCCTGGCTCTCCATGTAATCGTCCAGACGGGTGAGGATCGCTCCATCGGGGGACGCAGGCTTGATCCAGGCAGAGTAGGTGAACGGCTGAAGATAGCCGAATTCGGCGGCGTCCCCGTTGTAACTGCCCTTGCCCTGCTGCCGGAAGACAAGGCCCTGAGTGACGGTCCAGTTCCTGGGGGCCTTCCAGCCTCGCGGAGGGCCATCGATTTTGGGAAGATTCTGCCGCAGCGCCTGAACCCGCGCATCGAGCTCCGCCAGATGCTGCGCCTGTTCGGGCAGCGCAGCCTTGACGAACGGCTCCTCCGGCCCGTAATTCCATACAAATCCCCGCTCATTCGGGATCTGATTGAAGAAGGCGAACAGACGGTAGAAATCCTTTTGAGAAATGGGGTCGTATTTGTGATCGTGGCAGCGCGCGCATCCGGCGGTGAGGCCCATCCACACGGTGGCCGTGGTTTGCGCGCGGTCGGCCACATATTCCACGCGATACTCTTCCGGGATGATGCCGCCTTCCCCGGTGGTGCGGTGATTGCGGTTGAATCCGGAGGCGATCTTCTGGTCCAATGTCGCGTCCGGCAGCAAATCGCCGGCCAGTTGCTCAATCGTGAAGCGGTCGTACGGCATGTTGCGGTTGAACGCGCCGATCACCCAATCGCGCCAGCGCCACATGTCGCGGTCGCCGTCGGTCTGGTAGCCGTTGCTGTCGCCGTAACGCGCGGCCTCCATCCAGCGGTACGCCATGCGCTCGCCATAGCGGGGCGAAGCGAGCAGGCGATCCACTACTTTCTCGTACGCATCGGCGGACGAGTCTGCGGCGAACGCCTCGACCTCGGCGGGCGTGGGCGGAATGCCTGTCAGGTCGAGAGAAACGCGGCGGATCAGGATGCGTTTATCGGCCTCGGGTGACGGCTTCAGGCCTTCTCTTTCGAGGCGAGCGAGAATGAACCGGTCGACGGCATTTTTCGGCCACGTGGAATTTTGCGTCGCGGGCAGCGCCGGACGCTGGGGAGGAATAAAGGACCAGAAAGGCTGCCAAGGCGTGCCCTGATCCACCCATCGCCGCAGCAGGTCGATCTCCTGGGCCGTCAGGCGAGGCTTGCCGGACCCCGGCGGCGGCATCCTCTCTCCATCGTCGTGGGAAGAAACACGGCGAAGCAGTTCGGACTCAAATCCTTTACCCGCTCCCGCCAGATCCAGCCGCAGGTTCGCCTGCCGGTGCCCCGCGTCAGGCCCGTGACACATGAAGCAGTGATCGGAAAGGATCGGCCGGATGTCCCGATTGAAGGAAACCGGTTGCGCAAAGGCCATGCGGGTCAAAACCGCGAGGAGAACTTGGATTTGCCAGCGTGGGCGCATGCGAATCTCCAGATTAACAAGGCAAACATCTACGCACTCAAACATCTTAGTTGAATAGCGCCCGGAGAAAGAGAGCAACCTGTGGCAGTTTCGCGGCCGTTCGTGATCTGATAGGTGCAATTGTGAATTCACGTCCGATTCAAGCAATCCTGTTCTTCACCACGTTTCCCGCGTCGATTCTCGGCGCGCAAGATGTTCACCAGGGCATAGGGAACTGGGACGCCGACGTTTACGGAACGCATCGGGCTGTCGTCCGCGTGCGGACCCCCGCTGACGCGGTCTGGGCTCATGTTCCTTGGCGGAGGCGGGACCGCGAACCGGAGAAGAAGGAGATCCTGGTGGTCTCGGCAGCCACAGGAACCCGCGTCAAGAATGTTGCGCGCGTGGAGGTGAATCGCGAATACGGCGATCTGGTTTTCCAGCCGGCGGACGGGCCCGGCGATTACTGGCTCTACTACTTGCCCTACACCGGGACCGTCAAGTCGCCTTATCCGAAAATCACCTACCGTGTCCCGGAGCCGACCGCCGAACCTGCCTGGTTGGCCCGGCACCCCTTCACGGCTTCTCTTCCCCGGGCCGACTTGGTGGAGATCCAAGCCGTGGACGAATTCGACAGCTTTGCGCCCATGGAACTCATTGCCACGAAGAGCGAAGCCGCAAGTCTTCTCTCCCGCAACCCAAGCGCGGCCTTCGTGGTGTTTCCCGAGGATCGCGATCATCCGATCCGGATGACGGACGATCTGCCCTCGCGGTGGGTCCAACGAGGACAAGGTGAACCGCTGCGAGGCGCCGCCGCACGAGGCGAGTTCTACGTCTTCCAACTCGGAGTCTGGGCGGCCCGGCGGGACGCGCGGAACGTACGCGCCGGCTTCACGGCGTTAACCCGGAGGCAGGGTGGCGAGGCCATTCCGGCCGAGGCGTTCCGCTGCTTCAACCTCGGAGGCGTGGACTGGCAGGGCCGCCAGTTTACCCGCCGGGTGGATGCGGACCTCGGGACGGTGAGGCCGCTGTGGTGCGGAGTGCAGATTCCATCCGGTGCCGCGCCGGGCGCCTACGAGAGTGTCGTGACGATCACCGCGGACGCTCAGGAACCTGCGCCCGTAACATTGCAATTGACGATTTTGCCGGCCTCCATCCGCAACGCCGGCGACGATGATCCGTCGCGTCTATCCCGTTTGCGGTGGCTCGATTCGCAGTTGGGCGTCGATGACGGCATTGTGCCGCCCTACACGCCGGTACGAGTGGCGGGCAACACCATTGGCGTGCTGGGGCGCACGGTTTCGCTTGGCGCAAATGGCATGCCCGCTTCGATTCGCAGCTACTTTGCCATCGAGATGACGCGCCTGTCCAAAACTCCGCGCGAAGTCCTTTCCGCGCCCATCGCCCTGGTGGTGGAAGACGCCAATGGCCGTCCCCTGCCGTGGTCAAAGTCCACGCCCCGATTCGTGAAAGAAGCCGAGGGGGTTGCCGCCTGGGAGGAGAGGCGCCGCGCCGGCGCGCTCACCATGTTCCTGAAGGGGCAGATGGAGTTCGACGGCAGCATGGAATTTTCCGTGGCCTTGACTGCCCGGGATGCGATGGAGGCCGGCGATATTCGCCTGGAGGTACCTGTCTCTCCGGCGGTGGCGAAATACGCCATGGGGCTCGGGATGAAGGGAGGCATCCGGCCGGATTCCTACACCTGGAAGTGGGACGTGAAGCACAACCAGGACAGCGTCTGGGTGGGGGATGTGAACGCAGGGCTCCAGCTCGGGCTGCACGACGACCGCTATTCGCGTCCGTTGAACACCAATTTTTACCTCTCCAAGCCGCTCATCATGCCGGCGTCCTGGGACAACGGCGGGAAGGGCGGCTGCCGCCTCGGCGTGCGCGGGAAGGCCTATCTGATCTCCTGCGACAGCGGGCCGCGCCGTTTCGCCGCCGGCGAGACGCAGCACTACGATTTCCGTCTGCTGCTGACGCCGTTTCATCCCATTGACCCGAAGAAGCAGTGGAGCACGCGCTACTATCACGCGTTCGCTCCGCTCGACGAAGTCGCGGCAACGGGCGCGAACACCATCAATATCCACCATGCCACGCCGATTAATCCATTCATCAATTACCCTTTTCTTCGCGCGAAGGAGATGAAAGCCTATATCGACGACGCCCACCGGCGCGGGATGAAGGTGAAGATCTACGACACGGTGCGCGAGCTGACCAACCATGCTCCGGAATTGCCCGCGCTGTTAAGCCTGGGCGGCGAAGTGATTGCGGACGGCCCGGGAGGCGGCCCCGCGTGGCTCCAGGAGCACGTCGAAAATCACTACATTCCCGGATGGTACGTGGCCGCGTTGCACGACGCCGCGCTGGTGACTACCGGCACCTCCCGCTGGCACAATTTTTACGTGGAGGGGTTGCGCTGGCTCGCGGAGAACGTTGGCATCGACGGCATCTACCTCGATGACATCGCCTTCGACCGCACCACGATGAAGCGGATTCGCAAGGTTCTCTCGCGCAACCGCCCCGGATCGATGATCGACGTCCATTCCGCCAACCAGTTCAATCCGCGCGACGGTTTTGCCAACAGCGCCAACCTCTACCTGGAGCACTTTCCCTTCGTCGACCGGCTGTGGTTCGGCGAGTATTTCGATTACAACTCCGCGCCCGATTTCTGGCTGGTGGAAATTTCCGGAATCCCGTTCGGCCTGATGGGCGAAATGCTTCAGGACAACGGCAACCCGTGGCGCGGCATGGTTTACGGCATGACCAATCGCCTTCCTCATTCCGGAGATCCTCGCCCTTTGTGGCGTTTCTGGGACGATTACCATATCGCCGATACGGAGATGCTCGGCTATTGGGCGCCATCGAACCCGGTGAAGACGGGAAGAGGCGACGTTCTGGCCACGACCTATCGCGGGAAGCATCGCGCGCTGGTCGCCATCGCCAGTTGGGCGAAAGAACGAGTCGACGCCCGCCTCGAAATCGACTGGAAGACGCTTGGCATCGATCCCGTTCATGCGGTGATTACCGCGCCCGCCATCGAGAACTTCCAGACGGCCGCCGCGTTCGGGGTGGGGCAGCCGGTTCCGCTGGAAGCAGGAAGAGGCCGGGTGCTGGTGATCGACGAAGCGCCCCGCAAGCGGCCATAAAGTGGTCCGCCGATGCGGCCCTTTCGTGCTGATGGGGTGGACTGCCGGCCCGCGGAAAAATCAAGTGTGAAACTGGCGTAATTTGCGGTAGAGAGTGTCGCGGGAGATGCCGAGTAGGGATGCGGCCTTCGTTCGATTGCCATTGGCTACGCGCAGCGCCTGTTCGATGGTCAACCGCTCCATCCTCTCCAGAGAGACGGCGGGATTTGTCGCGAGGACCGGCGTCTGCTCAATCGCGGCCGTGTCGAGCAGTGGCTGGAGATCCTTGTCCGCGATGGACTGCGGATTTTCGGCGGACAGGGCCGATACGCTCTCGATCATGCTTTCCAGCTCGCGAACGTTGCCGGGAAAGGGATAGCGGACGAGCACTTCCAGCGCGCCTCGGGACAGCGTGATTTCCCGTCCGAACCTGCGCGCGAGCCGCGCGCAGAAGTGCTGCGCCAGAACCAGAACATCCTCCGGGCGGGTCCGCAGCGGAGGGGCCTGCAGCACCACGGTGGCGATGCGGTAGTACAAGTCTTCTCTCAGCGCGCCACCGCGCAGCTCGGCGAGCGGCCGGTTGGTGGCGCAGACGACGCGGACGTCGACGGGAATGGATTTGGCTCCGCCCACCGGCCGGACCTCATGCTCCTGCAGAACACGGAGCAATTTTACCTGGATATCCTTAGGCATTTCTCCGATTTCGTCGAGAAAAATCGTGCCTCCGGCGGCCGCGGCGAAGATGCCTGGCGATTCAGCATAGGCGCCGGTGAACGCGCCACGGCGGTGGCCGAACAGCTCGCTTTCCACCAGATCGCGAGGCAGGGCGCCGGCGTTGACGGCGACGAAAGGCATGCGCCCGCGCGGGCTGGCCTCATGAATGGCGCGCGCCAGCATCTCCTTGCCGGTTCCCGTTTCGCCGACGATCAGAACGGAAGCGTCGGTGGCCGAGGCCAGGCGGGCGCGCTCGATCACGCGCTCCATCGCGGCCGAGACGCCGATGATATTTTCGAAGGACGCGTGGCGCTCCAGATTGGTCTCCAGTTGGGCTACGCGCTCGCGCAGCTCGATGACCTCCATCAGCCGGGCGACTTTCTTGCGCACGGCCTCAAAATCGAAGGGCTTCGTGAGATAGTCCTCCGCGCCTTTCTTGATGGCCTCGATGGCCGTCTCGATGGTGCCGTAGCCGGTCATGATGACCACGGCAAGGTCGGGATCGCGGCGGCGCAGCTCGGCGGTCAGCGTGAGGCCGTCCATCAGAGGCATGATCAGGTCGATCAGCGCCAGCGAAATGGGGCCTTGCGCCGCCTGAATCGCCAGTGCCTCCTCTCCCGACTGCGCGACCTCGACGCGATAGCCTTCGCGCGAGAAGAATTCCTTGAGCGTCGCGCCGAGGCTCGCGTCGTCATCGACGACCAAAATCGCGGGACCGGGCTTCACGGCTTCGTTCCTGCTGCCAGCGGCAATTCGATGCAAGCCGCCGCGCCCTTTCCTGGCTCGCTCTCGATCCGGATCGACCCGCCGTGCTCGGTGGCGAAATTCCGGGCAATCGCCAAGCCCAGCCCCGTGCCTTTGCCGGGCTCCTTAGTGGTGAAGAACGGCTCAAAGATCCGCTTCAGATTTGCCGGATTGATGCCCGGGCCGTCGTCGATCACGGAGATTTCGACCCCGTTGGCGCCGGCAGGCCGGCAGCGAATGTTGATGTTTCCGCCGGCGGGAACCGCGTCGAGGGCGTTGCTCAGCAGGATGAGCAGGACGGTTTCGAGCAGATTACCGTCGGCGCAAACCTGCAATCCCCTGGCTTCGGCGGTCTCCGTGGCGAGCGTGGCGCGCTTGGCCTGAATGACCGGCTGGAAGAAGCTGGCGACAGACTCCACGGTCGCGCCCACATCGTGATTTCGCTTGTCCACCGGGCCCATCCGTGCAAAATCGAGGAGTGTTTGCACGAAGTGCCTGCAGAACTTGAGCCCTTCCTCAAGTTGGGCCAGATCCTTGTCATCGCCGGTACGCTCCCGCATCAGTTGCACGCGGAGGAGGAGGGCGGCCAGAGGAGAGTTGAGATGATGCGCGGTGCCCGCCGCCATCTTTCCCATGCTGGTGAGCTTTTCCAGCTCCAGCATCGCTTCGCGCCATCGAACCCGCTCGCGGATGTCGGCCGTGGCTTCGAGAAAACGCACCGGCCCCTCCTTTTCCTGGAAAGACCGAAGACTCAATTCCACCGGGAACCGCTCTCCGTCCCGCCGCAGGCGCGTGGTTTCGACATTATGAACGTTCTCTCCCTCCTCGACGCGATGGATCAGATCGCGCAGCTCGTCGAGCTTCTCCGGAGGCACGGTGGGCAGGGGATGCCCTAGGGTGGACGCTTTGGGAAAGCCGTACATGCGCTCGGCAGAGGCGTTCCACTCGGCGACTTCAAGCTGCTTATCGTAAAGAATGACGCTTCCAGGGAAATCCTCAAGCAATCCACGATAACGCTCATTGGACCGACGCAGATCCTCTTCACTGATGCGCCTTTGCCGCAGCACAAACCATGCCGCCCAGAAAGCCAACAGCAGGGATGGCGCAAGGTTTCGCGCGATGAACAAATAAGGCATGGTCCGGTAATCGGCATCCGGGAAGAAGCGATTTTCCATCAGTTCCCAGACGGCGAATACTACCGTCGCGATGGTAATGCTGGACAGAGTGAGGGTCGCCCAGAACCACTGCTTTTGACCCATAGATGCGATGCAGCTTATCGTAGCATTTTCGAGACGTTCGAGATCGTTTTTCGACTGTCCGAGAATCGGACAGTTGACCGTTCTTCGGACAGATGGGCTCGGCGCCCTTTGGCATAGAGCGACGGACTTCTGCTCCAATCAATGGGGTTCTGGCGATGGCAATCCAAATGCAACCCAGGATCGGCAATGAGAGGTCCCGTGCATAAACTTGCTAAGACAATTGTTCCCAGCGCGCTGATCGGAATGACGATTCTGCTGGTGTTCACCCCGACGAAAAGCTACGCGATTCCGCCCTTCGCGCGGAAATACCATACCTCCTGCCAGACATGTCATCTCGATTTTCCGAAGTTGACAGATTTCGGCAAGGCGTTTAAGGACGCGGGTTTCAAATTTCCGTCCGACGACGACACCTACGTAAAGGAAGCGCCGGTGATGCTTGGCGCTCCGGCGAATAAGGACACGTTTCCTAACTCGGTGTGGCCAGGAGAACTTCCAGGGCTGCCTCCGGTGGGACTGCGGTACAACCAGTTCTTCCAATTCACCAGCTCTGCCCGGAACCAGTTCAACTCGCTGGCGGCTGCGGGAACCGCGCCCGGCGTGATCCCGGCGACAGATTTCCAGACGGGCTTTTTCAGCATCTTCACGTCGGGAAATTTCGGAAGCGACATCGCCTTCTGGGTGGACGACGACATCAGCGTTTCGGGAGCCAACGCCAATGGCGGCCTGGGAGACGCGTATCTGAAGTTTGTCAATGTCGGCCGGTTTCTCAAACTGCCGAAGGATTCACTTTCCCTGCGCGCCGGCCAGTTTGAGTTGGACCTGCCGGTGACGCAGGCTCGCAGCATCAACCTGAGCCCCTATGACATCTATCAGCAAGCGAACATCGGCGCGGCGATGTCCGGAGCCGTACAGCAAAATGTCAATAATCAATACTCTTTCTCGAACGTCGCGCGGGGATTCGAATTGAGCGGCGGCCACTCCTACGGCGGATACCACTACTCCGTCGCGGTCTTCGATCAAAATACGACCGGAGTCTCCCAGGCCGCGAATCAATTCCCCGGCATTCCCACCGCTACGGCGAGCGCCTTTGGCGGAGTCGGATTCAGCTCCGATTCCAGCCTCAAGAACATTTACGCGCGCGGATCCTACCGCTTCAATCTGGAGCGCGATCCGAAGAGCAGGGCCGACATTCAGGCCGCGGGCGCCACAGGCCCTCACGACCATACTTACCTTAGCTTCGGAACGTTTTACATGCGCGGCGACTCGGTGCAACGTATTCCCGGCCTGGCGACCGCCAACACAACGTTCCTGGAGAACCGCGAGCCGTATTACCGGATCGGCGGCGACTTCAACTTCAATTACCGGACGTTCAACGTTTACGGATTGTACATGATGGGGCACGATGACAACTGGCTGCCGGTGGACGCGACGGGCGCGCCCCTTCCTCTGCCGCTCGCCTCCGGTGTGGGGGCGGCGTCGCTGGTCAAGGGAATCCCCACCACTTTCAGCGGGGGCTTCACACAGGCCGACTATCTGTTCAAGCCGTGGATCATGCTGATCATGCGCTGGGATCAAGTGAACTCCACCGCGGATCGCATCAACGGCTTATCGTTCGCCACCAATACGCCGTACTTCGCGCCCTACAATTCGACGCGCGACCGCTTCACTCCCGGCGTACAGTTTCTGATTCACCCCAACATCAAGGTATCCTTCGAGTATCAAATCCGGCCCAAGCAGTTCGTGATGACAAACACTCTTCCGAACGGGAATCCGGTGGCGTCGAGCCCGTTCCGTGTCAATACGGCTCTGGTCGCGCTTGAGTTCGTGTATTGATTTTTCGAGAGGAATGAAAACAATTATGAAAAAGACTCCTGAGTTCGTTCTGTTGACGGCCGCGATGATGGCCATTCCCGGTCTGGTTCATGCCGGATCCATCTCCGGCGCCGTGACTCCTGGCAAGGCTGGATCGGTGGTTTACATCAGCGCCGCGCCGGGAAAGACGTTTACCCCTCCCGCCAAGCCGGTGGCGATGGATCAAAAATCCCTGATGTTCCAGCCGCACGTGATGGCGGTCCAGGTAGGCACGACCGTGAACTTCACCAACAGCGACAAGGTGCAGCACAATATCTTCTGGCCCTCGGTGAGCGGCGATAAGAAGGAAAGCCACAATATGGGCACCTGGCCGATGGGAGAAACGCGCCCTTACAAATTCGACAAGCCGGGCGTGGTGCCGCTGTTGTGCAACGTTCACCCGGAGATGTCAGGATACATCGTCGTGTCGCCGACCCCTTATTTTGCGCTCGCCGATGCGTCGGGCAATTTCAAGATTGCCGATGTGCCCGATGGCTCCTATACGATCACGGCATGGCATGAGGGGATGAAGCCCGTTTCCAAGCCGGTGACGGTTTCCGGCAACACAACGGTGGACTTCAGTCTGGCGAAGTAACTTCCGGAAGACAGGGCGCGAATCATGATGGAAAAACGAGTCGATCGGGAGTGGCTTGCCACGAATTTTCCCTGCATGATGGCGTGCCCGGCGGGCACCAACGCGGGGCGGTATGTTTCCCTCATCGCCGAAGGGCGTTTCGAGGAAGCGTACCGCTACGCGCGTGGGCCCAATCCGCTGGCCAGCGTCTGCGGACGCGTCTGCGCGCATCCCTGTGAGACCGCTTGCCGCCGCGGAGAGATCGACCGTCCGATTTCGATTCGCGCCCTGAAACGTTTCCTCACCGAGCGCTACGGGCCGGAGTCGAGAACTCCCATCGATCCGGCTCCACGGCGCGTCCCCCCGAACGGCTTCAGGGTCGGGATCATCGGCAGCGGTCCGGTGGGTCTCGCGGCGGCCTACGACCTTGCGCTGCTGGGGTACTCCATCACGATCTTCGAAGCGGCCCAGGTGGCGGGCGGGATGTTGCATTTAGGGATTCCGGAATACCGCTTGCCGCGCGCGGTCGTCGACGCGCAGATTCGCGAGATTTTAAACGCGGGGGACGTGACCCTGAAACTGAACTCCGCGGCCGGAAGGGACTTCACCGTCTCCGGCCTTCGCGAGCAGGGATTCGATGCCGTGGTGCTGGCCGTGGGAGCGCATCGCAGCCGGGATCTGTCGATTCCCGGCGTCGAACTGGACGGGGTTCACAAAGGAATCGAGTTCTTGCTCAATGCGAACCTCGGATACCGCTTCGATATCGGCAAAAAAGTAGTGGTCATCGGCGGCGGAAATGTCGCGATGGATGTGGCTCGCTCCGCCGTTCGGGAAGTTCTCCGGCAGCACGTGAGCGACCTGGAAGGCGCCACGCCCAGCGAGGAAAATGTCGCCGCCGTGGCCGCGCGCGAGATGGTAGACGTATCGCTTTCGGCCCTCCGCATGGGCGCCCGCGAGGTGAACATCGTTTGCCTGGAGCGCCGCGACCAGATGCCCGCCGCAAGCGAGGAAATCGAGGAGGCGGAGATCGAAGGCGTCCATCTTCACGACGGCCAGGGGCCGGTGCGCGTGCTGGGCCGCGACGGGAAAGTGACTGGCCTCGAGACGATCCGCGCCCTCTCCGTTCTCGACGCGCAGGGAAAGTTCAATCCGGTGTTCGAGCAGGGCAGCGAAAAAACCATCGAGTGCGACACGGTGATTCTGGCCATCGGCCAGGCGCCCAGGCTCGATTTCCTGACGCCGGCCGACGGCGTGGAGATTTCCCCGCGCGGGCTCATCAAGACGGATCGCCAAACGCTGATGACCAGCGCTCCCGGCGTCTTTGCCGGCGGCGACTGCGTGTTCGGGCCGCGCCTGATTATCGACAGCGTGGGCGACGGCAAGCGCATCGCCACCGGGATCGACCAGTACCTGACCGGCCGGACCCGTCCGGAGCCGGAGATCGCGATTGAGATTCTTCCCCATCACAAGATGTTCTCCGATTACATGGAGATCCCCCGGCAGCCGATTCCCACTGTTCCGATCAACAGGCGGACGGGCGTCACCGAAGTCGAGGAGGTGTACGACGAGCAATCGGCCATGAAGGAGGCGCGGCGCTGCCTGCGGTGCTGGGTGAATACCGTGTTCGAGGGCAACGAGCCGGATGGCTCGCAGTGCATCCTCTGCGGTGGCTGCGTGGACGTCTGTCCGGAGAAATGCATCCAGCTTGTTTCGCTTGACCGGATCGAGTTTCCGGCGGAAGTCGCCGAATCCATCAGCGGCGACTTGGGTCTGTTCCGCGTGGAACTCGAGGATATGGAACCCGGTGAACTCGGCGGGATTTCGGGCTCGGCCATGTTAAAGGACGAGACGCGCTGTATTCGCTGCGGGCTTTGCGCGGAGCGGTGTCCGGTGGGTGTAATCACGATGGAGGCCTATACATTGAAGCTTCCCGAGCACGACCTGGCTTTTATCACAGGAGATTGAGATGACCGAAGAAAAGAAAAACGTTGAAGAAGGCTGCGAGGAGTGCAGCCGCCGCAAATTTACCATGGCCGGCCTGGGGGCGATTGGGGTCGCTGCGGCCGGATCGGCCGCTTTCGGCTATCAGTTCCTGTCCCCCAACGCGTTGTATGAGCCTTCCCCCATCGTCGACGCCGGCAAGCCCGACCGCTACCCGCTGGATTCCGTGACGCCGGACGTCGCGGCCGGAATCTATATCGTGCACAAGCAGGAGGGGATTTACGCGCTGTCGGCTGTCTGCACGCATCTGGGATGCCTCACCGCGTGGAAGCCGGAACTGGGCATCATCGCCTGCCCCTGCCATGGGAGCAAATTTCATTCGGACGGCGTGAAGATCGAAGGCCCCGCGCCAAAGCCTTTACCGTGGCTGAAGACCTGGGTCGATGACGACGGCAATCTTCAGATCGACCGTTCCGAACAGCTTGCGCAGAAGCAGTTCGTCAGGATTTAACATGATCAAGTTCCTTGAGGATCTCCCCGATATACGAAACACAGACGTTTGGCGGTCGGTATTCCGCTCCGGCACCGGCAAAAGCAATCTACGCCGGTCGCTGGCCGTGCAGCAGAACGTCTTTCTCCACTTGGCCTCGGTCAAGGTCCGGAGCAAGGCGCTGGAGTTCGGCGTCACCTGGTATCTTGGAACGCTCAGCCTGGGCTGCTTCCTGGTCCTGGTCGTCACCGGCATCCTGCTGATGCTGTACTACCATCCTTCCGTTCCCCAGGCGTACCTGGACATGAAGGATCTGCAGTTCGTGGTTTCGGCTGGAATGTTCCTGCGCAACCTGCACCGCTGGTCCGCGCACGCCATGGTGCTGCTGGTGTTCGCGCACATGTTCAAAGTATTTTACCGGGGCGCGTACCGCTCGCCGCGTGAGTTCAACTGGGTGGTGGGCGTGGTCCTGCTAATGGTGACACTGTTTTTGAGCTACACCGGCTACCTGCTGCCGTGGGATCAACTGGCGTTCTGGGCCATCACGGTGGGCTCGAACATTATGTCGGCCGTGCCGGGAATGGGTGCGAAGGCGCGATTCCTGATGCTCGGCGGCAACACCGTGAACGCGAACGCGCTGCTGCGGTTTTACGTGCTGCACTGCGTGATTCTGCCGCTGTTGGCGGTTCTATTCCTAGCCGTCCACTTCTGGCGCATCCGCAAGGACGGCGGACTTCACACCGGAGAGAAAACCCAATGAGTGAGTCCAAGGATTTTGTCGCTTCGATGGATTCCAACGCCCGGCGCGCTCCGCTGCGCGTCGCGTTCCTGACCCGCCGCACGTCGCCGCAAGTACAAAAACAGGACGACCAGCGCGTCATGACTTACCCGGAGGTTCTGCTGCGGGTCGCGGTGGCGGTGGAGGTTCTGCTGCTCGCGCTGGTGGGGCTGTCGCTGTTCTGGGACGCGCCGCTCGAAGGCCTTGCCAACGCGATGGTTACGCCGAACCCGGCCAAGGCCCCCTGGTATTTTTTGGGACTGCAGGAGCTATTGCACTATTTTCCACCGGTGGTGGGCGGTGTGCTGATTCCGACCATGGTGGTGCTGGCCTTGATCGTGATTCCTTATTTCGGCATCAACGTCGAGGCCGAAGGGTTCTGGATTAAGGACCGCGAGAAGAAGTTGCGCGTGTTCGGGATCGTGTGCGCCGTTTTGGTTGTGTTTCTTGCCTGGTTTGAGGTGTGGGCGGTTCTGATTCCCACCTTATTCGTCGGCGCATTGATGTGGCGGGAGGCTTATGCCGCGGCCGCGCCGGGACGGTTCCGGACCTGGCTGCGGTCCAAGCCCCTGCCGTTCTGGATTATGTCCTGGTTTCTCACGGTAGCCATCATCTTGACCGTGATCGGCACCTTCTTCCGGGGAGCGGGTTGGGGCTGGGTGTGGCCGTGGAGCGCAGAATGAGCTTGTTCGAAAAAATCCGACAATTTCTGTTTCGAGATAGTGCGAGAACGTTCGGCACATGCAGCGTGGCGCTGCTGGTACTCCTGGCGGTGGTCCCGGCCAAGGATCATTTCCGCGAGTGGCTTGGCTATCAGAACGGCTATGAGCGCCTCATCCGCAATCGCAGTGACGGAGTCTCTCTTGCACGGCGGTTTCAGGGAGGAGTACGTCAGACCTGGTTGCCAGAGCTGCAGGTGGTCGACCGCTGCACCACCTGCCACGTCAGCCTGAAGGAAGCGTCGCTGGCAGGAGTGGCGCAGCCGTTCCGGCCGCATCCGCCCATACCGCACGCTCTGAACGAGTTCGGATGTGTGATGTGCCACCGCGGGCAGGGCTTCGCCACCACGGTGGAGGACGCGCACAACAGCACGCTAGCCTGGGAGCAGCCGATTCTTCCCGCCCGCTACGTGGAATCCTCCTGCGGCCAGTGCCACGAACGGCCGCTGACGGGCACTCCGCAGCTCAACTCCGGACGCGAGATGCTGGCGAGTTACGGTTGCGTGAATTGCCATAAGGTGCTGTCGCCGGAAGGACGCGCGATGACTGCCACCGACAATCCGCCGCCTCTGAGCCACGTCGCTTCCAAGACGTCGCGCGAATGGATTTTCGCCTGGCTCAAGAATCCCCAGGCCTACGCCGCGACGGCTACGATGCCCAACTTCCAGTTGAGCGACGATGACGCCCGCGATCTCTCCGCGTTCCTGATCAGCCAGAGCACGCCTTATCTGGAGGGCGCGCCGCGCAAGAGCGCGCCGTCCGCGGGCGACGCTCAGCAGGGCGCCAGCGTTTACGGCGAGTCGTACTGCGCCTCCTGCCACGCCATGCAAAACGCCGCTGGATTGATGGTCGGCGGCAATGTCGGGCCGGAACTGACGCGCGTCGGTTCCAAAGTCAAGCCGGAGTGGCTCGCGGAATGGCTGCGCAACCCCAAGACCTACGATCCGGAAACGGCCATGCCGCACTATCGGTTCGAGGACAAGGATATCGGGCTGGTGATGGGTTTTCTGGGAACGAAAACCGACTCCGATTTTCTGGCCAACGTGAAACTGGAGCCGGCGACGCCCGCGCAGATCGAGCACGGCAAGAGGCTGGTGAACGAGCGCGGCTGCGCCTCCTGTCATGAGATCAACGGTATCCCCCGTCCGGACAACTTCGCTCCCGAATTGAGCGCCGTGGGCAGTCTGGCGCTATCCAAGATCGTCTTCGTGCCGGGAATGCAGCATACGCTGCCCGATTACATCGCGGCGAAGATCCGCAACCCGCGTTCGTTCGGAAGCGCGCTCAAAATGCCGCAATTCACCCTGGCCGACTCCCAGGTGGACGCGCTGGTGACGGCCCTCCTGGCGCAAACCACGCGCGCCAAAACGCTACCCGTCGCGCTGCGTATCCAGGCTCCGCCGCCGTCCACGTATCAACCCGCCGGCAAAGCGGCAAAGCTGATCGCCGACATGCGCTGCTTCAGTTGCCACATGATCAACGGCCGCGGGGGCTCCATGGCGCCGGAATTGACCTGGGAAGGAAGCTCGGTTCAGAGGAGCTGGCTCGTGAACTTCCTGAAGCGCCCGAATACGCTGCGGCCCGCGCTGATCCGCCGCATGCCGAAGTTCAACATGACCGACGAGGAGGCCAACACCCTGGCCGACTACATCATGGCGGTTTATCAGACGCCGGCGTTCGATTCCGGCTCGGCCGACGTCGCCAACTTCGCCGCCGGCGACGCAGCCCATGGAAAGGATCTTTATTACGGCAAGTACGCCTGTAATTCATGCCACATCCTGGATCCAAACAAGGACAAGGGCTATCTTGGGCCGACCCTGACGCAGGCTGGCCTTCGGCTGAACGCCACGTGGGTGTTCCACTGGCTGAAGAACGCGCAGGAGCTTCGCCCGGGCGCGCTCGAAATCACCTGGAATATGGGCGACGACGACGCGCGCGCGATCACCGCCTTCCTGATGCAACAGAAAGCGGCGACGGCGCAAGGAGGGGCGAAATGAAACAGGCAATGGTTGTCTCCACAGTCATCCTCGGGTTGCTGTCGGCGGCCGGATGTCACCGGGCGTCCTCCCCCGGCCCGGCCGCCACGGCTTATGGCGCGGCAGTGGTCGCCGTCAGCGGCGATAAGCAGGTCGCGGGCGCAGGAGCAGCGCTCGATCAGCCGCTGGTCGCGCAGGTCAACGACGCGCAAGGCTCGCCGGTGGCCGGCGCTCTGGTCCGGTTCAGCGGAGGCCAGGGAGTGCGGTTCGATCCGGCCTCCGGCCTGACGGGAAGCGACGGGCAGATCACCGTGAAGGTATATCTCGGCGGCATGGCTGGACGCTATCCACTGCTGGCGATCACGCAGGATAAGGCCGGGAAGGCCTACCAGGCGGAGTTTCCGGAGATCGCCCTGGACTATCAACAGATGCTCGGCCGCGTGCTAAACGAAAAGTATTGTTCCCGGTGCCACAATCCTGAATCGACCGCGGAAAGGGTATCCAATCACGATAATCTGAGCGTGCCTCCCCACGCATTCACCGACGGCGCGGCGCTGAACGCCATCAGCAAGGCGAATCTTATCGCCGAGATTTCCCATGGCGGCGCAGCCGTGGGAAAATCAGCAGAGATGCCGCCCTATGGCCTGACCCTCTCCGCCCCGGATATCGAAGCCCTCGCGGCCTATATCCGCGCCGTCGCTGATCCGCCCTACCGCCCGCAAGGGGTGTTTAATGCGGCTCCGTAGCGCCATCCTGTTTGCGCTCGTGCTTGCCGCAATCGCCCCGGCGCAGGTCCTCGCGCCCGCCGAAATCGCCGACCCTTACCTGCGCGGTCTTCAGCAGGGCCATCTGGATGAATTGCACACGATGACGGCGGCAATCGCGAAGCACGAGTTTCCCTTCCGTTTCTCTTTCAGCCGTAAGCTCGACCTGAGCGAGAAGGAACAGGCGCGCAGCGACCAGCGCTCCATCCAATTCGACAAATTTCAGAATCAGACCGTCCTGAAGATCACCGGCAACTATTTCGCGGCCTATCCCGCCGAGCGGATGACGAGTGAGGAGAGGATTCGCCGCACATGTAACGACGTCATGGTGCCGATTATCGATGCGGCCGCGGCGGCGCTCGCCCGCGCTGACGTTCCGGACGCCTTCGCGCTGGAAATTTCCCACCATGTGATTCGGAAAGTGATGGGCCAGCAGACGGAGATTTTCGAGAACGCGGTGCTGATTCTGCCCAAGGCGTCGGCGATGCGCGTACTCGAAGCCCACGATGAAGCAGGACGAATCGCCGCGCTCCAGGACGGCGTTGCGTACCTTAACGGCAGCCCCATCGCCATTTATCCCGACGATCGCAAGATCGCGCCCGCCGTGAAGACCACAGCCGTGACGCCGCCCGCGCCCGTCCCCGCCGGGCCGCCGATTCCAGCCGCTTCTGCGCCGATTCCGGTTCCCGCACCCGCGGCCGCCCCGCGCCCCGTGGTGTCCGGCGCCAAACTCGAGGACGTTTATCGGGATACGCTCGCCAAAATGCAAAAGGAACTCGATTCGCAGGCCCACTTCGTTTCCTACGCGCCGCCCGAGTTCGTGACGTTTCGCGAGGCAAAATACCTGGAACTGCCGATCGCCACGAATCTGGCCGCGACGGACGCCGGCTCGCAATACAAAATCGCCGCACTGGCCTTTGACCGTCACGTGGCGCATCTCATCCGGCCGGTGCTCGCCTATTTTAAGGACAGCGCCGATTTTGCCGGCATCAATTTCAGCACCACGGTCAAGGTCGCGGGCGAAGGAGAGTCCGGCGAATCGGTGGAGTTTATCCTTCCCCTGGCGGCTTTGCGCAGCTACGCCCTCTACAGCCTCACGGGTCAGCAGTTGCTCGATGCAGGCATCGTGTTGATCAACGGGGAACGCGCGGGCCTCGACCTGCAGGTGGCGGAGGCTCCGGGGCCGCTACGGAAATAGACGAAGGTCCCGGTGCGGCCTTCGTCGCAGGGCCCCGCGCAGATTTAACCTTTCGCAATCTCTCCGGCAGACCGCAGCGTGAGCGCGACGAATGTCAATGTGCCATTGGTGCAACCTGCCGCCGGAAGCGTCGGCGCCCCCACGACGAAAAGATTTTCGTGATCGTGAGTCCGGCCGAAGCTGTCGCAGACGCTCTTCGCCGGGTCCGTCCCCATGCGGCAGCCGCCCGCAGGATGGTCCAGGTAGTTGCCTTCGCTGGTGCGAAGCATCCTGCCGTTGCCGTTGCGTGCCATGCGCTCGAAAGTATCCATGATATGCTTCTTCGTTGCCGGGTACCGGGCTTCGCATGCGGCATCGCGGCGGTGCTCGATCTTCGGCATCGGATCGCCCCATTTGTTCTTCACTTTCGGATCGAGCGTCAACTGGCTGTCTTCCGACGGGTGAACGTCGTAGTAGGCGCGCACGCGAGCCACGCCGCGCTTATTCCGGGTGCGCCAGTCCTGGACGATTTCGTCCCCCAGCAGAATCCGCCCACTGGGATCCTTCAGGCGCGGGGCTTCCCGCCCTGCTTCCCAGATCCGAAGGTCGTGGCGAACATAGGGACCGCTCGGAGGACACCGAAAGTACTGGCGCGAGATTAATCCATACTGCGGATTCATGTTGGGATAAATCTCGGCGTCCAGTTCGATAAACGCCTGAATAAAGGCGTGACCGTTCATGTATTTTCCCACTTGCCCGGCCCGGTTTGCGAGCCCATTGGGAAATCGGGAACACGCAGAATTCAGCAGCAGATGCGAGCTCCACGTATAGCCGGAGGCGACGATAAACAGCTTGGCGCGATACTCCACCGTCTCCAGCGGACGTTCGGAGTGAAGGCCTTGCGCGGCGGCTACCGTCGTTTTCGAGTCGTCCAGCACCAGCTTGCGGATAAGCGTCCGGTCATGAAGGGAGATCTTCTTCTGCGTCAAGAGACGCTTGAACGTGAAATCCGGCGAGTAACGAGCGCCTGTGGGACAGATGTCGCAAGTACCACAGCGCATGCAGGCGGCGCGTCCATCGTACGCCACCGTGTTTTTCGCCTGCGGAGTGGCCTGGAACGGGATACCGCTCTTGTTGCCCCACTCCTTCAGCCGCTCCAGGCTCCAGGTAAGAGGAATCGGCTTCATCGGGTATGGTTCGGAGCGCTTGTCTCCGGGGAAAGGACTCGGCTCGCCCGATACGCCCAGCCGGCGCTCCGCTTCGCAATAGAACCGCTCGAGTTCTGCCCATTCCAGCGGCCAGTCGGAATAGAGGCCGTACATTGATTTCAATCGCAGATCTTCTTCTGAAAACCGATTGCACGTACCGCCCCAGTGCAGCGCCTGTCCGCCGACGGCCATCGTCCTGGAAATTCCTCCCGCCGCGGCCTGCCCTTCGATGAAATCACCCGGCCAGGGATTCTCGCCGTATTTCGTCATCCTCTCGCGCTGCTGGAAGCGATTCTCAAAATCGAAGAAAGAGCGCCCGGCTTCGACGACGGTGATCGAAACTCCCGGGCGCAGTTCCGATAGTTTTTGCGCCAACATGGCCGCGGAGATTCCCGCGCCGATGATGCAGACGTCGCTTTCATAGACAGGCATTCAGTTCACCTTCTCCGGGCGCTCTTCCGAATGCGCGAGCCCGCGGCAATCGTCGCGTTTGATGGCGGCGCCGTAGAGAAAGTCTTCACCGTCCGCGGAGCCGTAGAAAAAGCCCAGCAGGTCGGCCGCGACGTGTCTCCCATCGGGGCGCTGCGGAATCCGGTCGATCCTGGCGTCCGCCAGCGCTCTTTCCACCGCGGCGCGTTTCGCCGCTTTGTCGAGCCTGGATAGGCCAAGCCGGTTCAACTGTTCCGCGTAGTGTGCCGCGGGATTCGGACCCATCACCTGAGTGCGCGGATTGCCATAGCCGGAGCTGATCTCTGCCCCAACTTTGTAGCCGCGCAGCCAGGATGCGAAATCGTCCGCGATTTTGTCGGTGCGCGAACGGTCGAATGACGCGGGCAGGACGACGCGCGCCAGGTCGCGATACTCCTGTTGGCTCGGTTGCGCCTTCAGCCGAACCAGCGCCAGCAGGCCCGAAAACGTTCTTTTGAAAAATCCTCGCCGCTCCATAGCTAGTTCCCCAAAGAAAACGCGGCGATCGATGCATCCGCGCCTTGTCCCACTGCGATGACGACAAACTGCTTGCCGGAACGGGTGCGATAGGTCATTGGAGTCCCGTACGACCGGCCGCCGAGCGGTCCCTGCCACACGTCTTTCCCCGTCGCTTTATCGATCGCGTGCAGCGCCATGTCCTCACCGCCGACAAAGAACAGCCCGCCTTTCGTCACAATTCCGCCCTGTGGCCCCGCGATGCCCAGTCGCGGCGGTAACGCGATGCCCTTCAACGCCGGGTTCGCGCGCAGTTCTGGCCAATCTCCGAACGGCTCCTGCCATGCGATGGTCCCGTGATTCAGATCAATTGCCGAAATGTGGCCGTAAGGCGGCTTGGTTAACGGGAGCCGTCCGTGGAATGTGGCCGGCGCTCCAAGATCGCCACTCCACTCCGCATCCACCTCGGATGCGCGGGGATTCGCCGCGGAGCGGTCCGTTTTTTTCACGCGAAACACCGCCGGGGAGTTCGAGGTCTTGATGTACAGCATTCCTGTTTCCGGATCGAACGCTCCGCCGCCCCAGTTTGCTCCGCCGATGATACCTGGCCGGCCCAGGGTTCCCCGCAAGGAAGGCGGCGTAAATAGCGGCCCAAGGCGGTATTTTTTCATTTCGGCTTGCGCTTCCTCCTTCAACTCCGGCGTGAGGTCGAACGCGTCGTCCAGAGTAACTCCCTGGGGTGTGAATGCCGGGGGCTTCGCAGGGAACGGCTGCGTGGGCGAAGCTTGTTCTCCCGGAACATCGCTGGCAGGCACAGGCCGTTCCTCAATGGGCCACACCGGCTTTCCCGTTATGCGATCGAACACAAACGCAAAGCCCTCTTTGGTAAGCTGCACGACGGCATCGATCCGCTTTCCGTCCACCGTGATCGGCGCCAGCACCGGAGGCGACGACAAATCGTAGTCCCACAAGCCGTGATGAACGATCTGGAAGTGCCACTTCCGTGCGCCGGTGTTGGCGTCCAGGCAGACCAGCGTTTCGCCAAACAGATTATCGCCCGGTCGATTGCCGCCATAGAAATCATTGCTCGGAGTGCTCACCGGCAAATAGAGAAGGCCGCGGCGCTCATCCAGCGTAAACGGAGCCCAAACGTTGGTGTGACCGGTGAACTTCCAGGAATCGTTCTTCCAGGTCTCGCTGCCGAACTCGCCTGCCTGCGGAATCGTATGGAAGCTCCACATGCGCTTGCCGGTGCGGGTATCGAACGCGCGAACATCGCCCGGCGGGTCGTTCTTGTACATCAACCGGTCGCCGACGCCGTTTCCGACAATCACCAGATCCTTGTAAACCACCGGCGGCGATGTTTCCGTGTAGTGCATCTTATTGATCGGCCATGCCAGTCCCTGGCTCAGATCGACCACGCCGTTGTCTCCGAATGTATTCACTGGTTGGCCGGTCTTGGCGTCGAGCGAGATCAGCCGGTAGCGCGTGTTGAGATAGATCCGAGTCGCCTTGCTGCCGTCGCGCCAAATCGCGATTCCCCGGTGCACATATCCCGTTCCGTTTGGAGGCTGTCCATCGACGTACGATTTTGGATCGTAGGTCCACAACACCGTCCCGTTTTCCGGGTCGAGTGCGGTCACCTTGTTGTACGGGGTGGTCACGTACATCACGTTGTCGATCACCACCGGCGTATTCTCAAACATGCCGGGCCTGGTGCCGTATTCTTTCAGTTCAGTCTCGCCCGTTTTCCACGCCCATGCCTGCCGCAGCCGGGAAACGTTCTTCAGGTTGATGTCCGTCAGCGTCGAATAGTGGGTATTTCCTGGATCGCCTCCCCAGTAAGCCCAATCCGCGGGCGCGCGGTCCGCTTCGCCCCCCCTAAGAATCGCGACAAGACCGGCCGCCGCAAGTGCCAGCCGTGACTGTTTGAGCATTTCATCCACCCCCTTCGACCCGTGCGCGGCGCCGAATCTGAGTACTTATTCTAAACTGAAATGCCACCCGGCCCATGAACGGGTGACCTCTCGGGGATTGGCGGTTCCATGGGGAGACTGAGCGCGATGGGGTGTCACCTTCCTTGTTCGTTTGCATCCCTGGTATTGAAGGTGTACATGTCCAACAGAAAACTGGCCGGCCCGGTTCTGTGTCCGGTCGATTTGAGTGAACATTCCGAGGCAGTGGTCCGTCTGGCGGCGTCCATTGCGCGGTCCTGTCCGGCGCCGCTCTCGCTCATTCATGCCTCGGCAAGCGAAGTTCCTCCTTACTTTACGCCCGGTGGCGTTGAACAGTTGGAAGCTGAACTCGAGCGCAATCGCAACGAAGTGCGGCGTAAGCTTGCTGCCTTGGCCGAAGGCGTGCCCGGGGCGGAGATACGCGTCGAAGACGGAGAGCCGCTAAGCGTGATTCTGCGGTTGTCGGAATCCCTTCATCCATCGATGATCGTGATGGGCACGCACGGCCATAAAGGACTTGCCAGGATTGTGGATGGATCCGTCGCCGAAGCGCTGGTGCACTCCAGCAGCGTGCCTGTCCTCACCGTCGGGCCGGGCGACCGCATCTCGTCTCAGCCGTCGATTGTATGCGCGGTCACCGGCAGCGAACTCTCCCGCGCCGCGTTGTCCTGGGCGATTCGTCTGGCGCAATGCCTGGGAACGCGCCTCACGGTGCTCCACGTGGTCGAACCGGGCCAATCGAACCCAAACTCCGATCTGTGCGGCTGGGTCGGAGGCGACCGTCCGCCGGCCTGTGACATCCAGGAAGTGGTTCGCCACGGCAACGCGGCAGAAGAGGTTCTGCGGCTGGCAAATGAGTTGGGCGCGGGCCTGCTGGTGATCGGCGCCGCCCATAAATTCATTTCCGACAAAACGGAGTTCGGAGCGACTGCGGAAAAGCTGCTCCGGCACGCCCCTTGTCCGGTCCTGACGGTTTTTCCGGCCAATCAGGCATCATAAAAGGGGAGGACTTCCAGTGCTTTATCAGCTTGACTCCACGAGGCCTTTACAGGAACTTGAGCAGAGGCTTCAGGAATCCGCGGCGCGTCACCAGTTCGGTGTGCTGGCGATCCACGACCTTCGCGAGACCATGAAGAAGAAGGGCCTCGATCTGGCAATGGAATGCCGTATTTACGAAGTGTGTAATCCATTCCAGGCGAAGAAGGCTCTGGAGGCCGATCCGGCCATTTCGACGGCGCTGCCGTGCCGGATCTCGATCTATGGCAGCGGCGATCGCTATACACTCGCGACCATCCGCCCGACCGAATTGATGAAGGGCTTTTCCAATGCCGGCATCGCCGCGGTGGCGCGCGAGGTCGAAGCCGTCATGATCGAGATGATCGAGGAGACTGCCCGGAAGTAACCGAAGCAGGCGAGGACCGTGAGTTCCAAAGTCTATGACGCGATCGCGATCGGCGCTCACCCCGACGATGTGGAAGCCGTCATGGGCGGAACCTTGGCGAAGCTGGCGGAGAAAGGCCGGACGGTCCTGTTGGCCGACCTGTGCGACGGCGAGCCTACCCGCCACGGCGTCCACGGGGACCGCGCCGCGCAAGCGCTTCGCGCAGCCGCGATCCTCGGCGCGGACCGCATCACCCTTCCTTTCCGGGATCGCATGATTGAGGACAGCGTTCCCGCGCGCCTCGCCGTGGCCCGTCTCATCCGGATGCACAAACCGCGCCTGGTTTTCACCACGCTCGGCTCGGGCGTTCACCCGGATCACAAAGCTGCGACGGAGATCGTCGTCAACGCCGTGTTCTACGCCCGCCTGCCGAAGTGGGAGGCAATTCCCGGCGCTGAGGATCTAGATGGCACGGAACCGCACGAGATTCAACGCCTGTTTTTCGGCCACTGCCGCATGGAGCCTGCCTGGCCCTCCTTCGATTTCGCCGTGGATGTGACCGCCACCTATGACCGGAAGGTGGCAGCGCTTTCCGCCTACGAGGCCGTGTTCCGCGGCGAGCAGGCGCAGTTGCTCGAAAAGTATGCCGCCGAAGATCGCTATGTTGGGAGCCTGGCCGGCGTCCGTTACGCGGAGGCGTTCAAGGCTCGCAGTCCATTGCTGGTGAGCGATCCTGACGTCTTTGCCGGATCCCGGTTTGGATAAAGCGCGGCCGCAAAAATGTAACGGCGGGTGTGTCACTTCCGCAAGCGAATCGCATCCCGGTAGGTGACAGACGGACGATTGCGAGGTAAAGAATGTCACGAGTTGTTGTCCTGGGCGCCGGCATTTCGGGCCACACCGCGGCGGCTTTCCTTCGCAAGTGGTTGAAGAAGAATGACGAGGTGGTCGTCATCTCGCCGCAGAGTACCTACAACTGGATTCCCTCCAACATCTGGGTCGGCGTCGGGCTTATGAAAAAGGAGCAGGTGCTCTTCCCTCTTGCGCCCGTCTACAAGAACCACGGCATCGATTTCAAACAGGCCAAGGCGGTGGCGCTCTATCCGGAAGGGACAGGGACGGATATCCGGCCCAACGTCGAAATCGAGTGGACGCTGGACGGCAAGGAGGGGCAACGTGAATTCATTGCCTACGACTACCTCATCAATGCGACAGGCCCGAAGCTGAACTTTGAAGCCACCAGCGGGCTTGGTCCGGGGAAGAATAGCCTCTCGGTTTGTACGGCCAGCCACGCGGAGGAAACCGCGCGCGTATTCCTCGAAAAAGTGGAGCGGATGAAGCGCGGGGAGAAGCAGCGCTTTGTGGTGGGGGTGGGTCACGGAGGCGCCACCTGCGAGGGCGCGGCGTTTGAGTACGTCGTCAACCTGGAATTCGAGCTGCGCGCCCACAATGTTCGCGACAAAGCGGACATTGTATTTGTGACCAACGAGTACGAAATGGGAGACTTCGGCGTCAACGGCGTGCACATCCGCCGCGGCGGCTACGTGACTCCGGGCCGCATTTTCGCTGAGTCCCTGTTCGCGGAACGGGAAATCCGCTGGATCACCAAGGCTCATGTGCGCGGGGTCGAGCCGGGGGTGGCTCACATTGAGACGCTCGACACGGGCGCTTCCGAAGTGCCGTTCGATATGGCCATGCTGCTGCCGCCGTTCACCGGCGTGGGGCTCAAGGCATTCGGGCGCGCCGGCGAGGACATCAGCGGCAAGGTCTTCGCGCCCAGCGGATTCATGAAAGTCGACGCCGACTACAACAAGAAGCCCTACGCGGAGTGGAGAGCCAAGGACTGGCCCCGGTACTATCAAAGCCCGGCGTATTCGAACCTGTTCGCCGCCGGAATCGCGTTTGCGCCGCCGCATCCGATCTCGGAGCCGCACAGCACCGCCGAGGGACTCGTCATTTCTCCCGCTCCTCCCCGCACGGGGATGCCGTCGGCGATGATCGGCAAGACCGTGGCCAGAAATATTGTGGAGATGCTGGGAGGGAGTCCCGCTCCAACGCATGCCGCATCCATGGCAGAGATGGGCGCGGCGTGCGTTGCCTCGGCCGGCTCCAATCCGTTCACCGGAACCGCGGCTTCCATCACCGTCTTTCCGATTGTGCCGAATTTTGAAAAATATCCAGAGTACGGACGCGACAACAATTCCACCTTTGGCGAGATTGGTCTGGCCGGACACTGGATCAAGATCATGCTCCATCACATGTTCTTGTACAAAGCCCGTCTGCGGCCGGGCTGGCAGTTCATCCCGGAGTAACAGGAGCACTATGCCCAATTCCGATTGGTTTTACGCCACTAAACCGACGCGCTTCACCCTGTTCCTGCGAACCTTCCCGCCCTATCAGGCGTGGCGGTTTCTGTGGATCAATTTGAAAATGGTCGGCATCATCCGGAGGGGGCATCGGGGAGGCGACTGAGAGCGTGGAGTTGGAGAACCGCGTGTGCCATTCCACGCAAAGCGGGTGTTTTCACCCTTCGAAAAGTTCCTGACGAGCGCATAACACGCGCTTCCCGCAGGCGAGATAACGGACGGATGATTGCTAGCACTGTTTCATCGCAGGAGATCGCCTTGCATGGTGTCACCTCCTGCCGGAAATTGCATCCTCGCTGAATGAAGACCGATTTGTGAAAGGCTACCCTCGACGTGACCTTATTTCCTTCCGCTGATCCGATCCCCTTGCCCGCTCCGATCTGGTTGTTCAAATTTTTACATAACTTGACGTTCACTTTGCACCTTGTCTCGGTGGAATTGCTGCTGGGCGGACTGATGCTGGGAGTCGCCTTCGCCGCGCTCGGGCGCGCCGCCGCCTCCCGGAACATGGTCCAGGCAGGCGGGATGATGGCCCACAGGCTACCGTCGCTGATGGCGTTTCTTATCAACCTCGGAGTCCCGCCCCTCCTTTTTGCGCAGGTGCTTTACGGTCGCGCGCTCTATACCAGCAGCGTGCTGATCGGCGCGTATTGGATCTCCGTGATCTTCCTGCTAATGGCAAGCTACTACGGACTCTATTATTCGGCCAAACGCGCCGATGCCTGCGGCTCCTGGACCGCTCCAGGCCTGGCCGCGTTGGTCCTGCTCTTGACGATCGCGTTCATTTACTCCAACAACATGACGCTGATGCTGCGGCCGCAGGTGTGGAGCGACATGTACCGCCAGAGCCCTGCGGGAGTTCAATGGAATACCTCCGATCCGACGTTGTGGCCGCGATGGCTCTTCTTCGTCTTCGGTTCCTTCTCGGCGGCGGGCGCGGCACTGATGCTGCTGGCGCAGCGGGCGCACTTCGAAACGAGTCTGCGGAGTTTCCTGTTCCGTTCCGGTGGAGCGGCGATGGCGGCCGGACTGCTGATTCAGGCCGCGTTTGCGCGCATGGCTCTGGCCGCGCAGCCAGCCGGAATCGTCACCACCGTCATGGGAAATTCGGTTTATAGCCTATGCGCCTATCTCTGGGTGGGCACCGCAGGACTGGGAGTGTTGATCGCGATTTGGGCCGCCGCAAGCGCCGCGCCAAAACTCATCGGCGGTATCGCCGCTGGGCTGCTCGTTTTTCTCAACATCGCGGCAACCGTCATGGTGCGGGACGGCATCCGCGACGTCACCTTGCGCGCCGCCGGATTTGAAGTCTGGGATCGCCAGGTGGTCACCAACTGGTCCGTTGTGGGCCTGTTTCTGGTGCTGTTGGTGGGCGCAGCCGTGGCGATCGGTTATCTGATCCGTGTGTTTGCGAAAGCGCGGCTCATCGAGGAAAAATATGCCTGACTCCACTTTTTTGAGCGAATCTTCCGGTCCGGACGAGCCTCGCCGGCGGGATTTGCTGCAGCTCGGAATGGGAGCGATGGGGGCTTGTTACGCCGCCGCTCTCGGCTATCCGGTGTACCGTTATCTGGCGACACCCGCTGTCCGGTCGCGCCTGGAAGGGCAGATTTCTTCAGTCGCTATTGAAGAGAAAAATCTCCCCTCGGCCGGGGCGGCCACCATGTTCCTATTCGGCACCCGCCCGGCGATGCTGATTCATCACGAGGATGGAACCTGGGTCGCGTTCGATGCCGTGTGCACCCATCTCGGATGCACGGTGGGATTCGAGCCCAAGAATCACCGGATCTTCTGCCCCTGTCATGGAGGCACCTATGACATGAGAACCGGCAATGTCGTCGGCGGACCGCCGCCGAGAGGATTGAAGGCATTCAAGGTGGAGGTCACCGATGGCCACGTCATCGTTTCCAGAGCATAGCGGGGCCGGCCCAAAGAGCGGCTTTTTTCATTGGGCCGATGAGCGCCTCGGCCTCTCGGACCTGATTGAGCTGGGGCGGCACAAAAGCGTGCCTCAGCACAGGTACTCCTTTTGGTATTACTGGGGCGGGATCTCGCTTCTTTTCTTTGTCGTGCAGTTGTTCACCGGCATCATGCTGCTGGTCTACTATCGTCCGGGCAGGGAAGCATTCGAGTCGGTCCGCCAGATCACTTACGATGTCGATTTCGGATGGTTGATCCGCTCGGCTCATTCCTGGGCGGCCAACCTGATGGTCTTCGCCGTCTTCGTACACATGTTTTCGGTGCTGTTTATGAAGGCGTACCGCAAGCCGCGCGAGTTCGGATGGTGGAGCGGACTGGCGCTCCTGGGCCTGGTGATGGTGTTCGGCTTCAGCGGGTATCTGCTTCCCATGGACCAGTTGGCATTTTTCGCCACGAAGGTAGGCCTCCAGATTCCGAGCATGATCCCCGGGCTCAGCGGGATCGTCAACGATCTGGTGCGCGGCGGATCGCAGGTTGGCGAGACAACGGTGCAGCGATTCTTCGCGCTGCACGCCGTTATCCTGCCGCTGCTCTTCCTTCCACTGATGGGATTTCATCTGTATCTCGTCCAAAAACACGGGAATGCGGTTCCTCCCAGCGAGTCGGAGCGGCCGGCTTCGCAGCGGCGGACGATCCCTTTTTTCCCAAACTTCCTGGCGCAGGATCTGGCGATGTGGTTGATCGCCCTGAATGTGGTGACCATTCTGGCGACGCTGTTCCCGTGGGATCTTGGCAGCGCCGCTGATCCGCTGGCTCCTGCGCCGGTGGGGATTCACCCTGAGTGGTATTTCATGTCCCAGTTCCAGTTGCTGAAGGTGGTGGGAAACTGGATTCCCGGGTTTGCGGGAGAAATCGCCGGCATGACTTTATTTGGAGCGGTCACTTTGTTTCTTGCCGTCGTCCCGCTGTTCGATCCGCAAAGCACGTTTGGCAAGCGGGCGCGGCTGACGACATGGCTCGGGGTGCTGATTGTGTTGGGCATGATCGGACTGACGATTTGGGGGTATGCAGCGCTGTAGGCCGACGCGAAACTAACATGAACTATCCAACTTGGGATGTCCCAATGATCGGCAGCGTCTGGGTGATCGGCGCGATTGCCATCTTTCACGTCATGATTTCGCAGTTCGCAGTGGGCGGAGGCCTGTACCTGGCCCTGGCGGAGCGGAAGGCGCGGCGCGAGGGCCGCGAGGACTGGCTCGAAGTGATCCGCGCGCACTCGAAGTTTTTCCTGATTCTCACCGGCGTGTTCGGAACCGTTTCCGGCGCGGGCATCTGGTTCTCCATCGGCCTGGCGAGTCCGGAAAGCACCAGCGCGCTGATTCATAACTTTGTCTTTGGTTGGGCGATGGAGTGGTGCTTCTTTCTGGTGGAAATCGCCACCGCGACGGTGTATTACTACACGTGGGACCGCGTGGACGCCAGGACGCACCAGAATCTGGCCTGGCTGTACGCGATCAGCTCGTACTGCACGCTGGTGATTATTAACGGAATCCTGTCGTTTATGTTGACGCCGGGGAACTCCTGGCTTGCGGTGGCTGGCACCGGCCGGGAAGCGTCGCGGTTCTGGGAGGCCTTTTTTAATCCGACGTATTGGCCCAGCCTCGTACTGCGGACTCTGGTGTGCCTGTCCCTGGCGGGTGTTTGGGCGTTGATTACGGCCAGCCGCATCGACACAAGCGGAGCGGGAGCGGACCTGAAAGCGGCAGTGATCCGCTGGTCAACGAAGTGGCTGGTCCCCTCCTTTTTCCTGATGCCGTTCGCGTTCCTGTGGTATCTCTCTGCTGTCCCTGAAAACAGCCGGCACTTAATGCAAGCCGGCGTGAGCACGATTGGCTCGGGCCTCTTCACCCAGGTAACCCGGGCGGCCCTGGTGACGGCCATGACTTCGGCCACGATTCTGGCCATCGCCTACTTCCTGGCCTGGCGTAATCCGAGGGATTTTGGGCTAGGGCACGCCATTGCGATTCTTCTGATGGCGTTCGCGGCGACCGGAGCGACCGAACACGCGCGGGAAATGATCCGGAAACCGTACTCGGTGAACCAGTATATGTATTCCGATGGCGTCCGCCGCTCGCAAATCGCCGGGCTCAATGAAGCAGGTTACACCACAGCGAGCCCGTGGAAAAATTCGATGAGCCAGGGCGAGCTGATGTTTCGTGGCCAATGTATGAATTGCCACACCGTCGACGGATACCGGTCGATGCGCCGCCTGATGAAGGGACGGGACCGCAAGGCGATTGGCAACATGCTGACGATCCTGCACGATCAGCCAACCACGTCCCCTTACCGGAATTTCATGCCGCCCCTGGCCGGAACACCGCAGGAAATCGACGCACTCGGCGATTACCTCAATCAGTTGACCAATAAAGGCGCAGCTGTGGTCGCGAAGGCCGCTCCGTGAGTTCGATCCGCTCCGAGCGGGCTTGACTTTCAATTGAAGGAATGGAGGCAGTACTTGCATTTTTTTCTCGGGTTTGCATTTATCGTGTCGGGCGCTTCCGCGCTTGCCCAGGTACCTGCGCCTGACTTGACCCAACCAACTTCCGCGGATACCAGAACGACGCTTGGAACGTCTCAATCCGACGCGACGGCGGATACGTCCATCGCTCCGAGCCTGGACTCGACCGAATCCAGTGTTCCGATCACGAAACAGGAACCCAAGCGGATCCTTGGACTGATGCCCAATTTCCGCGCCGTGAGTGCGGGAGCGATTCCACCTCCCCCTACGCCCGGGCAGGCCTTCAAGATTGCCACGCAGAATAGCTTCGACTATTCGTCTTTTGTTTTTGTGGGGCTTACTTCGCTGATGGCCGAGGGTTCAGACGCGCACAGGCAACTGGGGAAAGGCGTGGCCGGCTTTGGCGAATACTACTGGCGCGGTTTTCTCGACAAAACCGACGGCAACTATCTGGTGATCTTCGCCTTGCCGACCGTGCTCCATCAGGACGGGCGCTATTATGCCAAGGGCGAAGGCAGCATCTTCAAACGAGGCATTTACGCGGCATCCCGCGTTCTGATTACTCGCAACTACAACGGCCAGGACACCCTGAATACCTCAGAACTCCTTGGCAGGGGCATCGCCCAAGGGATCTCTCTCTCCTATTATCCAAGCCACGACCGGACCGGAGGAGCGCTTGCGGAACGTTACGGATATGCCATCGGGCGCGATGTGATTACATGCGTGTTTCGGGAGTTTTGGCCGGACATCGCGACCCACGTGCTCCATCGGCGTCCCTAATTTCTCACGCCGCCGGTTTCCGGCTGGCGGGGATGGACAGCAGGAACAGGCCGACACCGAACAAAATGATGGCCGGGCCGGGCAGGAGCCCGAGAGCGCCGGCCATCCACAGCCCTCCCATCGAAATCACACCTCCCAGTAGCGCGGAAACAATCAGATAGCCGCGCATGGTCCGGGAAACGTTTTTCGCAACGGCCGCCGGTATGATCGTCAACGCACCCATTAAGAGAGTGCCGACGAGCTTGATCCCCAGGGCCACAATCATCGCGAAGATGAGCAACAGCGCCAAATCGTACATCCTGCCAAGACCGTGCACCTTCGCCAAATCCTGGGAAACGATCATGAAGATGAACTGGCGGGCAAGCACGAAGCAGAGCACTGCGAGCATGGCTGAGACAAACAGAATCACCAGCAGGAATGGTAGCGAGAGCACCGGGAACGCTCCGAACAGGGACTCAATGATGTCGCCGTTCGGGATGATCAGGATGCCCAGCGCCAGACAGGCAGTAAACAGGAGCCCGACGATTGCGTCCGG
>JBBIVT010000006.1:8875-31096 GCA_037439565.1 Acidobacteriota bacterium | reverse complement strand
GAGTCAATGTTCGACGCTCGGGTCGTGATGATAGTAGCCAGGCTGATCGTAAAGGGCCGCCAGGGCTTCGGGAGTCAACGCCTCCACCGGCGCCCCCTGGCAAACGACACTCTTGTTGAGGCACAGAACTTGCTGCGCGTAGCGGTAGACCACGCTGAGGTCGTGCGAGATGTGGAGAAGGGTTGTCCCGCGCTCGGTTTGAACCCGATGAAGAAGGGCGTAGATGGTTTCCTCAAAGCCAGCGTCCACGCCAGCCGTCGGCTCGTCGAGAAGCAGCACATCCGGATGCTGCAGCATGGCCCATGCGATCAGTAAACGCTGTGTCTGCCCGCCGGACAATTCGCCCAGGTTCTTCCGCAGGATGGTCCGGTCCAGCCCCACCAGTGTGAGTTCATGGTCCAGATGATTGACAAACTTCGTACGGGGACGCCAAAAGCTCGGCGATTGCAGCAAAAAGAACTCCATCACCGTGATCGGAGCAGAACGGTCCACCGAGAATCTCTGCGGGACATACCCCATCTTGGTGCCGGGCTGCCAGTTCACGGTTCCCGTATAGGGGAGAAGGCCCAATAATGCCCGAAACAACACAGTCTTACCTGCGCCATTGGGGCCGATCACTGCCAGTGCTTCACCCGGTCTCACGGTGAAAGATATATTGCGCAGAACCTGGGTGCCATCCAACTCGACCGAAAGGTTCTCTACCGTGAGTGTGTGGCCAGCAGCCATGAGAGCATGCTACCGCACTCAGTCCGTGCTGAAGCCCCCTGCCAGGTGATCAACCGAGGCCTTATCGTAATAGTGCGCCGCGAGAGGCGCGAGTTGCTTCATCAAATCCCACGCCTTTTTCTTCATCTTTTCGTTTGGGCAATGTGCCACCACAAATCCCGCGCCCCGGTGGGCGAACTCAAGATTGTGGTCGGTAGAGATTTGTTCCGTCGCCAGGAATCGCGACAAGGCCTGCATCAGGAAACTCCCCAAGTTCGTCTCCTCCTTCTCAAGGTCGATGAACTGGCGGCCCTCAACGGCGATGGCTTCATCCTCCGCGAATCCTGCGTGCCGCAACCTCTGCAGAACCTCTTGAGCGGCTTCCGGACTCGAGAATACTGCGATGATGCAGTGCAGGGGGTAGAAGATCCCCATCGACGTGTGCGTTTCTTTGAAAAATTCGGCAAGTTTGCTCATAACTCGTCCCGCAGCCCCTTGTTGAGCGGTTCAAGTCTTCCGCCCGGGGCGAACCTTCATCGAATACCAAGCAATCCATTGGCCACCAGACGGCTGTTTAACTTGCAGATTTTGATGCCAGAAGTTGGGGCAGCTGCAGACGTTTGGGGCACATCGCGCTTCTCAAATTTGGAGTGAACGCCCGATCCGCTCTAATGCTGGTTTGCAGGTCGAGCCCGGTTTTGCGGCGGAAGCAGGTGTATTATAGATCCTGGTCTTCAGCGGACCCGCCTGGGCTCCCGGATGGAACCCGGCGTAGAGTGGAGAGAGGATTTGATGCGAACACAGTTCCGAAGCTGCGTCAGCGGGACCAGCGCCATGTTGGCGATTCTGCTTTCCGTGAGCATACCAATAGCGGCGCAGCAGGTCTATCATGCCCCGAAGGGGCCGGACGGGCATCCGAATCTGAACGGGATCTGGCAGGCGCTCAACACCGCCAATTGGGATCTTGTTGATCATGCCGCCCGGCCTGGTTTGGTGGTCGCGGATGGAACATTGAGCGCCGATCCTGGCGGAATTGGAGTCGTGGAGGGGGGCGAGATCCCTTACTTGCCCGCCGCGCTGGAAACGAAGAAGAAGAACTTCGAGAATCGGCTGAAGCTCGATCCGGAGATCCGGTGTTACCTGCCCGGGGTGCCCCGTGCCACCTACATGCCGTATCCGTTTCAGATCTTCCAGAGCCCCAAAGCCCTCTTTATCGCCTATCAATATGACGGCGCGGTTCGCAACATTTTCCTGAAGGATCCCGGGCCAGCCCCCGTGGATACGTGGATGGGGCAGTCGGTCGCGAGATGGGAAGGCGAGACGCTGGTGATCGACGCGACGGGCTTTGACGAACGCACCTGGCTGGACCGCGCGGGCGATTTCCATAGCGATGCGTTGCACGTGGTGGAACGGTATACGATGATTGAGCCGGACGTTCTGTCCTACGAGGCCACGATCGAAGATCCCAAGGTGTTTTCGCGGCCCTGGAAGATCAAAATGCCTTTATATCGCCACGTCGAGAAGGGGGCGCGCTTGGTGGAATTCAAATGTGTTGAGTTCGTCGAAGACCTGCTTTACGGCGACTACGCGAAAAAGCCGAAGTAAGCGGGGCGCCCAAGGCGACGGTTTTAGAGCTATGATGGCCTTGAATCGAATGCGAGTCCGGCAGGCTCGAAGGTTTGCTAGAGGAGAATGATGAAGATGAAGCAGATTGCCATGATTGCAAGCGCTTGTGTGTTCCTTGTCGCTGTGCCGGCGTGGGCTCATCACGCCTTCGCGGCGGAATTCGACGCCAAGAAACCCGTCCATCTTGAGGGCGTCGTTTCCAAAGTGGAGTTAATTAATCCCCATAGCTGGATTCATGTGGACATCAAGAATGCCGATGGCTCGATGACCTCCTGGATGGTGGAGGCCGGTAGCCCAAACGTTCTTCTGCGCCGCGGCTTCACCAAAACAACCATTGCTCCAGGAACGCCCGTCGTGGTGGAAGGCTACCAGTCGAAGGACGGGTCCCTCCGCGCCAACGGCCGCGATATTACACTGCCGAGCGGGCAGAAATTGTTCCTCGGCTCCCAGGGTACGGGCGCGCCGTACGAAGAAAAGAAGTAGCGTAAAGCCTCGGACATTCTGATCCGATAAAAGCTGCTTTGATTTGGCGATTGCCATGAACGACCGAATCATCCTCTCCGCAAGCACGCTGGCTTTGAAAGAGCGCTCCGGGAGGCCGGTGCACTCTCCCGGGCGTCTTGACCAACAAATGTCACGTATACGAGTAAGCCTTTGAGTTAAGAATGAGCGTCGCGTTTGAAAGGTGATTGAGATGAGCTATCGATTTGTCGTCGCGGGCGCGCTGGCGCTTGCCTCCCTTGTTCTGGGTCAGAACAGGCCCAAAAACTGGACCGTCCCGCGAACTCCGGATGGCAAGCCCGACTTGCAGGGAATCTGGACCAATGCCACCCTCACTCCATTGGAGCGGCCCGCCGCAGTGAACGGCCGAGCGGCCTTGACCGATGCGGAGGCGGCCGTCTGGGAGAAAAAGTCGAAGGATGATGAGGCCAAGTATGATGGGAAAGCTGAAAATCCCATCGCGGACGCCCTGGGATCCGGGGGAACCGGCGGCTACAATGCGCTCTTCGTCGATCACGGCACCGAACTGGCTCGCGTCGACGGCGTGAAGCGGACCTCGCTGATTATTGATCCGCCCGATGGTAAGGTCCCGCCCGTTACCGCGGAAGGACGAGCGCGAAACGCGGCGCTGATGCGGAGTTTCAGCCGGTTCGATAGCGTAAAGGACCGCCCTCTTGGAGAGCGGTGCCTGGTGTCGTTTGGCTCCTCTTCAGGTCCGCCGATGCTGCCTGTGCTGTACAACAACAACTATCAGATTGTGCAGACACCCGATCATGTGATGATCCTGGTGGAGATGGTGCACGATGCCCGGATTATCCGAATGAACGCCACACATGCTCCACCCAGCGTCCGGCAATGGTTTGGAGACTCCATCGGCAGGTGGGAAGGCGACACGCTGGTGGTCGATACGACGAACTTCAACAATCAGACGCGTTTCCGCGGATCGTCCGAAAATCTGCATGTGGTTGAGCGCTTTACGCGCGTCGATCAGAACACGATTCTCTACCGCGTGACCATCGACGACCCAACGACATTCGCCAAGGCATGGACGATTGAGTATCCATTTGTAGCAACCAAGGGCCCGATCTATGAATACGCCTGCCACGAAGGGAACTACGCGATGACGGACATTCTCGGCGGCGCCCGTAAGGCCGATGCGGCGAAGGACGCGAAGGAAAAGAAGTAAAGAAAAGGAATTGCCCGGCCGCTGGTGATCCGTTTACGCACCCCGCCCGGATCCACACCGACAATTTCGGCAAGAAACCCGGCAAGCCACATGTCGGAGTACAATCAAAGGCCCGAAATATGGAAATGAGGGGAAAAGGATACGTATGAAGCGCTGGTCGAGAGTGATGATGGGTATCGCGGAAGTGACGATTCTGGCGTTCGCCACCGTCATGTTGACCGTCCCCCTGGCGAAATCGCAGGACAAAGGGCAGACGTCGGATCAGGTATTCAAGAATATTCAAGTGCTCAAGGGAATTCCCGTGGACGATTTCATGGGAACAATGGGGCTGATGTCCGCGGCTGTTGGCTATGACTGTTCGGAGTGTCACCAGAATGCCGGGACGGAAAGAGTGAATTGGGCCGCCGACAACGGTAAAAAAGTGATTGCCCGCAAGATGGTGACCATGGTTTCCAACATCAATCGCGACAACTTCCAGGGCCGGCAGGTGGTGACCTGCTGGAGTTGCCATCATGGCCGCGACCGCCCCTCGACCACGCCCTCCATGGAAGTCGTTTATGGCCCTGGATCCCAGGAGATGGATGACGCTTTGGTCCAGATGCCGGGCCAGCCTGCGGCCGGCGAGATTATCGATAAGTACCTGCGGGCGCTTGGCGGCGAGCAGCGCTTGGCCAGCCTGAAAAGCTACGTCGCGACTGGCACCAGCGTCGGTTTTGGAGGTTTCGGGGGCGGGGGAAAGGTTCACATTTACGCGAAATTTCCGAATCAGCGAACGACGCAGATTCAGTTTGCCGCAGCGACCGGACGTGGAGACGAGGTGAGAGCCTGCAATGGCCGTACCGGTTGGATGATGACTCCCCTCGCCGTGCTCACGGACTACCAACTGTCCGGCGTGGAACTGGATGGCGCTGTGCTGGACGCGGAACTGGGGTTCCCGGGGCAGGTGAAGGAGGTCCTCAGCAATCTTCGCGTTAGCCTGCCCGCCACCATCAGCGATCTTCCGGGGCCATCCAGTCAGACGGCGGCGGAGTCCGGTGCGGGACTGGGGCAGGATCGCCCGGTTTACGTTGTCCAGGGAACCGGCCCTCGTGGCATGCTGGCGACCCTGTATTTCGACCAGAAATCGGGGCTGCTGTTACGACTGGTGCGCTATGGCAAGACGCAGATTGGGCGGGTTCCTACCCAAATTGACTTCTCCGATTATCGCGACGTTGGAGGGATCAAAATGCCGTTTCATATCACCTTTGCGTGGCTGGACGGGAGGGACGCGATCCAGTTAAGTGACATACAGACGAACGTTGCCATTGACGATGCGAAATTCGGCAGACCGGTTCAATCTCCCAAATAGGGCCGCGGTATTTCTTCGGGTCCGGGAACTCCGCGAAATCGCGAGGTAGACTATACCAATGCTCCGTCATTCGAAATTGCCCATGTTTCTGGCCGGCGCCTTGTGCGCGGCGGCCGCATTTTCTCAAACTCTGGCGACGGCGAACCGTCCGGAGGATGTTGGATTCTCCTCGAAACGCCTGGAGAGGACCCGGCAAGCGCTAAAGGCAGACGTGGACAACAAGACGGTCCCCGGCGCAGTGCTGCTGATCGAGCGTAGCGGCAAGGTTGTCACCTATGATGCCATCGGTTATCAGGATCGGGCCGCGCAAACGCCGATGAAGAAAGACTCGATCTTCCGGGTGGCATCCATGTCGAAGCCGATTACCACCGTCGCCGCGATGATCCTGGTGGAGGAAAATAAGCTCGACCTTGGTGCGCCGGTCGCGCAATATCTTCCGGAGTTCAGAGACGTGAAAGTCGGACCGGAGCGCGTTGCACCCAAGCGCCCCATGACGATCCAGGACCTCATGCGGCACACCTCCGGCCTGACCTACGGGCTGTTCGGTAACTCGCCCGTCGATCAGATGTACCGCAAGGCGGACATCTTCGGCTCCAGATCGCTGGCAGACATGGTGAAAACCGTGGCCAGCATGCCTTTGCTCCATCAACCGGGAGAAGCGTGGGAATATAGCGTCTCGACCGATGTCCTCGGACGGGTTGTTGAGGTCGCGAGCGGTATGGATCTTGACGCGTTCATCGAACAGCGCATCACGCGTCCGTTGAAAATGAAGGACACGGGTTTCTGGGTGAAGCCGGAGGCCGTTACGCGGCTTGCCAAGCCCGACACGAAGTCCAACCTTCCTTTTGCCGATCCAGCGCAAAAACCCGCCCTGCTTTCCGGTGGCGGCGGCATGTTCTCCACCGCGGGCGACTACGCGAGGTTTTCTCAGATGTTGCTCAACGGTGGGGAACTGGAGGGCGTACGGATTCTCGGGCCGAAGACCATCGCCCTGATGACCTCGGATCAGCTTCCGGCCAACACGGAACGCCACACTCCCGTCGCCATGGCGCTTGGGTCGTTCGGCCCAACGCCCGAAATGGGCACTAGCTTCGGCTTGGGCTTCGCGATTCGGGTGGATCCAGGCCGCAATCCCGTGCCCGGCTCCGTCGGTGACTTCTCCTGGGCTGGAATCACGGGCACGTTCTTCTGGGTGGATCCAAAAGAGAAGCTGGCGGCCGTCCTGATGGTTCAAGCGCCGCAAGGCCTGAACGGATTCATCTGGCGCCAGACGCGCACAATGGTTTACCAGGCGCTGGTCAATTAAGCGGCATGAAGAGGGTGTAGTGGGGCGCGCGAAGAGTTCGCGACTTCATCCGTTCGCGCTGTTCGTCGCCAGCATCACGCTTCTTGTGATCATGAGCGGAGCCGCCGTCACGAGTTCGCGCGATCAACTCAGGCAGGTATTCTTGCTGCAAATTCATTCCGCCGCGGCCGCATTGGATGCTTCTCTGATCGTGGGCCTCCTCATCTGGCTCATTCGCACGTCCAAGTCACCATGGCCTCTTCGCGCCGGTTGGAGCGCTCTGGCGATGCTCCTGGCCGACGCCGGATTTGGAAAGTTCCAGGGACCGGCGGCCGGCACGCTGCACGCGGGTCTCGCTGCGCTGCTGTTTGCGGCAGTTGCAGCGATCGCTCAATTCACGTCGCCTTCCTGGCAGCGTGCTCCCGAACTTGCGCAGGATTATGGATGGCCCTCGCTCCGGACCTTGAGTAGCGCGGCTGCGTTCTTGGTGGCCGTACAGATCGGATTCGGGGCGGGCTTCCGGCATAGCGCCGTGGGGGTGCTGCCTCATTTGCTGGGAGCGCTGATCGTCGCGCTGTTCGTCATGGTCGTTGGAGCGTTCGTCACGCATCAATTCGGCCAACATCCCGTGCTGCGGCCGCTGGCGGTGACATTCATGGTGGTCACCGGAGTTCAGGCGTTCTTGGGAATGACAGCGTTCCTGTTGCGGCTGATGGAGACTGCGGGAACGCTTCTGTTTCTGGCGATCAGCGTCGCTCACGTCGCCGCCGGCAGCGTGACGTTCGCGCTGAGCGTCCTCCTGGCGATTGAAGTCCGGCGCAGCGTTCTGCCGCGGGCCCAGGAAGCTCCCTGAGGCCGTTACCGCCGCACGTGGTGCGTGGTCGGGCCGTTTGTCCCGTAGACGGGCGTAAGATCCTCCGGAACATCCCAATAGGCAATCGAACGGCCAGCGGTCACCAGGCCGATCCAAATCAATAGCGAAAGGCACGCCGCCATTTTTGCCTTGCCCGGAATCCGGGGAGCGCGATCCAGCGCAGCCGGATTCCTGTAGACGCTTCGAAACACCAGCGCGTGAATCCCCACCAGCAACAACAGCGCCATTTTCGTCCAGTAGAAAGGGTTGTAATAATACAACTCCGCCTTGGAACCTAAAAGCAAGGCCCCGCAGCCGACCACGAGGACGAAACCGATCCGCTTCCAAATCCGGAGTTGCTCCACGACATCCGCGATGGACGAGCTTCGCATCGCCCAGCCCAGCAGCCGCAGGTCCGTGATCGCAATCATTCCGCCGAACAGCGCCATGCCGGTAAGATGACCCGTCATCACGATCGGATAAACCAATGCCGATTCGCGGAGCTGGGTCATTGGGGCCGTGTCTTGAATCCACCGGAAAAGTTCCAGGATCGCCATGAGTTCTCCCTGCTTACGCGAACGCGATGAAGAGTCCGCCCGCGACCACCGAAACCCACAGCGCCAGCGAGACTATCCCAACCAAAGCGCCCACCACCGGCGAGGGATCCGACAGCGCCACCTTGCGATGAATTGTGTACTGATACAGGATCGCGACGAGAAGCGCGAGGATCTTGAATTGGAAACTGAAATTGTTCAGGTACAGGTTTGGATCCGAAGTGAAAATCAGCGGTCCCGACATGAGCACGGCAACGAGCCCCCCCAGAGTCCAAGGCCCGAGGTCCTTTGCCAGTTGCGACGGAAGCTGGCGCTTCAGGCCGACACCAATCAGGCGCAGATCCACCATGAAGATGGTCCCGATGGCGATTGCAAATCCCACAATATGAATAATTTCCAGCAGGGGGAAGGACCACTCATTACTATTAAGGGGGTTTGTCGCTGGATCATACGGGATGTGAATCTCCATCAACATTTGAAATTTCCTTTTAACGAGACTATCAGACGGCGCCTCCGGGCGAGTTGCATCCGGTTACGGTTTCGGGGCGGCGGCCGCGGGCGCGCCTTCGCCCTTCGTCACTCTCTTCTTGAAGCGCCATCCTAAAGGTGTTTTCACCAACTGATCTTCGTACTTCGCCGCGGTTGTCAGCACCGGAGGACGAACGCTCACGTCGACCAGCAGCAGGTACACGGCGCCGCTGGCACCTTCGGGAGTGCCGGTGATGGCAAGGTTCGTGTTCCAGTGGCGCATGTTGGCGCCCTTCATGTTGTCCCGCCAGCGATGGATGAATCCGGTCAACGCGTCGTGCCCGCTGAAGCTATTGAAGACACCGTCGGAAACGAAGGTCGCGGCATAGCCCTCGGCGTCGCCGGAATCGATCGCCATGTTGTACTGGGCGTAGAGTTGTTGGATCTCAATATAGTCGTCCGCCGTAAGCGATCCCTTGCGCGGTTGGGCATAACTTAGCGTGACGGCGGTAAGGGCAAGCGCGATCGCACCGCAAATGGTCAACTGCTTTCCCGTCAGGGTGATTGTGAAACGGCTCATTCCTGTCTCCTTTGGAGCTTCAATTACGGTTCACTAGATTATGGCAGAAGAGCAAATATCCCGAAGCGACTCCTTCCGGCTATACAGAAGCGATTCACGGTATTGTGTATGAGCGGAGGGACATACTTTTGAACATAAAAGGCCAGGCGGCAATCGTCACGGGGGGCGGGTCAGGTCTTGGCGCCGCTACGGCTGCGCGACTCGCGGAGGGTGGCGCCAAAGTCGCGATCTTGGATGTAAACTTCAGTGCGGCTCAAGAGGTCGCCGCGCGTGTGGGTGGGCATCCCATCAAATGTGACGTGTCTGACGAGGCGGGCGCGACGGCCGCAATGGCGGAGGCGCGCGAAAAGAACGGTGTCGCCAGAGTGCTGGTGAACTGCGCGGGCATCGGCGCCGGAAAACGCATTGTCGGTAAGGACGGACCGATGCCGCTCGCCGATTTTTCGCGAATCATTGCCGTGAATCTGGTCGGCACATTCAACATGATGCGGCTTGCCGCGGCGGAAATGGCCGCGCTCGAAGCGGGCGAGGATGGCGAACGCGGCGTGATCATATCGACAGCCTCAATCGCCGCCTATGAGGGGCAGATTGGACAGGCCGCCTATTCGGCTTCAAAAGGAGGTATCGTCGCCCTCACGATGCCCGCGGCCAGGGAATTGGCACAGTTTGGCATACGGGTCTTAACCATCGCCCCCGGCCTTTTTCTGACCCCGCTGCTGCTCGGTCTGCCCGCCGACGTGCAGACGAGCCTCGGCGGTTCGGTTCCATTTCCGAAGCGGCTTGGAGATCCGCGCGAATACGCGGATCTCGTGCTGCACTGCGTTCAAAATCATTATCTGAACGGCGAAGTGATTCGGCTGGACGGCGCCTTACGGATGCCGCCCCGCTAGGAAGTTCATCGGCCGATTTCGCCTATCATCCGACGCGAAGGTTCGGACCATCGCTCCTGCGGCGGAAAATGAATCTGGGCTCGCCTCTGTTTCGTTATCGCGCGAGTTTTTCTTCCTTCCGCGCAAGCTCCCGCACCGCGTGCCCCACGTACACCTGCCTTGGTCTGGCGATTTTTTGCTCCGGATCCTGGATCATCTCTTCCCACTGCGCCAGCCAACCGGCTGTCCGCGGGATGGCAAAAAGGACGGTGAACATCTCGGGCTTGAATCCCATGGCCTGATAGATGATCCCCGAATAGAAATCGACATTGGGATAGAGCTTCCGCTTGATGAAATATTCGTCCTCGAGGGCGATTCTCTCCAGTTCCAGAGCGATGTCGAGCTTCGGATTCCGGCCGGTGACCTCAAAGACCTTCTCGGCGGTCCACTTGATGATCCGCGCGCGCGGATCGTAGTTCTTGTAGATTCTGTGGCCGAAGCCCATCAGCTTGCCGTGTCCATCTTTGACGCTCTTAATGAACGCCGGGATGCGGTCCTTGGTCCCGATCTCATCCAGCATGTGCAGGACTTCTTCGTTCGCTCTGCCATGTAACGGTCCGGAGAGCGCCGCTGCGGCGCCGGCCACCGAAAGGTACGGATCCGTCTGCGCGCTGCCGATGCAACGCATCGTGTTCGTACTGCAGTTCTGCTCATGGTCGGCATGCAGGATGAAAAGAATGTCCAGGGCGCGCGCCAGCACCGGATTGGCGACGTACTTCGGCTCCACCATCTTCCACATCATGTTGAGAAAGTTCTCGGCGTAGCTGAGGTCGTTGTCGGGATAGATGTACGGGTATCCGAGACTATGCCGGTAGGCGTATGCCGCCAGCGTCGGCATCTTGGCGATCAGCCGGATGACTTGCAGCCTGCGTACTTCAGGGTCGGTGACGTGTTTTGCATCCGGATACGCGGTGGACAGTGCGGCTACTGCGCTGATCAGCATCCCCATCGGGTGCGCATCGTGGCGGAAGCCTTCAAGACCCTTCTTGGTGTACTCAGGAATCATGGTGTGGTGCGTGATGGAACTCACCCACTCCTTCAACTGGCCCGCGTCCGGCAATTCGCCGAACACCAGTAGATAGGCCACTTCCAGGAAAGTGCAGCGCTCGGCGAGCTGCTCGATGGGATATCCGCGATAGCGCAGGATTCCCTGATCTCCGTCAATATAAGTGATGCGGCTTTGGCAGGACGCGGTGTTGAGAAACGCTGGGTCGTAGCTCATGACACCAAAGTCCTCCGGATCGCGTTTAATCTGCTTCAAGTCTTTGGCCCGGATATTGCCTTCGAACAACGGGACTTCGTACGAGGCATCCGTGCGGTTATCGATGATGGTAAGGCTCTCTTTATTCATGCGGGACTCCTTGGGGCGCAAGCGATTTCCTTAAAAGGGCCGCACTCCACGGGCCAAACGAGCGGAGGTGGCAAGCGGGCCCTTTCGCTCAGGGGAAATCTTGTAAGTGATTGATAACAATGAAATGTGTCTGAGCTTGAATCACGTTCGACGAGGCGTAGATCGCCGGCGCAGTTGGGTGAAGACACGCAACTCCTTCGCCCAGGCCCGGTTTTTCGCCAGCCGGATTGCGCTCCGTTTGGGCCTTGTATGTGAGGCAACCGCTGATTTGTTATAGTTTGCTTACTTGACAGGGCAATGAGTTGAGATTGATACGGGAACGCGCCATCTTCGCGCTTTTGGCCATGATCATTAGTCTGGCCGGCCAGTCGGCCGCCGCGGATTACATGATGGGCAAAGTGATTATGGAAGACGGATCGCCTCCGCCGGTGCGGGTCATGATTGCGCGGGTCTGCCCTGGATCCTCGCCATTGCCGGAGACCTACACCACCAAACGCGGAACCTACCTCTGGAAAGTCGAAACCTTTACCTTGACGCTCCAGAACAATTCGGATGTGCCGTGTACGTTGCAGGCCGTGCTCGAGGGGTATGAATCGAGCAAGATAGACACCTCCCTGGACCGGCTTTATTTCAGCCCGGAGTTTCCCCCGCTGGTGTTAAGGGCAAAAGCCCCGGATGCGATTCCGGATGCGCCCGCTGCCCTGCCGCGCGCCGCGGCAAAATCGTGGCGCATGGCCTTGGCTGCCTTGAAGGCGAAAGATTGGAAGGAAGCCGAACGGCAGCTGCGGGTGACGCTCCAGGGCGCCCCTGATTTCGCGTGGGCCTGGAATTCGCTGGGCGCGGTCTACCAGTACCAACAGAAGCCCGACGAGGCGCGCGATGCGTACCAGCACGCCGTAAAATTGGATCCGGTCTTCGTCCTGGCATATCTCAATTTGACCCGGATCGAGATAAGCTCCCAGCATTGGGCCGAAGCATTGAAGAGCGCCGAGGCGCTGATCAAAGCCGACAAGGGCCATCGTTTCCAGGAGGCTTACCTCCATCAGGCGACCGCGCTTTATGCCCTCCACGATCTGAATGGCTTGGAGGCAACCCTGCAAATCGCCCTGCCGTTGGACACGAAACATGCAATGCCGCGCCTGGAGTATTTCATGGGGGCCGTACTGAGGGCGAAGGGCGACCTGGAAGGCGGCGCTGCCCACCTGAGGAAATACCTGGAGCTTGCGCCGAAGGCGGAAGACGCCGAACAGGTGAGAACCTATCTCGACAGCGCCGGGACGGCCACCGGAGAGGCCATGCTTCCGCTGCCTTTGGACCCCGTCGCGCGCCCTTCCGACATCGATCCAAATCTTCCGATTGTCGGCGACGCCTGGGTACCCGGGGGCATGGTGGCGCTGTCGAAGGCGGCGCGATTGAACACCCCGCCTTCCCAGGACACGTTCTTCCTGGAGTACTGCCGGGCGATCTCGTCGGAAACCTCGAAGATGAATAACATGCGGACGCCCGGATACACCGCCAACCTCGAGGCTTATATGGCTGCGGTGGCTGAGCTTTCGCGTCTGGGCGAACATCACGGCGACAAGACGGTCATTACGTTATCCCTGGCAGATCCGGAGAAGGTGCAGAAAGCCCGGCAGATCCTGCCTTTGCTCGGATGGAAGGTCGTGGAGGACGCTGGAGTGGCGCGAATCGAGCTGGGTGAGCAGGAGGCGGATGGTCCACGGCAGCAAATCCCGGCGGCGTTCGATGTCGACCAGGTGAGTATGCAGAATACCCTGCAATCCGGCAAGAGCTTCCAGTTCGAAATCCCGTCGGACAACGCCAACCTTTTCGGTGGCGTCGCGTGGTGGGGTTCTTTGACCAAGGAATTCTCCTCGCTTCACGGAGGCCTGGCCGAAGGCTTCGCGCGGGATCCCCATCTGGCAAAAACGTACGCCGCGCTCGCCGCGATGCCCGTCGATGCGGCCAAAGCGATCGTGTCGCAAATGGGATTGCGCCCGCTCGCCGCGCAATATTCGGACGTGCTTTGGCTCTATTCGGATAAATTCCGCGTGACCTCCGGGGGTGTCGCGGTTCCGGGCGGAGGGGAAGCGCAAAAGGCATGGGCCAATTTGATTGGGGCGAATCCCCGCGATCCGCCCGTCTTCTTCCGGACGCTTCTTGGCTCGGATCGCGGCAGGATGGCAGCCTACTATTCCGCGCTGGCGCACGCCGATGCCGCGCACCAGCGGTATTTCACGAAGACCCCCGCGCGGATGAAGAGCTTTTATACCTGGTATAGAAACTCGGATGACTTGCGCGATGGAATCGTGCGGCCGGGCCACAGTTGGCGCGTGGACTTTTTTCAAAAAGTGCCTCTGGACGAGAATGGCAACATCCGGTTTCCAGGTGGTAAGACTGCCTGGGCCAGCGCGTCCGTCTCCGAAGAGGACGCTCTGCTTCATCTCAACTCGCTGGAGGCGCTCGTCGCCATCGGGCAACTGGAAGAAGGGCGCGGGGCCCGTTTCGATCAGGCTTCCGTGAAACTGATCCAGCGGCATTTTAACGAGTGGCGCTCACTGTTCCCCTATTTCGAGGAGCTGCCCGGCTTGGGCCGCGCGGAATTCGAAGCCCTGGAAGCGCTTTCCAAGGCGGTCGCTGGCTATCGGAAGCCGCACCAGAATCTGGTCATGGGCGACTGGCATTCCCTGGTAGCGTTGATCGCGCTCGGGCGTAAGGCCGGGTCGCTCGACGATGCCGCGGCCGTGCGGGCGTTTCGCCATGCCTGCGTAGGATTGCTCGGGGACGACTATTCGGCCCAGGCCGTCGCGGTGCTGCGTGAGATTGCCGGTTCAAATCCCAATCTGGACGATGCGGTCGCGGACGGTCTGCTCCGCCTCGACGGTCCGCGGCGCGCGGCTTTTGAGCAGGTGCGCGATTTACAGGGAGTCCCGCGGCTTCAGGCCTTGGACGGGAAATCCGATCCCGCGGGAACACTGGCGGCATTGGCTGGGCTGGTGTATGGAGCCGTAGTGAATCCTGAGAGCCTGCTCATCAGTGAAGACCCTGCGTTGATCCAAAAGCATCAATTTATTCCCGATTCTTGCGGCGCTTGCGGGGCCTCCAGCCCCGAGAAATTGAATCTCTTCTCCGCCGCCAGTCTTTCGCAATCGGACACTCCTCCGGGCTCGCACGTTACCGGAGGTTTCATGCGCTTCGATAAGGTTGCGGGAAACCTGATTTCCGGCGCGCGGTTTGTCCCCGCCGCTCCCATCGCCGGAAGCCTTCTGTCCAACGCGCAACCCGGCGGGTCGTCTCGCTCCGAAGACGTGAATTTTCGGACCACCGCGCGCCTGGTACAGGTCTTCGCAACGGTCACCGACAGCCACGGAAGCTATGTGGATGATTTGACCCGCGACGGATTCACCATCATGGATAATGGAAAGCCGTTGCGCATTGCAGCCTTCGAAAACGAAACCTCCGGCATATCCTGCACTTTGCTGCTGGACACGACGGAGAGCATGCGGGCCTCCCTGCCTGCCTTAAAGAAAGCCTCTTTGATGTTTATCGAGAGACTCCGTCCCACCGATTCGGTGGCGGTCTATGCTTTGAAGAGCGGCATCACCGAACTGCAGCCGTTCACCACCGATAAAGCCGCCGCCGCGCGCGCGGTGCTTCGGACGGAACCAGGCGGGATGACCGCTTTGTACGATGGAATGGTGCGGACCGTCCGGGATATTGCCGTCCGCGCTGGTAAAAAAGCCATTGTCGTGTTCACCGATGGCGACGACAATATCAGCATGCTCACCGGTGACGCCGCGATCCTGCGGGCGAAAACCGCGGGCGTGCCGATTTACACCATTGCGAAGGGCGCGGACTTGCGGGACTCCACCCGGCAACAATTGGCTTCGATCTCCAAGGCAACGGGCGGCATTTCGTTCGCGATTGAAGGGCCTTCTGAGATTCCGGGCGTATTTGAGAAGGTGTACCAGGACGTGATGCACGGCTATTTGCTCGCTTTTCAGCCGCTGGATGCGGAAGGACACACGTGGCACACCATTGATGTTGTTTTGAAATCCCGCAAAGGGCTTAAAGTGCGTGCAAGGGATGGATACTATCCGGAATAGACCGCTCGGAAGGTGCAGGCCGCCTATAGTCCGGTAAGCCGGGTCTGAGCGTCTCCAAACTGCTCTAACTTGATCCCAAAACGATCCATAAGCGAAAGATACAGGCTGCACATCTTGCGATTGTCCTCGCCGGAATTCAGGTAACTCAGCGACCTCCCGGTTTCCAGCGTCCCTCCGAGCCCTCCGGCGAGCACCAGAGGCAATCTGGAGTTGTCGTGCTTGCGGCCGATCCACATATTGGAAAGGAACATCAGGCAGCTATTGTCGAGGACGGTGCCGTTGCCCTCCTTCATGCTGTCCAGCTTGGACGCCAGGTACGCGTACTGATCGACATGGAAATGGGCGATGCGTTCGTATCCATCGGAGTTATTTTCATGAGAGGCGGCATGGTGGCCTTCTTTGACCCCGAGGAACGGATAATACATCGCGGAAAGATCGCGCGAGATCAGCAGCGAGGCGACGCGGGTTTTATTGGTCTGAAACGCGATCGCGATGATGTCGCACATCAGGCGGGCGTGATCGCGCAGGTCTTCCGGCAGTCCGTTCGCCGGCCGGTCCAGGGTGGCGGCAACCGTGTTTTTCTCTTTTGCCTTGTCGTCCGCGTTCTCTTTACTCCTGCGCATCCCTTCGACGCGCTTCTCTACTTCACGCACGCTGGTGAGATATTCGTCCAGCTTGGTTTTGTCGCTGGAACCGATTTTCCGGCTGAGGTCTTCGGCGCGGTCTTTCACCCGGTCTAGAATGCTGATGTTGAGCAGGCTGCCGCGATTGTCGAACAGATTGTCCCATGCTAGCGAAGGATAAATCTCCACCGGGACGGGCGAATCCGGACTTTGCCAGGAGATGTGAGAGCTATAGGCGAGCGAGAAATTCGTCTCGTGGTAGCCCGTCATCGGCGGCTCACACGCGAGAACAAGGCTGGACTGCGGCGTATCGTCGCCCACACGATTGGCAATCATCTGATCCACGCTGATGCCCGAGTGGATGATGGCTCCCTTGGAAATATGCGCGCCCGACAGCAGGCTTCCGGTCTGTGCCGGGTGAATGCCCTGGCCGGTGAGCGATTTTACAAAGAGGCCGTCGATCACATTGATCTTCTGCTTCAACGGCTCCAGCGGCTGTAGCGTTTTGCCGAGCTTCATGGCCGCGCCCGCGCCCTCGGCGCTCCAGTGATCTTCATTGATGCCGTTGCCCAGGAAAACGACGCCAAACCGTTTCGGGAACGCGGAGGCAGACGGGGTATCGGCGAACGCGTCGAGCGATTCAAGCCACGGCAGCGCCATGGCGCAGCCAACCCCGCGAAGCACGGTGCGTCGGGAAATGCGGCGTACGTTCTGGGTGGATTTGGGCATGTGAATTATCTCCTGGCTTGCGTTTCGGAAAACGCCGGACTTCGTTTGTTCAGAAACAGCGGGCTTGTGACAATCGTCTCCACCAGCGAATCGAAGCGATACTCCTTCGCATGCAGCGTTGTTTCCATGCGTTCGAGCAGGGATTCGTCGGAAAGCTGGAGAGACCGGTTCAGCGAGTAGGCGAGCAACTTACGGCTCAGATTATTCACGAATTCTTCCTGGCGGTGTGCGCGAATGAACGCCTGCAACCCCTGAAGTCCAACGCCCTGATCGCCACCGGGGTAAGTCACGTCAGTATCCACCGGCCGGCCCGCAAGATCCTTGGTTCTGGCGTTCCCCACTGGCCCGTACCCTTCGAAGGCGAGGCCGAACGAGTCGAACTTTGCATGACAGGCCGCACACATCGGGACGGCCCGATGCCTGGCCAGCATGTCGCGAACCGGCAGATCCGATTTCGCCTCGTCGCTCGGCAGTTCGGGCACCACCGGCGGCGGAGGCGGAATGACCTCGCCCAGCACTCGTTGCACGACCCAATTTCCGCGCTTTACCGGACTGGTTCTCAACCCGGGTGAGTTCTGCGTAAGAAATACCGCCATTGGCAGAAGACCGCCACGCTCGTAGCGGTCGGCATCGTATACGTGCAGCCACGTGTCCTGACTCCCTTTCACTTCCGGCATGCCGTAGTGTTTCGCCAGGGCTGGATTCACAAAGGTATCGTGACCGTAGAGCATGTCGAGCACGGAACGGTCATTGCGGATGGTGTCTTCCAGAAACCGGATGGGTTCCTGGAACATCGCTTCGCGCAAATCGTTATTGAAGCTGGGAAAGCGCTCGCGATCCACGGAGTTGTTGATTTCGAAGTGACGGAACGCGAGCCAGTTGCCCGCGAATTCCGTCGCGAATCCGCGCACCCTGGCGTCCCTGAGCATCCGGCGAGTCTCCGCGCGCAGAACGTCCGGTCTGGCGAGATCCCCGGCCGCCGCGTGTCGTATCAGTTCCTCGTCCGGCATGCTGGACCACAGGAAATAACTCAACCGGCTGGCCAAAGCGTAAGGAGACAGGGGCCTGCTGAATGTCACATTTCTCACCGCCGAGGCCGACGGAGCCGCGCTTGTGTCGAGCAGGTCGATCCGGTACAGAAAGTCGGGCGACATCAGCACGCTGACGATCGAGTCGCGGATCGCGCCTTCATGTGAAAGATCGTTCCTTTTCCGAAGCGTGCGGTAATACTCCAGCAAATCGTCCCGCTCCGATTTTGTCAGCGGCCGGCGGTAGGCACGCGCCGCGAACTGGAGAAAAGCGTCAAGCTGCTTCGGTTCGGCGTCCAGCTTTTCCTTTTCCAAAGCCCGGAGGGTAGCGTTGACGCGGTTGAAATGATCGCGGATCGCCTCGGGAGCGGCAGGATCATTCTTCGGGTCCGCCGCCGCCTTCGCCAGATATGCGTCGCGCATGCCCGTGATGATGGCGGCATCGGTGATCTCGTGATTCAGCGGCCGGGGCGTGCCGGACTCCGCGCCTTTCCCCTGAACCTCGCCGCTCTGATTGAAGAAGTACTGAACCCACGTGCGGGCCGTGTAACTGGCGATGAAGTCGAACTCTTCCCACAGCCGGTTGAGCTCCTTCTGTCCTTTTTCGTCGAGGATGAGCTCCATCAGCGGAGTATCGTCGCGATAATAGCCCATGGTGTTGTGGTAGCCGGCGCTCAAGAGGCGTCCTTTGTCCTCTGAATCGTCCGGGAAGTAGCGACCGCGCTCCTGGATATAAAAGGCGTCCGGAAAAACGGACGCAAAACGTTGAAACGCGGCTTCGTAGCGTGGGCGGCTCGCGGCGGGAACCACCAGGTCAGCATCGCCGGCGCGGGCCTGCGCGGAAAGAGCGGCCCAACGCGGCGCGGCTTCGTCATGAAGATCGGGATAATCCGGGATCTTGGGCACTACCGGGGGCGGATCTGTGTCGTTTCGCAAAGCTCTGGGGTCGCTGTCGCGGCGATGCTCGGCGAACTCTCTCAGCTTCCAGTTGAGCAAGGGCTGCGATCCGGCGGGCAAACCCTTCACTACCGGCGCCGCGAATTGCATCGCCGTATGGCGGCGGATCCTTACCACGAAATCCCGCATTTCGACGCACTTCGCGCGCACCGCTTCCGGCTGATTTGCATCCGGCGCGGGCAGTCCGTGCCACATCGTCTGTAGCTTCGCGATTGGACCAACTGCGTCTTTGTCCCCGAGAATCTGCCAGACCATTGCCAGATACTTCGCGCTGACTTTCGATTCCGCGGCGATCGCGGTCATGGTTGCTGCTGGCTTCCCCAGGGCGGCGCGATATTCAAAGCGCCATGCGGCCTGGAAATAATCGGCAAAATCCGTGGGCTGCCGGGAGTAGAAGTTCACGATGCGCTGGATCGAATACCGGTCGCGATCCGTCTCGACCAGCATCGGATGCGGCGCGAAATCGATCCCATCGGGCGTCAGCACCATCCGGTCGGCCACGCCTCGCGCGGCTTGCAGGTACTTATTCAACAGCGCCGGCGACATGGTCAACGATTCGCCCGAGTTGTCGAAACCGGCAGGATTGGCCGGATCCACCGGAAATTCACGGGTGGGCTGCATGTCCTGGCCCGTCAGGTCCCGGATGGTGTAGTTGTATTCGGCGTTGCTCAACCGCCGCGCCAGCACCAGTCCCGGATCGCCAGCGTTTCTCCGGATCTCTTCGGCGCGTACCGCCCGAATCCAGTCGATCACATGCTGTCTGGCGTCGGCGGGCGGAGCCGGTATCGGCTTGGGTGGCATCTCCTTCGCGGTCAGTCTCTCCAGAACCTGCGCCCAGCGAGGATAATCCCGCGTGACCGCCGCCATCGTGTTGTATGCCTGAAGATCGAACTGAGCGGCAGGCGTCTTGCCGCCATGGCATCCCACGCAGTATTGCGTGACAAAAGGGCGGACCGTCTGTTCGAACTCGCGGTCAAGCGCCACGGAAGCCGCGGGCGCGGGAATTACGCCAATGACGAGTGCAAAAGGAAGGGCCCGCAGCTTCATGGTAGTTCACTCCATCATACTGATTTACGAAGGCGCCGTATGCGGCGCGGAGTGCGGTCAGAAGCCGGGCAAGGGCCGGTTCCCCAGGGCTCACGGCTCGTTCCATCTCACTTTCCCGGCTGGTCCTTCCACCACCACGGCTCGGCAAGAGGTTTTTCCACCGGCCACACTTGTTTTAGCGTGTCTGCTTCCCACAAGTCTCCGCCCTTCATCACCAAGCGGATGGTGTTTGTATTGCGGATATTCTCCAGAGGATCCTTATTCAAGACCAGCACGTCGGCGAGTTTGCCCGGCTCGATCGAACCCAGATCCTGATCGTAGCCGATCGCTTGCGCTCCGCTAAGTGTGGCGGCACGCAACACTTCGTGATTCGACAAGCCGCCGGTTTTCAGCGCCCACATCTCCCAATGGCATTGGATCCCCTGCAACTGCCCGTGTCCGCCGATGCAGACGCGCCCGCCTGCGCGCACGATCTTCGCGGCTTGCGCCGCCAATTTCGGGAACACCTGCTCTTCCTCGGCAAACCATGGGCGCCGTTTAGCGCGTTCGTCCAGAATGTCGTGCGGGATGAAGCGCCGAAGCTTGACATCGTCATGCACCGCCGTCGTTTCATAGAAATAGTTTTCGGCCCAAGGACCACCGTAGGCCACCAGCAGTGTGGGCGTGTAGGAAATGCCGGAACGCGCGAAAATCTCCACAACGTCCTTGTAAAGAGGCACAATCGGCAACGCGTGCTCGTTCCCGGAGAAGCCGTCGAGCGCGTGTGTCAAGTCGAGCTTCAGATCGAGGCCGCCCTCGGTCGTCGGCATGATGCCGTTTTCCTTGCAGGCCATCACCATCCACTCCCGCTGCTTGCGATTTCCCACCATGTAGGATTTGACGGTATTGGTCCGGTAGTATTTCTTGTAGCGCGCGACCACGTTCCGCGCGTCATCCAGGCTCTGAAAATCGGTTGAGGAGAAAATCCCAGGGCCGGTGTTGAACGCTCTGGGCCCCAGCATTTCGCCCATATCGATGAGGTCTTCATAAGCGAACACGTCGTTGGTGGAGGTTTGCGGATCGCGGCCGCTGGTCACTCCATAGGCCAGATTCGCCATGAAGACCCAGCTCTGCGGATCCAGTTCGCCGCGCGCGACTTCGATCCAGTGCGCGTGCACATCGATGATTCCTGGCATGATCGTCGCGCCCTTCACATCCATGATCCGCGCGCCGGCGGGCACGGTCACGGCGCCGCGCTTGCCTACCGCCGCGATCCGGTTGTCGGTCACCACCAGGTCTCCATCGGCGATCACCTCATCGCCCTTCATGGTGATGATCTTGGCGCCGCGCAGGACAATGGTTCCGGTAGCTTTTCGCCGAGGCTGCTCGATGGCGGCTTCCACCTCCTCGGCCAGCGATTTCTTAGCCGCCGGTTTAGCTTCTTCATCCTTCTTTTCCCCGTCCGCTCCTTCCGCCTTCGGAGGATCGTAAGTGACGGTGGAGAGCGGCTGGCGGAAGAAGCTGGAGCCGAGCGCCCAAGTCATGGTCTTGCCGTCGTTGGCCCACTGAAAATCGTCAGCGCCGATATCAGTGAGTTTCTTCACCGGCACCGGAGGGCTATTTACGTTGACAGTGGGCGTGTCTCCGCCGGCGGCGGGCATGGCGATCAGGAAAAGCTGTTCATTCAACTTCGCGAGGGCATGTTTGCCGTCGGGCGAAATGCGGACTTCGGAGGCGGGCGTGGGCTGCGGCCCGCGGCTCTTTCCCTCGACTTTGATGATGGTTCGCCGGTCCGTTCCATCCCAGCGGAAGGATTGCAGGCCTTGGTTGGAATACACGTAAATGCGTTCCGGATCGTGCGTGAAATGCGGACGGCCCGTGCCTCGCGCAGGGACGATCAAAGTAGCGTCGCCGCCTTCGGCCGGAATCCAGATCACATCCATGCCGATGCCGGACTGCGCGAAGGTGTTCGTCCCGGTCAGGCGGGCCTGCCGCGCCTGCCGCAGCGCGACGATTCTCTTTGAATCGGGCGACCAAACCGGATCGCGGTAGAACGCCGGAATGCGCGTCAGTTTCACCGGCGCGCCGGAGCCGTCTGCGCGCAATTTCCAGATGTCGCCGCCCTCGTCGGCCCAAGTCACGTAGGCGATCCACTGCCCGTCGGGAGACCATGCCGGCTGAAACTCGCGCGCACTCGAAGACGTGAGGCGGACAGGCTTTCCACCGCCGGCGTTCATTTTATAAAGATGCGTCAGCGAGGAGAACACAATCTGCTTGCCGTCCGCCGACTCGCTCGGCGCCTGAATCAGCCGTGCTTTTACCGGACCTTCTTCGACGCGCGACGCGAATTTCAACTCCGGACCCAG
>JBBIVT010000006.1:1673-8775 GCA_037439565.1 Acidobacteriota bacterium | reverse complement strand
GTGAAATTGCCGGTTCGCCGCGCGTAGTAAAAATATTTCCCGTCCGGTGACGCAACCACGCCCAGCGTACGCAGCCGCTGCTGCGGCGGGGTGTCGGCCTTCGGAGACGATTTCGTCACCTGCACGCCGGAGCCGCCCTGGATGTTATACATCCACACCTCGTGCAGGCCGTTCGCTGGCTTGCGCGACACCAGCACGTAATCTCCGTCCGGGGTCCACGACGGAGACTCGAAATCGCCCTGCGGATCCTTGCTGAGCTGCTTCGGCTCGCTGCCATCAAGATTGCAGATCCACAAATTCTCCGAACCGTCGCGGTCGCTGACGAAGGCGATCCGCTTGCCGTCGGGGGAGACCGATGGCTGCGAGTCGAACGCCATTCCCGTCGTAACCGGCTTCGCCTCGCCACCGGCAACGGGCAACGAATACAGGTCGCCCAGCAATTCGAAAATAATGGTCTTCCCATCTGGAGTCAACGTGAGGGAGAGCCACGTCGCCTCGTCCGTCGTGAACTCTATTTTCCGCTCTGCTTTCAGGGGAAGCCCAGGTTTCTTGGAGGGCGTTTTCGCCTCCTGGGCGAGCAGGGCGAAAGCCGGTAAGCAGAGCAGAAGCCGGAGGAGCATCTGCGAATTCTAGCAAAGTAGACCGCGGCCGGGCTTCTCAAAGGCCTCGTCCATCGAGCCAGCGTAAAAGAGGAACCGGATCCTTCAGGCCAGAAGCCCCAGTTCCCGGAGCTTCCTATATAAATTTCTTTCACTGATGCCAAGAATGCGGGCCGCGTTGCCCCGGTGGCCCTCGCTCACCTGCAACGCGAGGCGGATATGATTCCGCTCCAACTCGTCGAGCGTCGGAAGCTTTTCGGCTCCGTTCGGCGAATTCCTCGCCGCTGCGCCCCGGACGCTGGATGGTAAATGCTGGGGCAGAATTTCGGATCCTTCGCATACGACCATCGCGCCCTCTACGGCGTGGAGCAGTTCGCGTACGTTTCCCGGCCAGTTGTGGCGGCGCAGCACGGCCAGCGCCGCTTCACTGATCTGTTTCGAGGAGGCGAAGCGTTCGTTCATGGCCGCGATAAAATGCATGGCCAGCAACTCCACATCCGCGCCCCGTTTGCGCAAAGGCGGAACCTCCAGGCTGATGGTGCTCATGCGGTAATACAGATCCTCGCGGAACTGGCCCTGGCGGACCATCGAAGGCAGATCGCGGTTGGTGGCGGCCAGGACGCGCACATCCACGCGCACCTCCGCCGTGCCCCCGACGTGGCGGAACGACGAGGTATCCAGCACGCGCAGCAGCTTGGTTTGCGTCGAAGGGCTGATCTCGCCGATTTCATCGAGAAAAATTGTGCCGCCGTTGGCGACTTCGAACAAGCCCGGCTTGGCGCGATCCGCGCCGGTAAACGAGCCGCGCTCGTGCCCGAACAACTCGCTTTGCAACAGGCTTTCCTGCAAAGCGGCGCAGTCCACCACGACGAACGGACGCTTGGCCCTGGCGCCGCGGGCGTGAATCAGCTTGGCGATCCGTTCCTTTCCCGAGCCGGTCTCTCCGACGATGAGTACTGTGGAGTCACTGGGCGCAACGCGCTCGATCAGATGCAGCAGGCGCTGGAACTCGGGGCTCTTGCCAATGAACGAATCGCCCAGATCGGGAGGAGTCAGCCCGCGCTCCAGCAGGCTGGCCCGCTGCTTCAGCGACCGCCGTTCCAGGGCGCGCTGGATGCGGATTTGCAGCTCCTCCAGCGGGCACGGCTTGGTGATGTAGTCGAATGCACCCATCCGGACTGAATCGATAGCGGTGTCGATGGTGCCGTGGCCGGTGAGCATGATGATCTCAATCGAAGAGCTGCGTTCGCGAAGGGTCTTCAACACCTCAATGCCGTCCATGCCGGGCATCCGCAGGTCCAGCAGGAGAACTTCCGGCTCGCGGGCCTCCAGCCGCGCCAGGGCCTCCTCGCCCGACGCGGCGGTTTCGACGGAGTAGCCGAGCCGCTTCAATTCTCCCGACATCACGTGGCGGAAGGCGTCGTCGTCGTCCACCAGCAGAATCGACGCGCTGGCCTTCACCGGACGGTCTCCTGCAGGGCGGCGACCGGCAACAAGGGCAGGGTCACTTCGAACGTCGATCCCTGGCCGATCGCGCTTTCGATGAAAATGTCGCCTCCCCAGCGGCGGACGAAGTTCAGCGAGAGAAATAAGCCCAGCCCGGTGCCACCCTGGCGGAGGCTGAAAAACGGCTCGAAAATCCTCTTCCGGTTCGCTGGGGCGATACCGCATCCGGTATCGGCGATGCGGATATGCACGGCATCGCTGACCGTGACTGTAACGGTAACCTTCCCGCCGTTCCTGCACGCCTGAATCGCGTTCAACAGCAGGTTGATGATCGTGTGCTGCAGCTCGGTTTCATCCACGCGGACATGGACGGTGGGGAATGGAAGAACCTCGATGCGCACGCCGTGCTCGCGCGCCGTCGGCTCAATGACGCGCGTTACGGCGGCGACGATGGCGCGCACATCTACCAGATCGCCCTCGGTTCGCTGGCCGCGGGCCATGCGCAAAAAATGTTGCGTGATGCCGCGGCATCGCAGCAACTGCTCGCGCGCAATGGCGGCGCTTTCCCGGATGTGCTCCTGGTCGGTCGCTCCGTCTGGCGCGGCGGACTCCCGCAGGATGCCTTCCACGCACGTCAGCACCGTTGCCAGGGGAGTGTTCAACTCGTGCGAGAAGCCGGATGCCAGGGTCCCTAAGGACGCCAGCCGGTGCGATTCGGCCAAATGAGCTTCCGCCGCGCGCCGCTCGGAAATGTCGCGCCACACTTCCACCACCTGGAGCAGTTTCCCGGAGCCATCGCGGACCGGCGAGGCGTGCACCTCCTCCCAGGCGATGCCGGACGGCGTCGACCGCTCGCAGATGCGCACTTGCCGTCCTCCCGAGCTCAGGCACGCCATCGCCGGACAATCCGACACGTTACATCCGCCCGCGTTGAGGTTCCGGCAGCAGCAGCCCAAAACCTCCTCGCGCGAGTGCTCCACACGCCGCAGGAACGCGTCGTTGGCGGCGAGGATCTTGCGCTCGGCGTCCAGCACGACAATCCCGTCGTCGATGCTGTTGATCACGTTTTCCAGGCGTTCGCGCTGATGCCGCACCTCTCCCACGAGTCCCGTCACGGAGTCGGCCATGGTATTGAACTCCTGTGCAAGCCAGGAGATCGTATCGGAGCCTTCGGCGGGCACCCTGCGGTTCAATTCTCCGGCTGCGATCTGGCGCGCGGCCGTTTCGAACCTCTGCAGCCTCTTCATCACCGCCAGCCGGATGACCATGGCGATCGCGCCCACCAGCAGCAACGTCACACCGCAGGTTCCGGCCACCAGCCAGCCGAGATCCCGTTTCATTTCGGCTTTCAGTTCCTCCGCCTGATAGTCGAGAATCAGAATTCCGTTGATCTTGTGGCTGGCGTCGTGGCAGCCGTGGCATTCCGGCCGATTGCGAATGGGCACGACGGTGCGAAGGACGGTTCCCTCGCGCGTATCGATGACACGGCTTGATCCCCGCTGCTCAGCCGGATAGCGATGGCAGGCCTGGCAGGTGGGCGAGTCAATGCGGAAATCGTCATCAGCAGCGGGTCCGGCCGCGGGCGGGTATTTTTCCTTGCCGTAACGATCCAGCAGAACCAGTCTGCCCACGCGTTCCTGCTTGCGGAAGCTCTCGATCATGGCCGCGATCAGCGTGCGGTCGTTTTCGATCATCTGGTGTTCCAACGCCACCCGGATCAGGTTGCCTTCGGCCAACGCGGTGCTCTGCGCGGTCTTGAGCAGTGAGCGCATGTGATGTTGCGAGTAAAGATAGGCGCTTCCCGCGCTGGCGAGCAATACCGCACCCGCGACCCCCACCGCCAGTCCGGCGCTCGTGCTGGCAAAACGAAGCTTCATGGCCTATGGCCCTGCGTGACAACAATGTCACAATCCGCAGCCACCGTCAATGACTGACGAAACGTCAGGGGAAATCCTGCCAATTTGTCAGGCCCGGCAATCGGCAGTGTCACCAAAACGCGCGATTCACTGGTGTTTTCGCGTGTTTTGTCGTTGGCACGCCGCTTGCTTTCATAGCGCACCGAAAAGGAGAGCCGATTATGGAAATGTTATTGATGGGGATTTGCTTCAGCGTGTTCGCGATGGCGATTGCGGCCCTCGCGTTTGGCGCGACGGTCCGAGGCAAAGAAGCGCCGACAACCGCTCCGCAGGTGAAAGCCGAGCCAGCCGCGGCAGTGGAACAAGGATTTTTTGTCAGCCAGGTGAGCGTCCCCACGCCCGCGGGGCGCGTTGCGGTGCCGGTCGAAGCCTTGATGGCGCAACTCGAGCGCCACGTCCGCCTGGAGCAGGCCGCCGCGGCATCCTTCCTGGAGGAGCCGACATCGGCGCTCCTGCACAGTAAGACGGCCTCTCCGTTCCTGAACTAGATCGAAAGGACCAGCGTCAATGGCAAAGGGACACTACGACCTGCTGAACGGAGTGGCAGCGGAGGACGCCGAGCGCATCCTCGCGCTTGGTTCGAGAGTGGCGTTATCCAGCGGCGAGGAGCTGTTCCGCCTCGGCGCTGATGCCGACTGCCTCTTCCTGATTTCTCACGGTCAGATCAATCTGACGCTTCCGATGAAGGTGCGGGATCAGGACGCCGACGTTCTGGTGGAAGAACGGGCTGGCGGGCAAACCGTGGGCTGGTCGGGGCTGATTCCTCCACACCGTTTCACGCTGCGGGCCACCGCGCCAGTGGATACGGAAGTGATCGCGCTTTGCCGGGAGCCGCTGGAGAAATACTTCGCTGCCCATCCGGAGGCGGGCTACAAGGTGTCTCTGAATCTGGCTGCCGTGATCGGCCAGCGGTTGCAGTTGTTTCAGGCCATGTGGTTGCGCGAAGTGGCGCGCATGATGGAACATCGCGCCGCCTGACAGATTCGAAGAGAAAGGATTACAGATGGAGCCGAACGGCTGTGCGGGAAATTGCCCGGATTGCGCAAACAAGGGCGCGCCCCACGAAGAGAACCGCAGGTCGGTGTTGTCGTGGCTCCTGGGCGGTGGAGCGGTTGCCTCGTTGGGGTCGTTCCTCTATCCGGTGGTGCGCTTTCTGAACCCTCCCAAGATCACAGAAGCGGCAGTGAACGAGATCTCAGCCGGCAAGGTTCAGGACCTGAAGCCGAATTCGGGAAAGATCGTGAAATTTGGTGCGAAACCAGCGCTACTGGTGCGTCTCAGCGAAACCGAATGGAGAGCCTTCTCGGCGGTCTGCACGCATTTGAACTGCACGGTGCAATACCGCGATACCACCCAGCAGATCTGGTGCGCCTGCCACAACGGCACGTACGATTTGAACGGCCGCGTCGTATCCGGACCGCCGCCGAATCCCCTTGAAGAGTACGCCGTGGGCCTGCGCGGCGACGAAGTGATTATTTCACGGAATGCCTAGAGGCCTCATGACCGCAAAAGTCTCTCACTGGTTCGACGATAGGCTCGGCATCGGCGCGATGAAGGAATTGGTGAGCCACAAGACGGTTCCCGTTCATTCCGCCACGCGCTGGTATTACTTCGGCGGCATCACGCTGTTCCTGTTCGGAATCCAGATCCTGACCGGCACGCTGCTGCTCTTCTATTACCGTCCGACGGTGGCCGAAGGCTTCGACAGCGTGCGATTCCTCATGACTCGCGTGGAGTTCGGCTGGCTGATCCGGTCGATTCATAGCTGGTCGGCCAATCTGCTGATTTTTGTCGCTTTCGTGCATATGTTCAGCGTGGTTTTCACCCACGCGTACAGGCCTCCGCGCGAGCTGACCTGGGCCAGCGGTATCGCCTTGCTGGGATTGATGCTGGGGTTCGGCTTCAGCGGATACCTTCTGCCGTGGAACCAGATCTCCTATTTCGCGACCAAGGTGGGCACGGACGTCGCGGCCAGCACCCCGGTGGTGGGAGAAGGAATCGCGCGCATTCTGCGAGGGGGGGACGACGTGGGCGCGGCGACACTCACTCGCTTTTTTGCGCTGCACGTGATGGTGCTTCCCATGATCACCGCGGCGCTCGTCGCATTTCACGTTCTTCTTGTGCAGAAGAGTGGAATGAGTACCCCGCCGTGGATCTCCGCGGACCGCGTGCGGCAAATGAAGTTCTTCCCGAACTTCTTCCTCCGTGAAGTGATGGTTTGGTACGGCGCGCTTGCGATCCTGGGCGCGCTGGCGGCGATCTTCCCCTGGGAACTCGGCGTCAAGGCAGATCCGTTCGCCTCCGCGCCGAAAGGCATCCGTCCGGAATGGTATTTTCTGGCCCAGTTTTATACGTTGAAGCTCATCCCCAGCCACATCTGGTTTGTCGAGGGCGAACTGCTGGGCATTGCCGGCTTCGGGGCGCTGGCGCTCGGCTGGGCCTTGATTCCGGTGTGGGGCGTAAACCGCGCCGGCGAGGCGAGAACGAGCCTGGTCAATGGAGTGGGCATTTTCCTGGTTGTTTATCTCGCGGTATTTACCGTCCTGGGGTACGTGAAATGAGGTGCGTTCTCATCGCGATTTTTCTGGTCCCGGCCTTTCTCGCGGCCCAACCGAGAGACACGTGCATCGAGTGCCACGCAGCCATGGAAGGGCCGCTGCAAAAGCCCGCCTTGCTGATCAAAGACGACATTCACGTAGCCAATAAATTGAGCTGCTCGGATTGCCACGGAGGCGACCGCTATAGCGACGACCCGTCGGTTGCCATGAGCACGGCGAAGGGATTCATCGGGAAGCCGAAGCGTACCGCCATCCCTCAACTCTGCGCCAAATGCCACGGCAGTCCGGACTTCATGCGGCGGTATCAACCTCAGCAGCGCGTCGATCAATACGAGTTGTACAAAACCAGCGTGCACGGCAAACGCCTGGCCGAGGGTGACGAGAACGTCGCCACCTGTATCGACTGCCACAGCGTCCACGATATTCGCGCGGTGAAGAACGTACTGTCTCCGGTTCATCCCCTGCTGCTTCCGGAAACCTGCGGCCGGTGCCACGCGGACGAGAAGAAAATGGCGAAGTACGGCATTCCCACCAATCAGTTGGAGAACTACCGCTCCAGCGTCCACTGGGCCGCGCTCAAGAA
>JBBIVT010000006.1:0-1573 GCA_037439565.1 Acidobacteriota bacterium | reverse complement strand
GCAAACGGTTCGGGTTATCTCGAACCAACCAAATGAAGTCAAGAGGAGAAATATGAAAACGACGGTGTTGATGTTGGCCGCTACCTGTGGATTCGCTTTCGCGGGAGCCCCGGAAGGTAAGGCCATTTTCGAGGCGAAGTGCCAGCAGTGTCACGGGCCGGGCGGCGAGGGCAAGGCTGCCATCGCTAAGATGTACAAAATCGAGATGCATGCCCTTGGGTCCAAGGAAATCCAGGCGAAATCCGACGCGGAGATCAAGAAGACGGTGACCGGCGGTCAGGGAAAGATGAAGGCAGTCTCCGGCTTGACCGACAAGCAAGTGGACGACGTGATCGCCTTCGTCCGGACGCTCAAGGGATAGGGACCGGCGGCCGAAGCCGTCATCGGTGTGGTCGGAGCCTAGGCATCGGGGCGAAATACTGGATATCATTTTGAAGGATCGCTTTGAAGGATCTCTCGTAGACTTCGTTTGTTCCAGCTAGACGGGACAACGTTCGGGAAGCCCTTCCGGGGGATTCAGTCCGGCGCGGACGGAACAACCTTCATAAATGAGGATCAGGCAAAGATGCAACTAGGCATGATTGGACTGGGGCGGATGGGTGCCAATATGGTCCGGCGGTTGATCCGTGGCGGACACGAATGCGTTGTTTTCGACACGAGCCCCGAAAGCGTTGCCCGCATGGTGCAGGAAGGCGCCGTGGGCTCGGATTCCCTGGATGATTTCGTCCACAAACTCAGCGGACCACGAGCGGTTTGGTTGATGGTCCCTGCCGCTGTGGTGGATGGCACACTGGCAAAGCTCGTTCCACGATTGGAGAAAGACGACATCGTGATTGACGGCGGAAATTCGTATTATATCGACGATATCCGCCGGGAGAAGGAACTCCGGACGCACGGATTGCATTACGTCGATGTCGGTACCAGCGGCGGAGTTTGGGGGCTGGAGCGTGGTTATTGCCAGATGATCGGCGGCGAGCCGGAGACTGTCCGGCATCTGGATCCCATTTTCAAAACACTCTCTCCGGGCCGGGGAAGCATCGATCGAACTCCGGGCCGCGACCATGCCGGCGGGACCGCTGAAGACGGGTATCTGCGCTGCGGCCCTGCCGGCGCCGGCCACTTCGTGAAGATGGTCCACAACGGGATCGAATACGGCATCATGGCGGCCTACGCGGAAGGGCTGAATATCCTCCATAAGGCAAACGCCGGCGCGAGCACCCGAGAGGTGGACGCCGAGACCACGCCGCTTCGCCATCCGGAACACTACCAATACGATTTCGACCTGCCCGACATCACCGAAGTCTGGCGGCGCGGCAGCGTTATCGCCTCCTGGCTGCTGGATCTGACGGCGGCCTCGCTCTTGGAGCAGCCAACGCTCGACAAATTCTCCGGACGCGTTTCCGATTCGGGGGAAGGACGCTGGACGCTTCAGGCCGCCATTGACGAATCCGTGCCTGCGCCGGTGCTCAATGCAGCACTGTTTCAGCGATTCTCGTCGCGCGGCGAGGCCGACTTCGCCGACAAGGTGCTCTCGGCCCTGCGATACCAGTTTGGCGGGCACCTGGAAAAGGCG
>JBBIVT010000005.1:47561-86372 GCA_037439565.1 Acidobacteriota bacterium | reverse complement strand
GCGATGCGCAGGATCGCCGCCAGGCTGCGGTCGACGTCATCCTCAGTGGTCGCCCAGTTCGAAACGCTGATCCGCATCGCGCTATGCCCGTGCCACTCTGTGCCGCCGCACCAGCAGGTGCCTTCGCGCTGCACTTCGGCGATGACACGCCTGGTGGTTTCCGCATCTCCAAAAGAGACCATCACCTGATTGAGCGTCACTTCGTTCAACACGGCGAATCCCGCTCCGCGCAGGCCGTCCGCGAACCTCGACGCCAGACGGCAGTTCCGCTCGATCATCTCGGCTAGCCCTTTCCGCCCCAGCGACTTCAATGCCGCCCAAATCTCGATGCCGCGCGCGCGCCGCGACGCTTCCGGCGTGTATTGCCATGGCTCGCGATGCTCGCCCATAACAAGATAGGCCGCGCGAACGGTCATCGCGGCCCGCAGATGCTCCGGATCGCGCACGATGGCGAGCCCGGAATCGTACGGCACGTTCAGCCACTTGTGGCAGTCGGTAGCCCAGGAATCGGCATCGGACACTCCGTTCAAAAGGTGCGCGCGCGCCGGCGCGGCGGCAGCCCACAATCCAAACGCGCCGTCGACGTGAACCCACGCGCCGGCCTCGCGCGCCCGCGCACAGATTTCCGCGGCTGGATCGAACGCCCCGGAATTGACGTTGCCGGCCTGAATCGCGACCAGGGTGCGCGAATCGAGGCGCGGTAACCGATCCGCGATCATGCGGCCCTGATCGTCCACCGGCACCGTGACCACGCGTTTGCGCCCGAAGCCGAGCATCGACAGCGCTTTCAGCATGGACGCGTGCACTTCCGCGCCTGCGACAACCGTGATCTCTGGCGCGCCGAACAGGCCCTGCTCCTCGACATTCCATCCAGCGCGCGAGAGCAGAGCGTGCCGGGCGGCGAGAAGCGCGCTGAAATTCGCCATTGTCGCGCCGGTGACGAACCCCACGCCCGCGGATTTCGGCAGCGCCAGCACGTCGAGCAGCCACTCACTCGCGATTTCTTCCACACGAGCCGCTACTGGCGACGAAACATAAAGCCCGGCGTTCTGATCCCACGCGGCGGCCAGCCAGTTGGCCGCCATCGCCGCGGGCAGCGAGCCACCGACGACGAATCCGAAGTACCGGGGTCCGGTAGAAGCGACCGTTGCGGGAGATCCAAACACGTCGAGCAGTTCGATCAGAGAGGAAGCGTCACAAGGATCGTCATTGAGCGCCCCGCCCAGCACATCGAGCCGGGCGATATCCTCGGGCGCAGGCGCGACGTGTCGCTCATGAATCGAACTCACATACCGCGCGGCCCGTGAGGCGGCGTCCGCCAAGAGATTTCCCATCCCTTCATAGTAAGTGGGGCAGGCTCGCAGCCGGACTCGGCAGGCCGGTTTCAAATCCTCCCCACATTGCCGTTCGGGGCAGAGACGCCATCACCCCTGCAAAGCCTACGAAGCAACCTTCGCCGCAGCCACGTCGGGCTCATTCACCAGTTCCTCGAAAAGCGTGCGGTAATGAACCATCGCCTGCCGCAACTCCTCCGTATTCGCTTCACCCCGCATCTGCCGGAGCGCGATGGCATGAGCGTTGCGGTAATTCTCAAGAACCACGGGGTGCCCAACTGAAAGATCCGCAGCGCGCTGATCAAAACTACTCACCGGATAGCCGCGCGTCGACATAACGTCACCCAACAGCAGATCCGCTTCGGTGACCGCACCGGCCGGCCCGTCCACGAAGCGCGACTGGATTCCGCGCCAGGCGTCCGAGAAACGGGCGCGGTCGGCCGCGGCGAGCGGACGGACATGAAATCCTTCCACGCGATCGGTGCGCTCCTGCAGCTTGGCCTCCGCATCCCGCCGGTTCCCGCCCTTCTCCACTGCGCGGGCATATTCGGCGCCTCCGAACTGAGCGCGGAGTCTATTCGTCCTGCGTTTCCGGCTCACCAGAAACGCGGCGAGGAGCGCTACGATCAGCACGGCTGCGCCGATGATCGCGGCAAGTTCCATTGTACTTAGTGTTGTGAAATCCGTCATTTGCATCCTCTTTCATTCATCCCTTGCGGCGGTTACTGGATCGCAATCACTTTCCCGATCTCCGTGCCGATGATGTCACCGGAGACTACCAGTTCCACGCGCCGATTCTGCTGCCGCCCTTCGGCGTTGTCGTTGGAAGCCACAGGCATGCTCTTGCCGAAGCCTTTGGATGTGACCGACGCGGACGGCATGCCCTGTTGGGTCAGGAAGTCGCGCACGGATTCGCCCCGTTGTTCGGAAAGCTGTTGGTTGTAGTCGTCTCCACCCACGCTGTCGGTATAGCCTTCGACAGCCAGCTTCAGGCCAGGATGCCCGGAAACGATACCTGCTACCTTGGCCAGCTTCTCGCGCGCCAAACGACGCAGCGAAAATTTACCAGTGTCGAAAAGAACGTCGGACATATTCACGATCAGCCCGCGAGCCGTGTCCCGGGTCTGAAGAATCGCATTGAACTGCTGAAGGAGCTGGAGCCGCAGGTTCGCTTTCTCCGTCTCCAGTTGCGTCCTTTGCCTGGCGGCGGCGTCGAGTTCGGCCTGGCTTGCCGCGCGTTGCGCGTCATTCTCACGCTTGAGGCGATCGGCTTCATTTCCAGCGGCAGCCAACTGCAAATCGCTTTCGGCTTTTGCAGAAGCGGTGCGGGAGTCGTTTTCCCGCTTCAGGCGGTCCGCCTCATTTTCCGCGGCGGTCATCTGGGAAGCGTTGGCGGCCTGCGCCGCGGCGGCCTTTGCGTCGTTCTCCAGTCTCAAACGATCCGCGTCGCCTGCAACAGCGGCCATGCGAGCGTCCGTTTCGCGTTTGACGCGATCGGCTTCCGTAACCGAAGCCGCGGCCTGCGTATCCCTCTCGCGGGTCAATCGCTGGGCTTCGGCGTCGGCGCTCATCCGCGCCACCGCGGCGTCGCGGATGACGCGGCCGGTTTCGGACTCGGCCGCCAGACGACCGTTTTCAGCGCGAACCTGGGAATCGACGGACTGTTGCCGCTCCGCGGCCCGCTCCGTATCCCTCTGCCGCTTCACCGTGATGGCGCGCGAATCTTCCGCCATCTGCACGGCCTCTCGGGCCATCATGGTGACGGGCTTGTGGCCGGCGTTGCACCTTTGGTCAGCCTCGGCCTGGGCCAGGCTGTTGGTCGCCTTCGCGAAGGACTCCGGCGCAACTTGATCCGCGCCGATCGAACGCGCGATGGATACAGCGTTGCGCGCCTCGTACAACTCCAGCGGGATCCTCTTGTCTGTCTTTAGCTCGAGGGGGTTAGCAAGCTTTTCATACTGCCCGCGCTGAAACAGCTCGTACTTGGCGTCCACCCGCTCAACTTCTCCCCGCGTATCGGGGCGCACGACGTTCTCCATAACGATCAGGTCGCTCGGCTGAGTAACGGCGTAATAGGGTTCGGCGGTGACGATCAGGCCGAAGACTTGCAGTTCGGTGGTCACATCCAGTTTGCTATTGCTTCCATTCAGAAGGATTTCGCCCAGATTGGCGGTACGGCCCTCCGGCGTCACGGCCCATAGAACGTACGTAAGGTATTCGGCGCCGTTCCTGTTGGCAGGTTGCAGATCGCGGAATTCGACTTCGATGGAGATGTATCCTTGCTTGCTTTCGACCTTTGCCTCGCCGTGGGCGGCGGGAAGCAGACTGGTCCCTTTGAAGTCGATCTTCGTTGCGCCGCTGCGGTGGAGATAGTTGATCGCCGGTGTCGTATGGGCGATGAAGGCGCCGTGGAAGGTATTGTTTGGCGGGGGCGTCTGGCCCGATACGAGCCCGCCAGCCAGCAGTAACACGCTAGTCAGTTTCATTTGGTTGCCATCATCCTCTTGGCCGTTCATCGGCCTTGAATTGACGCGCTCATGCTGAGCATGCGGATCAGCCGCATCCCGCCGCATGAGGCGACGTTACAAGGGATGCACGAGGCTCACCAACGTCCTCGTTCGTTGAACCAATTCGGTTATGACGTCCCGAGCGCCGGTTCGGGCGGGCGGACCATATGACCGTCAACAGTCACATGACGTAGCGCGGTCATGCTGAGCGTCTGTTGGTGGGAACCGTGAACACGTCGCAAATGCCCCCGCACGAGAGCAATTCTGATCCTATTGTGTTTGGACATCCGAATGCTCCGCAGGGGGAAGGAGATCAACGTGATCACTCGATTTTTCCTGGCTGCTTGCACTCTTGCCGCATTCGTAGGTTTCATCAAACCGGAAAGGGCCGATGCCTCGACCATCCTTCTTAGCGCGGAGAATTTCGCGATCCTGGGAGCGTCGACCGTGACCAACACCGGAGCGACCACGATTAACGGAGATTTAGGTCTATACCCCGGAACCTCGATCACCGGCGCGGGCTCCATCACTCTGACCGGCGCCACGCACGACACCGACGCCGTCGCCCACCAGGCTCAAATCGATGCAACCAACGCGTACAACATTCTTGCGGGTTTGCCTTCCCTCCAAAACCTGACCGGTCAGGACCTGGGCGGCCTAACGCTCGGACCAGGCGTGTACACCTATTCCGGCGCCACTCCTTCCGCTCAGTTGACGGGGACGCTCATCCTCAACTTCGCGGGCTTGTCCAATCGGGACATTGTCTTCCAAATCGGCAGCACGCTCACGACCGCGAGTGGTTCCAAGGTCGTCGTCGAAAACGGGAACGCAACCGACGGCGTATTTTTTAAGGTAGGTTCCTCCGCCACACTGGGTACAGGTACGACGTTCGCCGGAAATATTATCGCGAATCAGAGCGTCACGCTGACCACGGCCGCGGAGATTTTGTGCGGCCGGGCGATCGCCCTGAATGGCGCGGTGACGATGGACACCAATACTGTTTCCAACAATTGTTTTGCCACCAGCAATGGGGGCAGCAGCAGTGATTTCAATAGCGCCGGCTTCAGCGGAGGCGACTTTACGAACGCGGGCTACACCGGCGGTGGTTTCAACGGCATTCCTCCCACGGGAACCAGCGCGATTCCGGAGCCTTCGACGTTCGCCCTTTTCGGATTGGGACTTTTCGTAATCTTCGAGTTGGCCCGCCGGCAGCGGCGGAAGACCGAGGCACGTATTTCCCTCTTCAAATAAAAGGACGAACGCGCCGCGGGCCGATTGCAAATCGGCCGCAAATTTCAAATCTGCATCACAGGACTGCCTCGGCTTACGGACGAGCCATTGGCCGCACAGGAGCCGGGCAGCAGCCTTCGGGGCACATGGCGGGTTCGGTGTCGATCAGTTCGGCGATCATGCGGATCATGGCGGGATGCGTTTCCACGGTTCCGGCGCGGGCCATTCTTACTCCCAGCTCCTCGCAGACAGCTCGGGCTTCGGTGTCGAGGTCGTAGAGCACTTCCATGTGATCCGACAAAAAGCCGATGGGGGCGATGATGGCGTCCGACTTCATTTCACGAAGCGTGTCGCAGATGTCGGGCTCCAGCCACGGTTGACCGGGGGGGCCGCTGCGGCTTTGATAGACTAACTTCCAATTCTCACGGCCGGCGTTTTTCGCGACGGCTTCACAGGCTCTCGTGAGCTCGCCGACATAAGGGCTGGCTTGCGCCATGGTGACGGGGATGCTGTGGGCGGTGAACAGCAGGTACCCGGTGGGGACCTCGGCGATGGCGGCGCGGACGCGGTCCGTCATGGCTTCGACGAAAGCGGGGTGCGCGGAGAAGGGGCGGATGCGGGCGATTTCGGGGGCTCCTTCGACGGACGCGCGAGCGCGGAGGATGTCCTCGGCGTACTGGCGGCAGCCGGAATAGGACCCGAACGCCGACGTGACGAAGGCGATGGCGCGCTTCACGCCATCGTCGCGCATCTGCCGCAGAGTATCGGCCAGCATCGGGTGCCAGTTGCGATTGCCCCAGTAAATCGGGAGGCCAGTGACCTCTTTGAGCGCAGCGATGAGCGCGCGGTTCTGGTCGTTAATCGGGCTGCGGCCGTCGAAGTGGTAATAATGCTCGGCCACTTCCAGCATGCGCTCGCGCGGAACGTTCTTACCGCGCAAAACATTCTCTAAAAACGGAATCACATCCTCGTGTTTTTCCGGTCCACCGAAGGACAAAACCAACAACGCATCGTAACGGGACACATCCTCATTGTACGGGTATGATGGTGGGGTCATGTGGCGGAGGCGGGGGTGGCTGGCGGCTGCCGGGGTGGCAGTTCTGGCTGCAATCTTCGGGGGATCGGTTCTGTGGCGCGCGCGGGTGGCTCTGCGCGAGGCGCGGGAGCGCGTGGCCTCGGAAGCCTCGATCCCATTTGCGCTGCGGCCCATCTCCACGGCAATTCCGGCTGGATTGGAGCCGTTGGGCTCGCCCGCGGCGTTTCGCGACGCCGTCGTTTTTAAAGGAGACCTGTTCATCGGCGGGCCGGCGGGGCTGACCAGGTACAATGGCGCATCCGGAACTGCGGCGGCCCGCTACCGCGCCGGTATGGAACTGCCTGCGGCTCCCGTGACGTCGCTGACCGTCGGCTTGACGGGCGATGCGCCGGCGCCGGAACTGTGGATCGGCACCTGGGGCGAAGGGCTGGCCGCGTTCGACGGAACGAACTTCCGGCAGATCCGCCCAAACGACGCCAAATTGCGCAAGATCACGGCGATTCTACCGGCCGAAACCGGCCGGATCCTCATCGGCACGGAAAAGGCAGGCGTGCTGGTCTACGATGGACGCACCCTTGCGCCGTTTCATCCAGCGCTGGCGGGCGTCGCGGTCACGGCGCTGGCCGGCAATGAGGCGAGCCTGTGGGTGGGCACGCTCGACAGAGGCCTGCTGCACTGGAAGGCGGGCGCTCTGGAAGCGTTCGAGGACTCGCTGCCGGATCAACAGATCCTTTCGCTGGCCATGGACGGGGAAACCGTCTTTGCGGGTACGGGCGCAGGCATCGCCGAGATTCGCGGCGGAAAACTCGCGCGGACGCTCGCGTCCGGATATTTTGCCCAGACGCTTCTTGTGGCGGACGGCAATCTGTACATGGGGACGTTGGAAGAAGGCATGTTCGCGGTGCCTTTGGATGCCGGCCATCCGGGACGTACGGGCGCGCTGGGCGCGGCCCGGGTCTGCGCGGAATGCTCCATCCGCCGGATTCTGGAAGTCGACGGGACCATCTGCACGCTCACAGAGGATTCGCTGTGGCGAGGGGGGGAGGAGGTGATCCGGCGCGAGGATGCGCTGCTGGCGGATCGCAATATTTCGGCCCTAAAAATGGACTCCTCAGGACGCCTCTGGATCGGCTTTTTCGACCGCGGCCTTCAAATCCTCGGCGCGGATGGCAGCCGGGGCCAGCACATCGAAGACGATCATTTATTCTGCGTGAACCGCATCGCCCACGACGCGGACCGGGGCCTCACCGCCGTCGCAACGGCCAACGGACTGGTGATGTTCGACCGAAACGCGGCGCGGCGCAGAGTGGTGGAGGGCCTGATTGCCAATCAGGTGACCGACGTCGTGCTGCGGTCCGACGGCAGCGTGGTGGCGGCAACGCCGGCCGGGGTGAGCTTCATGGACGCCTCCGGCATCAACAGCATTTATGCGTTTCAGGGTCTGGTGAATAACCACGTTTACGCGCTGGCGCAAGATGGCTGGAGGACGCTGGCCGGAACCCTGGGCGGGTTGTCGATTTTGGACGGCGCGGCGGTGAAGGCCAGTTATACCACGTCCAATTCGGGCCTGAAACATAATTGGATCACGGCCATCCTTCCGGTGGGCAGGGATTTCTTTGTGGGGACATACGGAGCGGGGGTTGCACTCCTTACCAATCGGGGAGACTGGGAGACGTTCGGCGATTTGCGCGGAAACCTGGAGATTAACCCCAACGCCATGACCTCAACGCCTGGCGCTGTCTATGCCGGGACCCTCGACAGGGGATTGGCGGTTTATCATCTTTCGACGGGGCGTTGGACGTTTTTCACCGCCGGGCTGCCGTCGCGGAACGTTACCGCACTGGAGGCGCGCGGCGGCATCCTCTATATCGGCACGGATAACGGATTGATCAAAGCTCCGGAAAGCGCGGTGTTCGGCCAATGAGAATGGGATCGAAAATAGCGGGCAAGGTTTTCGGAATTGTGGCGCTGGCGGGCCTGGCGTGGGGCGACGCCGGAGTGCTGATCCCTTCGACGGGGAAACAGCCCGACCCGAAAGTCCTGACGCTGGATGAGATGACCATCGCGGTGACCATCGACAACGGGAACGCCAAGGTGAGCGTCCATCAGATCTTCGCCAACCATACCGGCAAGCCGATTGAAGGCAATTACATCTTCGCGCTGCCCGGCCGGGCGCTCATCTCCGATTTCGCCATCTGGGACGATGCGACGCGCATTCCAGGGGTGATTCTGGAGCGCAGGCGCGCCGAGGAAGTGTACGCCGACATCCGCATGCAGGCGCTCGATCCGGGCCTGCTCCAGATGGGCGAGCGCGACGCCGATGAAGCGCGCCGCAGCTCGCTATTCTCGGCGCGGGTGGCGCCGGTTCCGGCCTACGGGACCAAACGAATCGAGATGGAATATTGGGAAAAGCTGAGCGTGGAGCAGGCAGAGTCGATGCTGGCGATTCCGCTGCGTCCGGATGCGTACCGGGCGCAGACGGCGGGGCGGCTGTCGATCACGGTGGACGTAAAATCGGCGCACCCGATGCGGGATTTCCAGTTCGTGAGTAAAGCGTACCCGATGACGACCGCTTCGCGCGACGCGAGAGCGGTGAAGGCGAGCTACCGGGGCCGGGCGGTGGGTTTGACCGAGGATTTTTCGCTGAAGTACGCGCTGGACGGCTCGAAAAACGCGCTGGAGGTGATGACGTATCGCGACGGCGCGGATCCGGGATTCTTTGAAGCATCGGCGATGCTGGCCATGCCGTCAGGAAGCGCTCCAGCCGCGCCGCGCTCCGTGGTGGCCTTGTTCGACACCTCGCTTTCCATGCAGTGGGAGAAGCTGGATCGCGAATTTCAGGCGCTCGAAGCGCTGCTGCGGTCGCTCAAGCCGGCGGACGAGTTCAACCTGATCGTTTTTAACGACAAGCTTTCTCCTTATGCACCCGTTCCCGTCGCCGCAACGCCGGATGCGGTGGAAAAGGCGCTGGAATTTCTGCGGGCGGCGGCGCTGCGCGGGGGGACGAATCTGCAGGCCGCGCTCGATGCAGCGCTGGCGCAGCCTCTGATGCACGATCCGTACATCGCCGTGCTGGGCGATCTGGGATCTACGCGGGGAATTTTGCAGAACGGCAAGCTGGCCGCCTGGTACACGGCGAACTGGGCGGCCAAGCGTCCGCGCACCTACGTTTTCGCGGTGGGCGACGACGCCAATCTGCCGCTTGCGCGGATGCTGGCGGGCAACAGCGGCGTGATGGAATCGGTCCGCTCCACGGAGCCGATGGAGTTCAAGCTGAACGCCTTCCTGGCTAAAATTGGCAAGAAGCCGGTGGACGGTTTGACGCTCACGACCTCTACGCCGGCGAATTTCGCTCTCATTTATCCGCTGGAAGAAACCGTTTTTCCGGGCTCGATGCAAACCTGGGTCGGACAATACAGGAAACCCGCGGCGGAGGCCGTGTTCACCGTGCAGCAGATGCGCGCGAGCGTTCCGTTGCCCGCCAACAATACCGGGCACGAGTTTCTGCCGCGCGCCTGGGCCAAGGCTCGCGTGGATGCGCTGCTAGAAAAGATCGAGCGCGAGGGCGAGGACCAGGCTTCCATCGACGAGATCATCACCCTGTCCCGCAAATACAAGTTTGTCACGCCCTACACGTCTTTCCTCGCCGCGCCGCGCGCGCTGCTGCGACCGCGGCTGATTCGCCCAGGCGATCCGGTGCTGCGTGTCAAGACTGACGAATCGATCATCTCGGTGGTCGCGATGTTCCCCTTCGGCGAGGTGAAAAAGCTGCGCTATCTGGCCGGAGAAGACACCTGGCAAACACGGTTCCTCGCGCCGAAGGACATGGCGGATGGGACGTATCGCGTCCGGCTGCTGCTGCGCGACAAGCAGGGGCGGACCTATCGCGAGTCGAAAACGTTCGTGATCGCCAGCCAACCTCCGGTGGTGAAGGTGAAGCTGGAGCGCGCGCAGGTGCGCCGGGGAGAAGCTGTGAAATTGCGCGTAAGCGCATCCGACACCACGCGCACCATTGTCGCCCGGATGCGCGGCGCGGCTCCGGTCTATCTGAAGTGGAACGCGGAGATGGGATCGAACGTGGGCGAACTGGCGGTGCCCGCGACCTTCGCCGCCGGGCGCTATACCGTGACGGTGACGGCGGAGGATTTCGCGCATAACATCGGCAGCAGAGAGGTGAACATTGAAGTTCTCCCCTAAGGTGCGAATCGCGGCGGCGGTTGTGGCGCTCGGCGGCTGCTTCGCCGCGCGGGCCGAACTCTCGAAATGGGTGGAAGGCATCGATGCGGGCAATCGCATCGAGCTGGTGTTCTTCCGCACGGTGTTGCTGCCGGATGGTCCCGTTGTCGTCCGCCGGGCTCCCCGGGAAACGCGGCCGGAACTGACGAAGTTGCTGAGCTCCTCGCCCAACGCCGCCGATCTGTATTCGCTCCGCGCTTTGGAGGATGAGCAGCAGCTCGACTTTGCGGCGGCCGAGGCGGACTGGAAACAATACGCTGCCCTGGCAGCCGATCAGGGCGCGGCGCGGTTGGCGCTAGCCGATTTTTATCATCGCCGCCTGCGGGCTCGCGACGAATTCGATACACTGGCGACGGCCGCGCTACAACCCGCGCCGGCGTCCGAAACGCTCCTGCCCGCCCCAGCGCAGAGGCCCTGGACAACGTTCGAACGATCCATCGCGCTGATCCATGACGCCAAGCTCGATCCGCTGCTTGCGGTGGGACAGTTCAATCAATGGATCGCGCGGTATCCGGCGGAAACCGGGCTGTATCGCCGTTATTTCGATTTCATGATGGCGCAGGAGCGGTACGACGTCGCTGCCGGCGTGATCTCCGCCTTTAAAAAAACCGTGCCCGCCGATGAGGAATTTCCCATCGAGGCCACGGCCGAATTGATGACGAAGACCGGCGCCCCGGCGCGGGCGCTGGAGACTTATGACCGCAGTTTCAAGCCGCTATGGCCTGATTCGCTGCTGAAGGGGTATTTTGAACTGCTGAAGCAATCGAACGGGCTGCGGGCGTATCTGGAAAAAGCCCGCGCGGACGCGGCGGCGAATCCCACTGACCTGAAGCCGGCGGCGCGGATTTTTCATTACTGGAAGCAGCAGGACAATTTCGCGGCTGCGGAACGCGCTCTGGACGAGTTCCGCCGGAGGAAAGAGTCGCGGCATTCCGCCTGGACGGTGGACGAATTATCGACGCTGGAGCGGTTGTACGAATCCTCGCGCAATTACGATGAGGCGGCGCGATATGATGCGGCGCTGTATGAAGCTTCGCGCAACGACGGCAAAACGGCGGCGTCCGCGTTGGCATCGCTGGCAAAGCTGTTGCTGACGGCCCCGGAACAGGCGATCCGGCTCGGCTCCGGCAATCTGTCAATGTATCGCGACGTGGCGGCGATGGATCCGCATCCAGGCTTCCTGAACGGCGTGCTCTCCCTGCTGCTCAATTCGAGCAATCCCCAGGACCGGTATCAACAGGAGGATCTGAGCGCGGGCCCATATTTCCGCCGGGCCAAGGGGGCGGAACTGGCCGCGTTATTCGAATCGCGTTTCCCGAACGCGCCGGAGCGCGCCGGCCTGCGCGAACTCGTGGTGGAAAGCTATGCGCTGTATGGCGCCAGCGACGCGGTAATCCAAGCAGGCACCAAGTTTCTCACCGATTTCCCGAGCGCGCCGGACCGGGCCGCGGTCGCGCTGCGCGTGGCCGATGCCTATGCGCGCACCCATCAGCCGGATAAGGAGTTCGCTCTATACGATACGCTTCTGGCGGAGTTCGCGCGGCGCGCCGGGGGAGTGCCATTGGGCTCGCTGCCCGCGCCAAAACCCGCGGCGGAGAGCGCCGGCACAGAGCAGAAGGCTCAGGACGCGGGCGTCCGGTCGCCCGATTACGCCCGGGTGCTGGACCGTTACGTGGCCCGGCTGGTCTCCCTGAAGCGCACGCGCGACGCCCTGGCGTTGTACCGCCGCGAGATCGGCCGAAATGCGTCCGACCCCGGCTTGTACGACGCGATGGCCGCGTTTCTTCAACAGAACGACCTGGGCGGGGAAACCGAAGCGGTCTATCAGCGCGCCATGGCGCAGTTTCAGGATCATCGCTGGGAACACAAGCTTGCCCGCTGGTATCTGCGCCAGAAGCGGCAGGCCGACGTGGCGAAGCTGACGCGCGACGTGGTGAGGATTTTCTCCGGCACGGAGTTGGACGGCTACTTCCAGCAGATCGTCAGTCCGTCGCAGCCTCTGGGGCCGTCGCTCTATCTCCAGTTGAACCTGTACGCGTATCAAAGATTTCCCCATTATCTGGCGTTCGCGCGAAATCTGATGGCGGCATATTCGACCGCGCCAACGGCCGATCCCGCGGCGTACGAAACACTTCTGCGCCGCCACTGGTATGACGCCGGCGATTTACGAATGCGCTTTTTCGAGCGGCTTTCGCGCACGGGCCGCCTGGAGGGGGAATTGAACGCCGTCCGCTCCTTGAAGGCGTCAGCGGAGGACTCTCCAGCGGCAACGCGGTTCCTGGCCGAAGGAGAAGCCTGGAGGGGCCATTTCGAAGCGGCCGCGCCGCTGTTTCTCTCGCTCGAATCGAATTATCCGGCGGACCGGATCTTGGGCGCGCGAACGGCCGCCGTCTACCGGTCGCTAGGAACGATCGATCCGAAGCTGACCGCGACGGCAATTGGCGTGGAGGAAAAACTGGCGCGGTTTGACCCTCGCGATCACGCTCCCCTCACGGCCATCGGCGAGATGGAAGCGGAGCGCGAGGATTTCGACAAGGCTCGCGCGGCCTGGAATCGCATTCCGGAGATCGACCCGGCGCGGCCCGAAGGCTATCTGGAGGCGGCGACGATCTTCTGGGACTATTATCGCTACAGCGATGCGATGCGCTGGATCGAGGAGGGCCGCAAACGTCTGAAGCAGGAGTCGCTGTTCTCTTATGAGGCTGGCGCGATCTACGAGAATCAGCGCGATTACACCAAGGCCATCCGCGAATACGCCAGGGGAGCCGTGGCGCAGCCGGGATCGAACGCGGAGCAGCGCCTCTTGCTGTTGGCCCGGCGTCCGGCGCTGCGGCCGCAGATCGAGCAGTTCACCGCGAACCTGGTCTCAGACCGCAACCCTCCGCCGGGGGTATTCCAACTGCGCGTCGCGTTGCTCCGGAACCAGAACCGCCGCGACGACCTGGAAGCGTTTTTGCTCAATGCGGCCGGCCGGGCGAATTCGCTGGAGACGCTGGCGCGCATCGAGGAAGCCGCGCAGGCCGACGATCTGCCCAGGGCCCAGCAACTGGCCATCGAACGGCAGATTGCGGTCATGACCGATCCGGTGGAAAAGCTTCGTCTGCGGCTCGCGTTGGCGCGATTCGACGAGGGCCGGGGGCAAGCGGCCGAAGGCGCGGCGGTGATGGATGCGGTGTACCGCGAAAATCCGTCGATCCTCGGCGTGGTGCGCGCGGCGGCGGATTATCATTGGCACAATAAAGATCCGAGGCGCTCCGTGGATGTGTTGGAAGAGGCGGCGGGCCGCGCATCGGCGGCGTATCGCGCGCCGTTCCTGATGGAAGCCTCGCGCAAGGCCAACGAATCGGGCGATCCAAATCGCGCCCGATCCATCGTGACCGCGGTTCTGGCAAACGATCCGTACAACGCCGAGGGTATCGCGCTGAAAGCCGAGACGTACGCGCGGCAGGGCGACGACCGGGGCTTGCGCGCTTACTACGAGACCACGATCCAGGGACTCTTAAAGGATGGGAGCGTTCCAGCCTCGCGCCGCATTGAACAGGCGGCGGCGATGCGCCGCGCGCTGATTCCTGTCCTGACGCGGGTAAAAGATTATTCCGCCGCCGTGGATCAATACATTGAGATCCTGAACCGGTTCCCGGAGGACGATGCGTTGACGCGCGAGGCGGCGATCTATGCCCAGCGCAACGGCGTGGCGAGACGCCTGCTCGACTCCTATGCGAAGACCGCAGCCGCGTCGCCGAAGGATTTCCACTGGCCGATGGTGCTGGCGCGCGTCGAAACGCAGATGGAGGATTATCCATCCGCGGTGGCATGGTACACGCGGGCGGCGTCGGCGCGTCCGGACCGGCCGGAGCTGATCCAGGAGCGCCTCAACCTGGAAGAACGCCTGCTTCGCTTTGACGAGGCGGCGGCCAGCGCACAGAAGCTGTACGATCTGACGTATCGCAACCCAAAATGGATGGATAAGCTGGCCGAGTTGCGCGCGCGCCAGGGACGCACCGCCGACGCTGTGGCGGCTCTGAATAAGGCCTGGATCGACGGCAGGCCCAGCAGCGCGGTGAATTACCTTACCGCGGCGCAGAGGCTGGAAACCTGGGGGATGCTTGACGAAGCCCGCGTATTCGCCGAGGAGGCGATGAAGCGCTCGGCGGCGGAGTCGCTGCCGATTTGGGCGCGCATTCTGGCGCGGCAGTATCAATACGAGGCGGTCTTTGCCAAGCTCTCCGCGCTAAAACCCGAAACGGCGGCGCAGACGGCGCAAACCGCCGGTGCGATCGCGGCAAATTATCCGGCCGCGGAGAAAGCCAGGTTCGCGGCGTCCATCGAAACTCAACCGCTTCGTATCACGCTGGCGAACAGCGCCGGCTTAGAGGATCTGGAGGTCAAATGGAGGCTCGCTGCGGCAATGGCGCGGCCGGGAACCGCGCCCTCAGCTAAGCACATCGACCGGGTGATTGAGATGCAGCGGAACCGCCTGAGATTCGAGGAACTGGGCGCGCAACTGGAGGCTTACGACCGCGCGCTGACCTCGCCCACGGCCAATCATCACGATCTGGAGGAGGCTGAGGACTATCGGGCCAGCGGCGACACGGCCGCCGAATCGCGGGCGCTGAAGCGCCTGCTGGACCGTCACGAGGCGAACAACGCGATGGTGGACCGTTATACGCAGTTGTTGATCGCCCAACCGGCGCGACTGGCGGGCGCCATCGCCGCGTATCCCGATTCGGCCAACGCGATGCTGAATTACACTCTCTCACATGGCGGCGCGGCGGTCTCGCAGCAGGCCATCGCCGCTCGCGGCCAGAAAAACGGTCCACTATGGACGAAGGCCCACACCGCGCTGGCCGGCCTGTATTTCTCCCGCTTCACCGCGCCCGTGAACGCAGCCTTCACTGGAATCCTCGGGCCGATGACCGTCGGCGCGCGGGTGGGCAAGGCGATGGATCGCGAGCAGAAGCTTGCCGGCGGCCAGTGGTTTTATTACGGCGGCCGTTATGGTGAATATCTGGCCGCGGCGAAGCAGCCCGGCTCCGGTGATTATCTGCCCGCGAGCGTCGAAGCGGCGCCAGGACGCTCCGAGGCATATTTCACGCTGGCTGAATATTCCGGCGATGCGGCCGATTATCAATACGCGCTGGAATTGAACCCGGCCCGCGCCGACGCGCATGACCGGCTGGCTTTAATCGCCATGAAGGAAGGCCGCCCTGCCGGCGCCGTGCGCGAATGGAAGCTCGCCATCGCGGCGCTTTCGCAGATGATGGATCGCACGCGCGTTCCGCAGACTTTCTGGACGGATCTGCCCGGCGTACTGCGGCACATTGGGCAAGCGAAGCAACTCCCCGCATTGCGCGGCGATCTGGAAACCATCCTGCGGACGTACGTCCGGCGCAGCGGAGCATTTCAAATTGACGGAATCATGGAAGGCGTCCAGGCCGCTTCCGGAGATCCGGCGGCGGGAGCGAACTGGATTGCTCAGCTCTCCCATTCCGCCGCCGATCCGGCGCAGTTTCTGGGGGCGATTGTCGAACAGACGTGGATTCCTGATGCGCAGCGGGACATTCTGTATAAAGAGGTAGTGGAGAGCGCCGCGCGCCGCGTGTCCGAATCGTTCGGCGACCAGCGCGCCAATGCTCAGCGCCAGCTTCAGGCGTGGGAAATGCGCCGGGCGACGTTCCTGCTGGATCAACGTACCGGCGCGGCATCATGGCAGGCCGCGGCAACCTTAGTGGCGGAGGCTCGCAAGCAGGGCGCAGACGAACGCGCGGTCGTGGAAATGGAAATTCGCGTCGCCGCGCGCATGGGCACGCTTGCCGCACAATTGGCCAAGTATCCGGAGCCGGCCCCGCTCGAATCCTTGCGCGGCGCGGCCAATGTTCTGGCGGAAAAGGGCGATGCTGTCTCCGCGCGGCGCGTGCTGGAGTTTGTTTACACCTCTCAATTGAACGCGGGTCTGCTCGATCCATCCGCTTTCCTTGGGCTAGCCGAGGTGAAGCTGGAGGACAAAAACCTGCCTGCCGCGATGACGCTGCTGCGGCGTATGGTTCTGATCACCGGCGAGCCATTTTCCGGCCTGGATCCTGCCGCCGCGCTGCTGGAACGGACGAACCATCCGGCGGAAGCGGCGGAGTTCCTTGCGGCGCTCGTGAAAGCCGAGCCCTGGAATCAGGCCGCCAAGCGCCGCCTCGCCGAAGCGCAGGGGACGGCGCCCAAGCCTGCGCACCCGTGGGACAATCTTCCCGCGGACGCCGCGGCGAGGGAGAAGGCGCTGCTGGCGATGATCTCTGCTGACCCTCGGGTCACCACTCCGCGCGTTCTGCTGATTCACGCCTCTGTGGAGGCGCATCACGATGAGCTGGCGCTGGCCTCGGCCCGCCAGTTGATGCCGCGGTATTTCCGCGAAGACGGCGAATACACGGACGAAGACGCGGATTCCTTCCTGCCGTCCCTCGACCGGCCCGAACGGGCCTCCATCGCGCGCGATTTAGGAGGCGCGCAACAGCGCCTCGGCGATCCCCGCGCGGCTCTGCTGTATTTCCGGATGGCGCAACATCTTTCCCCGTCCGATGTCACGCAGCGCGCCATTGCGGCTCTTCGCGCCCAAGTGGATTTGGAGGCAGCCAATGAAATGAGGCGTCCGGTGATCGGCGATGAGATCGATCAGGATCGCCTGGTGCGTCCGAAAGGAGGCGCGCAATGAAGCGCCGGATCTTGATTTTCCTCGCGGTGCCGGGCTTGGCGGCTTTATTCTGGGCCCTCGCGCAACCGGCTCCCGCGCCCATGGCGAGCCTGTTTCCGGCGGGAGCGGTGGTGTATCTGGAAGCGAACAATTTCGGCGCCCTGTTGAACGACTGGAATACTTCGGCGGAAAAGACCGCCTGGCTCGATAGCGGCAATTACCAGGCTTTTTCGCGCTCCCAATTGTTCCTGAAATTGGCGGATGCGCAGACGCAGTTTGCGGCGGCCGCCGGGGCACCCCCGGATTATGCGCTGTTGACGTCCGTGGCTGGATCCGGCTCCGCTCTGGCGATGTACGACATTGGCAAGCTGGAATTTCTATACATGACCAGAATCGCCTCAGGGCGCGCCCTGAACACGTCTCTTTGGAAGACGAGGGGAGCCTACCAGACGCGCCACACGGGTAACGCCGACTACTTCGTGAAGGAGGATCCGCCGTCGCACCGCGTAGCCGCGTTCGCCTATGTGGGCGATACGCTGCTGCTGGCGACGAAGGAGAGCCTGATCGCCGGCGCGCTGCAGTTGATGGCGCGCGAATCGGTACCGTCGATGGCGGCTGAGCCTTGGTTCATCCGTTCCGTGCAGGCCGCAGCCGCTGGGCAAGGAGACGTGCGTCTGGTCTACAACATGGCGGTCCTCGCGCGGACATATCAGTTCCGTTCCCATTGGGTGCAGGGCAACGTGGGCGAACTTGGCCAGTTTTCCTCTGGCCTGAGCGATCTGGAGCGGGAGCGCGGGGAGATTCGCGAGCGGCGGGTGCTGTTGCGCGCGGCTCCTGCCGAATCGTCCGAGAGCGTGGAGAGTTTCGCCGGGCAGGCCCTGGCGGCAGTGCCAGACGACGCGGGCCTGTATCGTGTCTGGCTTCGCCCCCCGGGCGGACAAGCGGCGGCACTGATCGACGAGAAGCTCTTCCCCGCCGCCCTGTCGAACGCGCCGAAGTCTAAGTTCGCGCCGGCCGTCGCGCAAACCGCCGGCCCGGGCAGCGAGGCCGATCTGGAGACGCGCATCGACGATCCGCCGCTGGCCCAGCGCAACGACGCCGCAGAGCCCTTGCGCGACGCGCTGGCGGGCGCGAAGATCGACGCCATGCTCGACGTTCAGTCGACCATGGCCGGCGCGGATCCGGTGTACGTGCGTCCCCATTTCGCTGTCGCTCTGATTGCCAGCGCGGATTGGAACGCCGGGGTGATTCGCGCGGCCATCGGCAGCGCGGCGGAAGGAATGTGGGCGCAGGGCGCGGCGCCGGTGTGGCGCAATGGCGCGAACGGCGTTTCAGAACTGGACGGCCTCGGCACGGTGGCGATCGCCGTGCAAGGCAAATGGCTGGTGGTAGGCGATGCGGCGGAAATGGTGAACGCGGTTTTTTCGCGCCGGAATCGTCCAGCGGCGCCGGGAGCGGCGTATGCGGCCGGATGGCGGCATGCGCGCGAGCTTCCCAACTTCGAGCGCATCACCGAGCGGATCGATTTCCCACAATTGCCCGCGGAAACAGATTCGCCGGCGGGCGCGGAACCGCCGTTTTTCTCGGGGAACCTGGCCAGCCTTGGCGGCGTGTTCAAACGCGCCGGAGCGGCATCGATCGTGAGGCACGACACCGGCTCGATGCTGCGCGAGGTTGTGGTCTATACGCTGATCCCGTGATCGCTCTCGCCACTATCGCCTTCGCCGCGGCGCTCACGGCCGACGTGAATTACCTGGTTCTCGACGTGCGCACGCGTCAGGTATTGAAGCAGGAATGGCCGGACGCGGATCGCCCGATCCCCGTGGGATCCCTGGTGAAGCCATTCACCGCGCTCGCGTCGGCTGGTCCGTTTCCCGAATTCGTATGCCATGGCGCGGTGGACCGCTGCTGGCTGGCAAAAGGCCACGGAGTATTGCATTTCCGCGAGGCGCTGGCGAACTCTTGCAACGCTTATTTTCTTCAACTGGCGCGGGGAGTCGATGGCGGCGCGCTGGCTGTCGCCGCGGCGAAATTCGGCATTCCCCCGCCCGGCGGCGATTCACCGGAATCGCGAATCGGGCTGAGCGACGGCTGGCAAATCCCGCCGCTTGCGCTCGCGAGGGCCTATTGCGAATTGGCGGCGCGCCCGGCCGAACCTCGCGTAAAGGCGATTCTGGACGGATTGAAACTCGCTGCGGAATCGGGTACGGCCAGGGCCATCGGACCCGGCGCGCTGGCCAAAACGGGCACGGCCCGATGCGTCGCCCCGGGCCGGCACGCGGGCGATGGATTCACCATGGTGCTCGCCCCCGCCGGCGAGCCCCGGATCGCGATTCTGGTGCGCGTTCACGGCGTCCCCGGCGCGGAGGCGGCAAAATTCGCGGCCGGGATCCTCAAACGAGAGTACCGGTGATCGTCGCCATTTGCGTGTTCAGCCTGTTTCATCCAGTCGAGCTGGAAATTCATCCCGCGCGCGGCCATGTGGTCGTCGTGTCGCAAAACGGGCGCACGCGGGCGTTGGAAGGCTCGGCATCCATGCTTTTGCGGAATTCCGCCACCGCGACCGGCCGCGACGGCGCGCCCGCCGCCTTTATCCTCAGTGTGCCGGGCAAGATCCGCCGCGAATTTCACGGGCGGCTCGAAGTGCGTGAGGAAAACGGGCATCTCCGCGCGATCGTCAGGATGGACCTGGAGACCGCTGTGGGCTCGATCGTCGCCGCCGAGAGCCCGCCCTCCGCGCCGCTCGAAGCGCGAAAAGCACAGGCAGTGGTGGCAAGATCTTTTCTCGCCGCCTCGAAGAATCGTCATGAAGGATTCGATTTTTGCGACACAACGCACTGCCAGTTTCTGCGCGAGCCTCCCGCGCCGGGTAGCGTCAACGCTCGCGCCGCGGAAGACACGCGGGATCTGGTGGCCGCCTATCAGGGCCGCGCCGTCGCAACGCTCTATTCGGCGAACTGCGGCGGCAAGACAAGAACCCTCGAAGACGCCGGCTGGAACGCGGAGGGGTACCCCTATTTTGCCGTCGATTGTCCGGTGCGGGGCGCGGTCTCAGGCCACCGTATCGGCATGTGCCAGGAGGGCGCGTCGGAGATGGCGAAGCGCGGGAAGACGTTTCGCGAAATTCTGAGCTGGTATTTTCCCGCCACCACCCTGATCAGCGTGGATAGGGATGGCCGTGAATGGTGGTGAGCGCGCGGTAAATCTGCTCGGCCAGAATTACGCGGGCCAGTTCATGCGGCATGGTCATCGGCGAAAGCGCGAGTAGCAAATCGGCGCGCGCACGCCACTCGGGAGGCAAGCCGTCCGATCCGCCGATGATAAATACCACATCGTGGAATTTCTGAATCTGCGCGATCAGCGCCGCCGAATCGAGCGCGCGGCCCGCCGGATCGAGCAGGATTTTCGCGGCGGCCGGATGTTTGACCCAGGGATCGAAGCGCGCCGGGTGAATCTCCCGCATCTCGACCTTGGCGTAACGCGTCGAGCGCTTGATATACTCCCCGGCCACGGCGTTGGCGTGCGCGTCGCGCGCCTTGCCGATGTAATAGAGCCAAAGCTTCACTTGAGGAACGCGCGCATGCGTTCGATGGCCGCCATCAGATTCTGGTGAGAATTCGCGATGGAGAAACGCAGATAGCCTTCGCCATAGGATCCAAATGCCGCGCCGCTGAGGCAGGCGACGCCGGTTTCGTTCAGCAGCGCGTCGGCCAGCTCCTTTGACGCCCGCCCCGTACCGGTGATGTCCGGAAAGGCATAAAACGCGCCCTCGGGAATCGGGCAGCGAAAGCCGGGGAGCGAGTTGAGGCCGGCGCAGAACGCATCGCGGCGGCGGCGGAACTCGGTTACCATCCTATCCACGTCGTCCTGCGGACCTTCCAGCGCGGCGATAGCCGCCCGCTGCGAAAACGACGCAGTGCAGGACGTGGAGTTGACGATCAGCAGGTTTACCGGCTCCACCAGCCATTCCGGAAGTACTCCGTAACCGAGCCTCCAGCCCGTCATCGCATAGGTCTTTGAGAATCCATCCAGGATGATCGTCCGGTCGAGCATTCCGGGCAGGCTGGCGATGGACAAGGGCGGTTGGCCGAAATAAATCCGCGAATAAATTTCGTCCGAAAGAATCAGAATGTCGCGATGACGGAGCGCCTCGGCCAGCGCGCGAATCTCCGCGGCGGGAATCACCGAGCCAGTGGGATTCTGCGGCGAATTGAGGATAATCAGGCGCGTTGCCGGGGTGATCTTGGCGGCGATGGACTCGGCGATCGACCCCGGCGCCAGCGTCGAATAGGGAACCGGCGCCGCGCCGCAAAAGCGGATCATCGATTCGTAGATCGGGAAGCCGGGGTTGGGATAAATCGCTTCGTAGCCTTTTTCCAGCACAGCCAGCATCGGGAAATACATCATCGGCTTGCCGCCGGGGACCACGGTGACGCGATCCGGAGAAACCTCAATGCCGCGCGTCCGGGAAACGTAGGACGCGATGGAGGCGCGCACTTCCGGCAAGCCTTGCGTGGGCCCGTAATGCGTGTAGCCCTGATCGAGCGCGGCCTTCCCTGCCTCGATCACGTGCCTGGGCGTTTCGAAATCCGGCTCGCCGATTTCCAGGTGGATGATGCTCCGGCCCTGCGCCTCCAGCGCGCGGGCGCGGCGCAGGACTTCAAACGCCGACTCCGTCCCGATGCGGGACATCCTGGCGGCGAGCTTCATGATTTCTTGAAGAAGAGAATTTTGTCGCGCGTCTCCGCCAGCTCAACCGCGTCGCCGATGGCCACGCGCACGCCCGCGATGCGCGCGGTGACGCGTTTGCCGTCCTCCAGCGCGACGATAGCGAGCTGATACGGCGCGTCGGCGGCGAACTGCTCCGGCGGCGCGTAAACGGTGGTTTCGGTATAAATCGCGCCCTTCATGCTGCCCCCAGAATGGTCACGACGGCCGTTGCTCCGGAGCCGCCGAGGTTTTGCGCCAGGCCCAGGTCATGACGGGGAATCTGGCGCTCGCCCGCCGCGCCGCGGATCTGCGTCACGACGTCGCAAATCTGCGCGACGCCGGTTGCGCCCACCGGATGACCTTTCGATTTCAAGCCCCCGCTGGTATTGATTGGCCGCTCGCCGGTGAGGGCGGTATGGCCTTCCTGAACATACTTGCCGCCCGAGCCCTTCTCGACGAACCCCAGATCCTCCGTCGCGACGATCTCGGCGATGGTGAAGCAGTCGTGCAGCTCGGCAAATTGGATGTCGGCGGCGGTGACGCCTGCCATTTTGTAAGCCTTCTGAGCGGCCTCCCGAACGGCCCGGAACGTGGTGATGTCTTCCTTCTCATCGAGAGCCACGTGATCGGAGGTTTGCGCGATCCCGCGGACAACGGCAGGCTTCGACGTGAACTCCGCGGCGCGCTCCAGCGGACAGATCAGCACCGCCGCAGCGCCGTCGCTCACCAGGGAGCAATCGTAGACGGTCAAAGGGTCGGCGATCGGCTTGCCGGCCAGAGCCTGCTCCAGCGTGATGACCTTGCGCATGTGCGCCTGCGGGTTTTTCGCGCCGTTGGCGTGATTCTTGACCGCGACCGAGGCAAGCTGTTCCCGGGTGGTGCCGTACTGATACATGTGCCGGCGGGCGATCATGGCGAACAGCGCGGGGAACGTCGCCCCGGCTCGGCCTTCGCCCATCATGTCGCCGGCCCCGGCTAGAATTTCTGTGACTTTCGGCGTGGTCTGGGAGGTCATTTTTTCCACCCCTCCCACCAGCACCAGATCGTAGACGCCGGCGGCGACGGCCGATACGGCGTGAAAAAAAGCCGATCCCGAAGACGCGCAGGCAGCCTCAAACCGGGTGCAGGGGACGTGCTCGACGCCCATGGCTCCAGCGATGTAGGGAGCCAGATGGTTCTGGCCCACGAAGGAGGGCCCGGCGAAGTTCCCCAGATAAAAAGCCTCTACTTTTGATGGACTTACGTTCGCGTCGGCAAGGCAGGCAAGGCCCGCTTCGACGGCCAGGGAACGCAGGTCCCGGTCAGCAAACGCGCCAAAGGCGGTTTTGCCGATCCCGATGACGGCGACTTTCCTCATATATGATTAGGATAGCGCGGCCGATAGAAGGTGAGGCATGCACGTTTTCGACGCTCCCATCGTCAATTCTCGTAGATGGCCACCAGCGTCTTATATTGGGAACGAACGATGAGCGAAGCTCCCGGTTCCACCAGATTCGACGCGGCTCCTCTTTCCTCGGAGCATCAGACGAAGTTTGTCGAGCAGAACATGCGGCGCGTGTTCCTGCTGATCTACCGCATGGTGGGCAACGTGGCCGACGCGCAGGATCTGACCCAGGAAGCGTTTATTAAAGCCCTGCAGCGGCAGGATCAGTTGAAGGATCTGGACAAGGCCGCGCACTGGCTGTCGCGCATCGCCAGCAATACGGCGATCGATTTTCTGCGGCGGTCGGGCCGGGTGAGCTTTTCCGACATCGACGAACTGCTGGATCCGGTGGCGAGCGCGCCTGAACAAAGCCCGGAGCAATTGGTGCTGCGCGGCGAGCATTCGGCGTATCTGGAGGAAGGACTAAATTCGCTCACCGGGCGGGAGCGGACGGCTCTGCTGCTGCGCGATGTGGAAGGATTGCCGGCCGAGGAAGTGGCGGCGCAATTGAATTGCTCGAAGGCGACGGTGCGGTCGCACATCGCCAATGCGAGGGTGAAGCTGCGGAAGTATCTGGAGCGGCCGCGGCGAAGAGGGCAGGCATGACAAGGCACGTAAACCAGACCGGGCTGGCGCTCTATGCATCGGGCGATGTCAGCCTGTGGCAGCGCGCCTCGATTGGCTTGCACGTCCGCCAGTGCGAACGATGCCGGGAGCGGGTGAATCAATTCCGGAACGATGCAAAGGCGCTGCGCGTAGTGTCGGCGGAAATTCCCGAAGGAGTAGATTGGGCGCGGCTATCGGCGGAAATGACGGCCAATATCCGCGTGGGACTGGAAGCGGGCGAATGCGTGGCTCCGCGCACCCATCGGAAATCCTGGCGGATTCCCCCGATCTGGCGGCCGGCGGCGATGGCGGCGGGCGTAATGGCGCTGCTGGCGGGCGCGTGGTGGCTGAATATGCCGGCGCAGGACGCCAAGTCTCTGAATCGCGTGCTGCAGGCGCTGACGCACGGACCTAACGCGGCGCTGGACGATCGCGGTCCGGTGATTGAAGCCTCGCCCGAAGGGATTGAACTGCGCAAGGACGGAGGCGCGCTGGGCGTCGCCCAGGATTCGGCGCAACTGTTGACGGTTTCGGTGAGCACGCAAGGCTCGGCCAGCGCGCATTACGTCGATCAGGACACGGGACAAGTGACGATTACGAGCGTGTATGCGCAGTAACTGGATCATCTTCGCGTTGGCTGCGTCGGCGATGGCGCAGACGCCGGGCCGGAAGCTCGACTTCCCGGTGGATTCGCCGGTGCTGGCGGTCTCCTCCGATTGGAGCGAGACGAAGGCCACGCCTCGCGGCGGCGCTTACGTGCTGGATGTGCATGCGGTGCTATCGCTGCGCAATGCCAGCCAGAAACGCATCCGGGGCGTGACGCTGTCGGTGCTGGCGCAGGAAGTGACGCCGGGCGGCAAGGGATCGGTATCCGTACCGAGCCTCGACGTCGCACCGGGCGAGTCCTTTCCTCTGCGCATCGATCTGCCGCTGTTGTGCCCTTTGGGCGCGGGCGGTCCAATGGTCGAGGTGAAGCTCGACGGCGTGCTGTTCGACGATCTGACGTTCTACGGATCCGACAGATTGCATTCGCGGCGCACGATGACGGTGTGGGAACTGGAAGCCCGGCGCGACCGAAAATATTTCAAAAACCTGCTGGAAACCGCCGGCGCGGAGGGATTGCAAAAAGAAGTTTTGACCGGCCTCGACCGGCAGCGCGAACACCCGTCGGCGGGCGTGCAGATGGTGCGCGGCCGCTCCACCAACACCGATCCCGAGCGCGAAGTGCAGTTCGCTTTCCTGCAGATGCCGGATTCCCCGGTGGAGCCGACGGCGGGCTCGGCGCGCATCGCGGGCAACGAGGCGCGCGCGCCGCATATTCGCGTGCAAAACCGCTCCGATCGCCCGGTGAAGCATCTGGAACTCGGCTGGATCGTGAAGGACCAGCAGGGGCGCGAATTTCTGGCCGCGTCGATCCCCTCGGACGTGAACCTTGCGCCGGGCAAATCGGGCGCGGTGACGCAGGACACGGCGCTTAAATTTTCCGAGCGAACGCAGATCGACGGCATGACTGGATTCGTGGCCAGCGCGGAGTACGCGGACGGTTCGTACTGGATTCCGACACGCGGCGAACTGAACGATCCAAGGCTGCGCAACATCGTCGCGCCATCGCCCGAGGAACAGAGGCTGCTGCAGCTCTATCGCAAAAAGGGGCTAAATGGCCTGATCGAAGAGTTGAAGAAGTTTTAAAGAAATGTCCCCTGGTTCACACCAAGGGCCGTGCCGCATGGAAATCTCTCCAACCGAAGTCAAACGCCGGCTGAACGCGGGCGAAAAACTCCGCCTGATCGACGTGCGGGAGCCAGACGAATTCGCGCTCTGCTGCATCGCCGGCGCGGATCTGATCCCCATGCGCCAGATTCCGGCGGAGCTGCAGACGCTCGAAGGCTATTCCGATGAAGGTCCGCTGATCGTTTTCTGCCACCACGGCGTGCGGAGCCTGAACGTGGTCTCCTGGCTACGGCATAACGGCATCGAGAATTGCCACAGCATGGCGGGCGGGATCGAGGCCTGGAGCCTGATGGTCGATCCGTCCGTGCCGCGCTATTAGGGAGCTTTGATTCCCTGCCCCGGCTTCACTCCCTCCACGACCTTCCCGTCGCGTACAACCACCACTCCGTTCACCAGCACGAACGGGATTCCCTCTGAGTACTGATTGGGCTTTTCGAACGTCGCCTTGTCGATGACCCGCGCGGGATCGAACACGGCGATGTCGGCGTCGGCGTCCACCTGGATGCGGCCCTTCTGGGTCAACTTCAACCGGTTCGCGGGCAAAATCGTCATTTTGCGGACCGCGCTCATGAGCGTCAGCGCCTTCTCGTCGCGCACATAATGACCGAGCACGCGCGCATACGTGCCCGCGCCGCGCGGGTGGCCCGTGCCGTTGAAAATCATGCCGTCGCTGGCAACGATAACGTCCGGCGCGGCCATTGCTTCGCGCGCGGCTTCCTCCGGGATCGAATGGATGATGACAAAGCCGCCCTCTTTCCGGTACTTCGCGAACGTTGCGGCGGTGAGCCGCTCGCCGGTGGCCACCCATTGCAGATCTTTGTAGGTGATCTCAAGCCTCTGCTGCCAATCGCCATCGAAGATCGCCGAATCGAGGCGCGTTTCGCCGGCCGTGTAAGGATACGCTTCGGTGGTGATGTCGAGCCCACGCTTGCGGGCTCCGGCGATCATTTCGAGCATCAGCCCCGTCTGGGCCTGCGCCATGCTGGTGATGTGCACGACGTGAATCGACGCGCCGGTGACGGCGGCGTCCGCGATCATCTCCTGCAAGGATTCGGTGACGCTGCCCGGCTCAATCGCGCCAGGCGAGCGCATGTGGACGAACACCGTCGCCTTGCGATCCGCCGCAATCCGGATGACGCTCAGAATCTCCGGATGGGTGGCCGTGGGCACATAGGCGATGCCCATGCCGATGCCGAGCGCTTTCTCGTCCAGGCCCTTGCGGATCAGATCCTCGGTGGCGTGCTGCTCTTCCGCCGTGGCCCGGCGATGCGCTGCGTCGCCGGTGGGCAGGAGCCCTCCCGGATCGTGCATCACGGCCATGCGCGCGGGGATATGGCCGGCGGTCGCGCCGAAGTTGATCAACGCTTTGCCTTCGCGAGCGGCGTACCACTGGGCGACCGGCGAGACGCCTACTTCAAGCTCCAGCGCCGTGGTGACGCCGTCGCGAGCCTTGTAGCGATAATTTTCGTCGTCCTGGCCGTGTGAATGGAGATCGATAAAACCGGGCGCGACGACGAGCCCCTTGGCGTCGATCGTCGTCCGGCCATGCAAGGGAAGCGGAGAAATCGCAGCGATGCGGCGGCCATTAATTCCGACGTTGCGGACGGCATCCAAGCCCGATTCCGGGTCCATCACGCGGCCATTGGCGATGACGATGTCGTACGTCTGGGCGCACAGCGGGATGGCCAGAAACAAGAGCGCGAACTTCATAATGTGAGTCCCTTTCCGGATTGTTTGGCCCGCGCCACAGCGAGGTGCGCGGCGGCGACGTCTTCGATCGCCAGACCTTGCGATTTGAAAATCGTAATCTCATCGCGCGATGCGCGCGCGCAGGGGGCTTCGCCCAGTTCCGCGACGATATGCCCGCCGCCGAACGGAATCAGGTCGCCCGATTCCTTCAGGGCCGCCTCACGGGAATCGACGAAGACACGCGAGCGCGCAATCAGCGCCGGATCCATCTCCCGAAATTCGGGACGCGTGGCCCCGACCGAGACGACATGCGCGCCCGGCGCGACCCAGTCGTTGAATAGAATCGGATCATGCGCGGAAGCGGCGAGGACGATCACATCCGCGCCCCGGACCGCAGCCTCGGCCGACGTACAAGGCGTGACACCGGTTTCCGCCGCGAACAGATAGAGGTTCTTCTCCGTCGGGCTCCAGGCGCGGACCTCGTGAAACTTGCGCACGTGCGGCAGAGCTTCAAAATGGCTGCGCGCCTGCACGCCGGAGCCGAGAATCGCCAGCGTGCCGGCATCCTCCCGCGCGAGTTTCCTGACCGAAACTGCGGAAACAGCGGCGGTGCGGGCTTCCGTGATGTAGCGGCCATCGAGAATCGCTTCGAGCGCTCCGGTTTCGGGGTCGAGCAGGATAATGGTCGCCTGGTGCGTCGGCACGCCTTTCTCCGTGTTCGTCTCAAAAAACGTGACCAGCTTCGCGCCCAGCGCGGGCATCGATGGCGCGAAGGCGGGCATCAGCGCGAAGAAGCGATTCCGGCCGGCCTCCAGCACGGTGCGCACGGGTTGCACGACGCCGCGAGCGGAAAACGCGGTCATCGCGGCGTCCATCGCGGCGATCAGATCGGGCATCGGCAGTAGGGAGCGGACGTCCGCTTCGGTCAGGAACAGAGCCATTAGGCTACGTTATCATGAGGGCTCGGAATGCGAAAACAGGATGTGCCCGTTTTGCTGGCCGGCGCGGCGGCGGTTCTGCCGGTGATTTCCATCGCCGGGTTCGAAATCGCGCTGGGCGCGGCGATTGTGGCGATGGCCGTACTCCGCGTGAAGCCGCGCTGGCCTCCCATCTGGCTGCCCATTTTGTTGTTTTTCCTGGGCACGGTGATCTCCTGGCTCGCTTGCGGAGATCTGCGCGGAGGATTCCCCCAGATCAAGAAATTCTACGTTTACGCCATGGTATTCGTCGTGGCGAGCACATTTCAAAACGCCCGGCAGATCCGCTGGCTGGCGCTGGCGTGGGCCGCGGCCGCAACGGCATCGGCGGGGCTGGGCCTGTATCAGTTCTACGACAAGTACGAGGATGCCGTGGACAAAAATCAGAATTTCTACGAAGCCTACGTGGCCGACCGCATCACCGGATTCCTGGACCACTGGATGACGTTCAGCGGCGAAATGATGATGGCGCTTCTCATCCTCGGGAGCCTGGTTTTTTTCTGCCGCGACCGGAGGTGGATCCCATGGCTGATCGCGGCAGGCGCGATCATCGGCGCGGCCTTGGTCGCCGCCGAGACGCGCAGCATGTGGGCCGGAGCCGCCTGCGGCGGAATCTATCTGCTGTGGCTGTGGAAACGCTGGACGGTGATCGCACTGCCGGCTGTAGCGGCGATTCTGATGTTGATCAACCCCTTCGGCATCGGCGAGCGGGAGCGCTCCATTTTTCAGCCGCACGGCGACAAAGATTCCAACGCTCACCGCAGCGTGACACGGCGCATCGGCTGGGCCATGATCAAGGCGCATCCGCTGCTCGGCGTGGGACCGGAGCAAGTGGGCAAGCTCTACAGGAGCTATGTGCCGGCCGACGTGACGAAGCTCCCCACCGGATATTATCAGCATCTGCACAACGTCTACATTCACTATGCGGCGGAGCGCGGCGTCCCCACCATGCTGATGCTGGTCTGGATGCTGCTGCGCGCTCTTTACGATTTCGCGCGGACGCTGCGCAGACTGCCGCGCGGCGACGAGTCGCGCTGGGTACTGGAAATGGCCATCGCCGTCATCATCGCCATCATGATCGCGGCCTGGGAAGAAGTGAATCTGGGCACCAGCGTGGTGCTGGCGATGTTCCTGGCCGTGGTGGGCTGCGGCTATGTGGCGGTGTTTAACGTCCGGGAACCACAACCATCGCCGACGTCTCATCGGCTTTAAGGTCGATCACGTTGCGCAGCTTCAGCGTCGCGGGGTCGTACACTTCAATGTCGTATCCGGCAACGTAAATGTACAGATCCTTGCCGGTGCTCGACATGCCGAAGGCATAGCGGGCGCGGCCGTCGAACTCCTGTGTGCGGATCACTTTGCCGGTGGGGATGTCGATCACCCAAAATTCGGAGCGCTTGTTGCCACCCACTCCGTTGGTAACCACGGTGTAGCCCGTCTTGCCGTCCGGCGTGATGTGCAGCCCTTGCATCGCCGCGGCCGCAGGCCCGATGGGCGTGAACTGGAACGTCCGCTTGTTCAGGTCGAAGCGGGCGATTCCAAAAATCGGCTTGTGCACCACCGGATCGGTGGAATTGAACAGGCTAACGTAGATGCCCGGTTCCTGCAATCCGTCGAGCTGCTGGCCCAGGTTCACGCTCTGCATGCCGGGGAACTGCGGCTGCGCCAGATCGATGGTATCGACGACCTTGAAATCCTGCGCGTCGTAGATCGTGATCTTACTGCCCATGTGATAGAGGTACTTTCCGTCGGGCGAAAAGCGCAAGGCGCCGCCACGTCCGCCCATCCCTTGATCCTCGCCGCCGGGAATATCCACGAACTTCACAATTTTCTTCTGTGCCAGGTCGACCACGGCGAACTGGAGCTTGCCCTGCTCAAAACGGTCGATCTTCTTTTCAATGGGCCGCACGATCAGGTACAGGAACTTGCCAGTTGGGTCCGGAGCCCAGGCGTTGAAGCGCATCTTCTTGCCGCCCTCATCGAGCACGAACGCGTTGGTCACCTTGCGCGTTGCCACGTCGATCACTTCGATGCCGTTTTTCTCCACCGTTGCGGCGTAGATGGTCTTATAGTCGTCCGAAAGCAGGATGGAGTGCGAAACACCGGTCTGCAACTCAATGTGATCGATTACTTTTTGCGACGCTTCATCGATCACCTGAATTTCATGGGGCCAGGTGGCGATAAACAGCGTTCCTTGCGCGGCCGCGAACGAAGATGCCAGCGCGGCGAGGAGGAAAAGTCGTCTCATGGAAACACCAGATCCACGTTGCGCCAGTCCTTGGTGGCCGCCGCGCACTTGGCGGTCCAGTCCGGATAATTATTCATGTGATCGGGAACCTGCGCGGGCCAGTAGCAGGTGATGTAGCAATCGTAGATATCGCGCTCGACGGGCTGGCAGAGACCAGCCGTGCCGCCGGAGGAATCCACTTCCCATCCGGGCGAGAAAACAATCGCGCACCCCATGGGCACGTGCGGACGCTGCGCCGCGGGCGATGGCGGACCCTGCAGCGCCACCACATCGTTTTCCGTCTGCTCGATATGCTCTTCTATGCGGCGCGCTTTTTGATTGACGGCTCGGAGATGTTTCATGCGGCGGCCTTCCTCTCGGAAAAGTGTCTCAAAAAATCGGGGTTGCGCGCGGCGATGGCGCCGTAAATCTCCAGGCACCGGTGCGTCCAGCCGCGGATCCAATCGCAATAATGAAGATTCGGGTGGCCCGTATCGCCATAGCGAACATAGGCCTCGTGATGGCAGCCACCGGCGCACACCGGGCGCGCGAAGCAAGTCCGGCAATCGGTCTTGGTTTGAATATGCCCGCGGGACAGAAAATCGTTCTGCTTGGCCTGGTCGATTCCCGTCGAGACGTGCCCCAGAGTGTGCGCGTCCGAATCGACAAAGCGATGGCACGGAGCGATATCGCCCGAGGGTCCGACGCCAACCAGGCCAAGCCCGGCCCCGCAGGGATGCGACTTATTCACGCCCTGATGCAGCTCCGCCAACGTATCGCTGACGTTCGAAAATCCGTGATGCTGGCCGCGCAGCGCGTGTTCCAGATATTCGTCGGCAAGCACGCCGAACTGTTTCAGCACCGAATCGAGCCCCGGATTGTCAATCGAATACAAACGGTTCGGCGACGTGGTTACCGGCGCGAATCCGATCTCATGAAAGCCCAGATCGTTCTTCAGATGCCGGTAGGTACCGAGCACGTCCATGGCCTGCGACGTCATCGTCACGCGAGCGACGATCGGCCGGGTCTTATGATTCTTGATCAGCGCGCGCACGCGAGGCTCCACGATGTCGTAGCTGCCGCGGCCGTTGGAAAACACGCGAAACTTGTCCTGCGACGCCTTGTCGCCGTCCATGCTGACCGTCACGCCGATCTCGTTCTCGGACAAATATTCGATGATCGCCGGTGTCAGCAGGGTGGCGTTCGTGGTGAGGCTGAAATCGATGGCGCGGCCCGCCTCGCCTGCCTTTTTCCGGGCGTAGTCCACCACCTGTTTGAGCAGCGGAAAATTCATGAGCGTCTCGCCGCCGAAAAACGTGATGTGCACCGCGCGCCGGCCGGCCGATTGCGTGAACAGATAATCGACGGAGGCGCGGGCCGTTTCAAAATCCATGAATTTCGGCTTGCCTTCGGGCGTGGCGACCTTGTCCTCGCCGAATTCGTAGCAATACTGGCAGGACAAATTGCATTGATTGGTGAGGTTCATCACCATGGTTTGCAAGGGAAACACGCCGGGCAGCGGCTGCGGCTGATCGACAAAGCCTTGCCCCGTGGTGATGATGCGGGACTGGTAGAGTTCGCCGATGGTCTCGCGGCCGGCGACGGCCAGCAATTCTTCATCGGAGGCGTCAGCCTGCTCCAGCCGCTCGATGACCGCCGCCGCCGCGTCGTCGATCCCAAAAATCCCCGCACTGGGGACGGTGTAGACGAAACGCTGTCCGCCGCCTGAAAACGCGTGGAATTCGCCCTTCGTGAAAATCACTTCGGCCCCTCCGCCTCGTCCCAGCGGATGTACAGCGGAATCGCGACCACCAGATACGACCGCGCGGTAAGAGGCTTGCCGTCCTTATCCAAGGCGCCTTTGTACGTCGCCACGGCCCACACGTCGCCATAGTTGTTGCGGCTGAACTTGCGCTCCGTATTGGGGCCTTCCACCGACGGCGTGAAGAATCCCGTGGGGCTCATCGTGCCGACAAACTTCTTATCGTCGTCGCCGTAGACCGCGTAAAATTCCTCCACCGACCACTCCGCGTCCACGCGGCCCAATTCCACATCGTCGGCGGTATGCAGCTTGCCGTCCGCGCCGCGATTGTAGGCGATGGCCTCAAACTGCTGATAGCCTTTCGGGAACTTGATGCCGCCCAGCCGCGCCAGCGACGTATCGGGCGAGACCTTGATGTAGTCGATTTTGTCGTACACCGCGATGGCGTTCGGCGCAACCGCGCGCCGCACCGCCACATCGCGCTTGCCGGAGATGGCCTTCGCGTCAACATCCACCTCCACGGTGGCCTGCTGCGCCGTTTGTTCCACCACGCGCTTCACCGTGACGCCGTTGCCGAAGTCGATATCGGCGGCGGAAAGCTTGGGGAAATTGTCGCCGTAGATCTTCACACGCTGCGAAGTGGAGCCGGTCTTAAGCATGGAGACATCCGTGCCCGTGACCGTCAACCCGTCCGAGGCTCGCCGCAGCGTCACATCGACGCCAAATTCTTCATAGGCGCCCCAGAACCAGCGGCCCTCCATGGAATTCTGGTCGGGCGCGATCCACATGGTTTCCCGCATCTCTGCGGGCACGCCTCCCGCAGCCGCGGGCGAGGGCTCCGTGGTTGCCTTCGCGGTGGAACGGCCACGCCAGGAATAACCCGTGTACACCAGCGATTTGCCGGAGCGCGTCACTGTCCGGCCGTCCTTTAAGTACGTCAATTTCACATTGGTGGTGAACTCGTCTTCGGCTGGACCTGGCTCGATCGCCATCTCGCCGACGACTTTGCCGCGTCCCGCCTCATACCCGTCGATCAGCCAGCGTCCCGCCAACTTCGGCGCGCGCATCCGGGCTCGCCAGGCGGCCCATTCGGGCGTGTTCACCGGATAGTTTTTCGCCAGATATTCCACCGCCTGGTCCGATGGCGGACGCATGTCAACGCCGGGCGCGGCGGGTCCGCGTCCTCCGCGTCCGCGGAAAGACTGTTCCGAAACCGTATAGTATCCGCGATGCATCTCGACGAGAAGGTCCCACTCTTCTTTCGACCTGCGCCAGGAACGCGCCCGCGCGATGGGATGGCACGCCGCGCAGGTTTCACGCAGTGTGTCGTTGGGAAATTCCTCGTCCTGAATGCGGTGCTCGACGAAGTACATCACCGGCTTCGCCTCTTCCGGCGCTAAACCGTGATCCGTACTCAAGCTCTTGACGATCGCGCGCGCCTCTTCTGGCTTCAGTTCGAGTCCGTTCAACCGCACCATGCGCTTGATGGCTTCCTGCCAGCCTTCAGGCGTGGTGCGCTCCCAGGAAATACGCGAAAGGTTGCCCTTTTCGTCCTTCTTATGACAGCCGCTGCACTTGGCGATCACCAGCGGATCAGTGACGGGAATGCCCTCCTCGACCGCGGGCTTGGGTTCCGCCGGGCCATTGCCTCCACGGCCGCGGCCGCCCTGGGCCTGCATCAGGATGGGAAGAGCGAGAAAAACGGGAATCAGCCGTCGCATATCAACCTGTTTGGTCTATCCACAATAGCGCATTCTCAAACAAGGAGCCGCTGGCGAATTCCCCCAAGTTACACCGCGCGCGGGAGCGATGTCAACGCGAGGTCGCCCGTAGCGGATTCTCATGACCCCGCGCTGTGACATGCTCCACGCCGGCCACGCGGCCGTGCTCCACGATTACCGCGTCGTCAAAATTATTCACCGTCGGGCAAACATGGCGGGGGATCAGGTACAGCAGCTCGCCGATGGCCGGAACCGGCCCGCCCGATACTTCAATCGGCAGATGCTCCTCACTGGGCTTCAACGGCGTTAAATCCGCTCTGCCGGCTACCACGCACGTCGGGACGCCTGCGTCGGCGGAGACGCTCTTATGCCCCGCATCGCAGGTCACCACGTTCGGCTTGGGATGACTCACCACGGTCGAAACGACCACGGCCGCCGGCTGATAACCCCATTCGGCGGGAAGCTGCTTCAGGCTCGTCGCGTCGCTATAGACCACTGTTCCCGGAGAGGCGCGGTGCACGAACTTCCCGTGCTGAAAGGGACCGTAATTGGCGGCAAATGGGAATGCGGGCGTGCCGGAGGTGATCACTTCCCCGATCGAAAATCCCGCGGCCTCCACCGCCTCCACGATTTTCATGAGCCGGTCATAGCCCTGATGCGCGAGCTTCTCCCGTTCCTCGAGCGCGGGCGCGGACATGTGGCCGTCGTAAAAATGCAGGCCCCGGAATTGCGATCCCGCCGCGCGCACAACCTGCAAGATCGCCTCCATTCCATCGGCCGAAATGCCGGTGCGATCCATGCCCGGGTTCACGTCGACAAAAATGCCGATGCGGCTGCCCGCCCAGATCCTCACTTGTTCCACATTTTCGACCAGCACCGACATGCGGACCTGCGGATACTGCGCGGCGATCTCCAGCACGCGCCTGGCGTTCGCGCCGACCACCGCGTAGGCCAGCAGCACATCCTTCATGCCCGCCTCGCAGGCCGCGGCGAGTTCCACCGTCGTCGAGCATTTCGCGTTCACCACGCCCTTCCCGGAGAGCCTCCGCATGATGAACCCGAGCTTGGCGGTTTTCAGGTGCGGGCGCCAGCGGTTGGCGTCGCCTCCAAACAGACGCAACGTGGCAGCAATGTTCCCCTCGACGATTTCGGGGTAAATCGCCAGCGCGGGCGTCAGCAGGGCTTCGGCATTTTCGATTTCGTAGGACGTCACTTTAATACTGTAACCGGAATCGTGAAGATGGCCGTATTCACCACCCCCTTGCGCTGGAACTGCACCCACATCCGGTACATCCCCTCCCGCGGAAAAATCGCGTTGAACTGGATCTGCTTCACCGCGCCTTTCTCCGGATCGGTCACCAGAAACGGGTGTGTGTGGATCAAATCCACCAGGTCGCTACTCGCAATGAGCATGTGCCCCATAGCCCCGATGTAGGGCTCGATCCCGTCGTTGGGCGTGAGGCGGAAGAACATCATCGTCTTCATGCCGGCGATCGGCTCCGGGGGATCGGTGGTGAGCGTGACCTGCAGGTTTTCCAGCGTCTTCGGCGCAAGGTCCGTGGTCAATTCCGCTAGTCGCATCATCTTTCCCTGGCCGGAAACGAAGATCGTCCGCTCGATCAACTGCGGCGTCGCGCCGGTGGGGTAAAAATCACTGAGCACGCGATAAAAACCCGGATGCGGAAAGGTCACATTGAGTTCGAACGACCCGTCGGCCTGGATGATTGGATGCACATGCTCGAAAAACTCCAAATCCTGGCTGATGACGAACAGATGGTACAGCTTCTCATGCACGATCTGAAAATCGCGCACCGGTTTGCCTGTTGCCGGATCCTCCACGCGAAACGTCAGCAGCGATTCCTCGCCCGGTTTGAGGAACTTCGGCGCGGTGGAGATGTGCACCGGAAATTCGCGCGCGTCGGGAAGGTTGGCCACCATCGTCATGCCGCAGCGAGGACATTTACCCGGCGTCTTCGACCGGACATCCTTGTCCATCGGGCAGACAAACTCGACGTCCGGATCGGCGGCGGCCGAGGGCGGCGGAGTCTGCTGCCACGAAAGAAAAGACGACAAAAGGAGAACGAATGCTCGAAACATGGGGGCTTCTTCTATTATCCTCCCGCTTCTCGCCGATGAGTCTCGGGTGGAGACTGCGCCGGCCTACAAGTCCGGGAAATATCTCACGTTCCGCGTGGCGCGCCGCGACTTCGCCATGCGCGCGGATCCGGTGTGTGGGATCCTTCCGTTAAATGAGATGGCCGCCGCTCGGGCGCAGGACTCGTGGATTTGCGGTTTCGCCGCGCTGGGCGGCCGCGATTTTCCCGTGGTCGATTTGGGCGCAAAGCTCGGCCTGGCGCGAGGATGGCGCGGGAGGGAGCCGCTCATCGTCGTGGTAGAAACGAAAGACCGTCTGGCGGGCTTCATCGCCGAGCACGTCTCCGAGGTGATCGATCTCCGTCAGAAAGATTTTCGCAGCGGCGCTGTGCGAGGCCGAGGGCGGACGCGGCGGGTGCTGGATGTGGAGGAAATTCTGGGGGCGGAGGAAATTTATCTCAACCTTTGATCCCGTCGAACGCCTGCTCGATCTCTTTCTTCGCCTCCGGCCCGATCGGCGTCAGCGGCAGCCGGGGATTGCCGCCGTAATATCCGTTCAGATCCATGGCATATTTCAGCCCCGGCACGCCGTACTTGGCGGTTACCAGTTGCGCGGCCCGCGCGATGCGGTTCTGCCAGTCCATGGCGGCCTCAGTCTCGCGTGTGCGGTGCGCTTCATAGATCGCGATCACGGAGTACGGCGCAGCGTTCGCGTACGCCAGCACCGCGCCCACCGCACCCACCGCCAGCGATGGCGCAAGCGTCGGGGCCGAGCCTACCAGCACCTGGAAACCCTTCTTCACCTCGCGGATCATCTGCATGACCTTTTCGAGATTTCCCGAGCTCTCCTTGATCGCGATGATATTTGGATGCTCCGAGAGCGCGGCCACGGCGGCGGGCGAAATATCCACGCCGGTCACCTGCGGCCAGTTATAAATCATCAGCGGAATCTTCGCCGCGTCCGCCACAGCCCGGAAATACAGCATCTGCGCGTCGTCGCGATTGATCTGGTTCCGGTAATAAAACGGCGTTCGCACCATCACGGCCTTGTATCCGATACCGGCGGCGCGATTCGTCAGGTCCACCGTTTCCCGGACGCTTTCCGCGCCCGTCCCGGCGATGAGCAGTTTCTCCGGCGCGGCGGATTCGGCCACCCATTCCCACAGATGGACTTTTTCTTCGGTGGTCAGATACACGCTCTCACCCGTCGATCCGCACACAACGTAGCCGGCTAAACCAGTCCGGTTCCACTTCTCGACGTTATGCTGGACCTTGACCTTGTACAGGTCGCCATTGTGATCGAACGGGGTCGCGATGGGAGGGAAAATACCTTGCAGCTTTAACATGAGGGGAAAGCGGGCCAGTTTCCCGGCCCGCCCGAAAAACTTAACGGGTGAACACGATCAACAGCGTGAAAATGGCCAGCGATTCGATAAAAGCCAGGCCGAGCACCAGCAGCGTCTGAATGCCCGCACGGGCCCCAGGATTCCTCGCCACCGCTTCTGCTGCGCTCGCCACGGCCTTGCCCTGGCCGAGTCCGCAGAGGCCGGAAGCGATCGCCATGCCGATCACCAGTCCGGCAGCCTTCAGCTCGCCGGCGCCCATGCCGCTTGCCGGCGCCGTGCCCTGCGCGAACGCGGGTACCGCCGCGATCACCAGAAACAGCAGCATCAGCATCATCATCTTGTTACGCATTGTTTCTTCTCCTCTACTAAAATTCCGCCAAGGAGGTGGTTCCCATCCAGCGCGGGGGCGAGGAGGGCTCACGCTTGAGCGGTTAAAACTCTAATGCTCTTCCGACGTCGCGCCGCCCAGATAAATCGTCGTCAGCAGCGTGAACACGTACGTCTGCACCAGCGCCACGAACACGTGGAGCAGCATGAAAATCACCGGAATCAGCACATAGGTCAGCCGCAGGAACACACCCGTCACCTGCTCGCCCGCGAACATGTTGCCGTAAAGACGAACGCTGAGCGAAAGCGGCCGCACAAAGTGGCTGATAATTTCAATGGGAATCATCAGCGGCGCAAGCCACGCCACCGGCCCCATGAACTGCTTCAAATACCCGAACCCGAATTCGCGCAAGCCGACGAAGTTGTAATACAAGAACGTCGGGACCGCCAGGCCCACCGTGACATAAATATAGTTCGTGGGCGAGTCGAGTCCAGGGACCAGTCCGATCAGGTTCATCGACAAAATGAAGATAAAAATCGTCCCGACGTAGTAGATGAAACGCTCACCGTGATGCACTCCCACTTGTTTGATCGTTTCGTCGATGAATTCGTAGACGATCTCGAAAATGTGCTGTAACGCGCCCGGTTTGTCCGCCGAGAGCCTGCTGCGCAGGATGGCTACCGTGATCATGATGAGCGCCACCACCAGCAGCTCCATCACCATCCAGTTTTCCCAGGGGCGCTGCGGATCTTCGGCCGTCACTCCTACCATGCGGAGCACGGCGTTGGCCGGTCCGGCCAAGTGGTCGTTGAACAGCGCGGTCAGCGCCAGCTCATGTTCTGCTGCCATAGAAAATGTTTTTTTATTTGGGACTCAAGGTCCCCCAGAGGAGTTCCAAAATCAAGGCCACGAAGGAGGTCAATAGCCCTGCGATCAGCACCCCCGGAGTGCTTCTCAAAAACTCGATCATAACATAGATTGCCACGCCAATCAGCACATAGCGCAGAGCCAGAAACACGGCCGAGCCCAGCGCCGGAGCCTTTCCGGAAACTCCGATCGATTCCGCCAGTCTCGTCCAGGACAGATAGCTCACATAGGAGATCGCCGCGCCGCAGGCAAATCCCATGGCGTCGCGCCAGCCGAACCTCGCCAGCGCCGCCAGCGCCCCCGCCACG
>JBBIVT010000005.1:39123-47461 GCA_037439565.1 Acidobacteriota bacterium | reverse complement strand
TTGGGCTCCGGCACGGTCACGGCGGCGGGAATGCCCCATTCGCGCAGTACCGCCAACGGCTTCGATCCTCGCGCCACCACGGCCAGCTTGCGGAGCGCATTTTTGAACGCGTCGTCGGGATAACGGGTGCAGAGCGCGTCATTTAAAAGCCGTGTCCCCACGCCCGTCAGCAGGACCATCATGTCGAATTCGCCGGCAAAAAGTTTTTCGGCGAACGTGAAGGCTTGCTGATTGTCTGCAAGGGCCACTTCCCGCATCGACGGCGCAACGAACGGATTTCCCTGCTGGGCGCGGATCAACTTCTCGATCTCCGCCGACCGCCGGCTTTCGAGCGACAACACCCTCAATCCGTCGAAAGGCACCGCGTCACTGCGCGGGCTTGGTTTCGGCGGACGGGGGAGCCATGGCCGGCTCATGTGAGCCGCGATGGCAGGTGTAGCACGTCACATGCTCCTTGCCGTCGGGGAACTTCGCGTTGATCTCCTTGGTCATGGTGATCATCTTGCGCGCGATGCCCTTGTGCGGATTCTCGTCGCTGGCGAAATCGCCCTGCACGTGGCACATCTGGCAGTTCCCACCCAAAGCCACAGTGTACTGGCGCATCACGCCGCTGTGCAGCTCATCCGGGGTCAGTACCTGGAGGTTCTTCGGCGGCGGATGCTGCCCCTTGTCCTGCGGAGGCTGAGCCAGAAGCACCATGGAAAAAATCGCAAAAGAAGCGAGAACGCGCATTCATCTATAATACACAAGGCGACTGGGTTTTGGCTCAGGCCGAAGGAGAGAACTTGTCAGACAACAAGCAGGCCGTCAAGGCCTTTTACGATGCCGTTGCCGGCGGCAATATCCCGGCCGTGTTGAGCCTGCTCGATCCACAGTGCGCCTGGAATGAGGCGGAAAACTTCGTTTACGCCGATCGTAACCCGTACGTCGGGCCGCAGGCGATCCTGATGGGCGTGTTCGCGCGCCTGGCCGGCGAATGGAACGGCTTTTCCGCCACACCGGAGCGTATGACCGCCGAAGGCGATACCGTCATCAGCCAGGGCCGTTATCGCGCGACGCACAAGGCCACCGGGAAAAGCGTGATCGCCCAGTTCGCCCACGTCTTCACGATGAAGGACGGCAAGATCGCGCGGTTCCAGCAGTACACCGACACCGCCCAATTCCGCGACGCCGTTTCCTAGCCCTGGGAGCACCGCGCACACACCTCGGCCGGAGTACCTCTTGACAAGATATAGCATATTGCAATATTATAATTGCATATTGCAATATGCGGCTCGGAGAGAAGATCCGTTACCTACGCCTGGTCGAGGGCACTCTGCGCGGCCTGGACCGGGAGATGACGCAGCAGGAGGTGGTCCGCGCCATCGCCAGGCAGATGAAAAGGACCATCAGCCAGTCCTATCTGTCGCAGATTGAAAGCGGCGCGCGGCCGCATCTCACCAACGCGACGCGCATGCTGCTGGCTAAGTTTTTTGGCGTCCACCCCGGTTATCTGGTGGACGATCCGGAGGGATTTCACACCGAACTGCTCAGCGGCGTACAGGTGGAGGAAGACCAGCTCGACTTGTGGTTGATCGGCGGCGCGGAGCGGTTCGCGCGCGACCGGGAGGTGAGCGGCGCTTTGCTGGCGCTGGCGAAGCATGCCGATTCGCGCAAGTGCCTGGTGCTGCTGCGGGAGATCCTGGCGACGCCGGAACTGGTGGATCGGCTGCTGCACGTGCTGAACCCGGCGTCCAACCACGCGTCCAGGCTCAAGGAGGCGGTATGAGCTGGGAACAATTTTACTTATCGGCCTTCCTGATCGGCGTGGGGTTGAGCATGCTGATGTTTCTTGCCGGCAGCATCCGGCTTTCCCATGTCCACACACACGCGCATCATCCAGGATTCGGCAAGCTGCTCAATCCGGCGACCGTTATGGTGTTTCTCGCATGGTTCGGCGGCACGGGCTACCTAATCGAACGGTATTCAAACATTTGGGCCTATCTGGCGCTCACCCTCGCGAGCCTGGGCGGGTTGTGCGGCGCGGCCGCGGTCTTCTGGGCATTGGCAAAGCTGACGGCGCACGATAAGCCTCTCGACCCGGCCGACTACGACATGATCGGGGTGCTGGGTAAGGTGGCCAGCCCGATTCGCGCCGGAGGCACCGGCGAACTGATGTATTCCCGCGCGGGCGCACGCTGCGCCATCGCCGCGCGCAGCGAAAACGGCGCGGAAATTCCCCGAGACACGGAAGTTGTGGTGACGCGTTTTGAGAAAGGCATCGCCTACGTCCGGCTCTGGGATGAGCTGCGGGGCGAATGAAAGGATACGGAGGGTTTATGGAAGTTTTGAAAGCGTGGCCTGTTGTTGTGGTGCTTGGTTTCCTGGTTTTTATCCTGGCGCTGACCTCGCTGGCGCGCGTTTATCGCAAGGTCGGACCGCACCAGGCGCTGGTCGTTTACGGGTATCGCAACACGCGGATCATTAAGGGCGGCGGCACCTTCATCCTGCCCATGTTTGAAACCTATCGCGATTTGTCCCTGCAACTGATGTCGTTCGACGTCGCCCCGCAGCAGGATTTGTACACGATGCAGGGCGTCGCGGTCACGGTCGAAGCCGTGGCGCAGATCAAGGTGAAGTCGGATCCGGAGTCCATCATCACCGCCGCCGAGCAGTTTTTGACGAAAAACGACGACGAGCGTCAGGGCCTCATAAAACTCGTGATGGAAGGCCACCTGCGCGGCATCATCGGCCAGTTGTCGGTCGAGCAAATAGTCAAGGAGCCCGAAATGGTGGGCGATCGCGTCCGCGCCACCTGCGCCGACGACATGACCAAGATGGGCTTGGAAGTGATTTCCTTCACCATTAAGGAAATTCGCGACAAGAACGACTACATCACCAACATGGGCCGCCCGGACGTGGCCAAGATCAAGAGGGACGCGGAAATCGCGCAGGCAGAAGCCGAGCGGGACACGGCCATCAAACGCGCCGAGGCCTCCCGCGCCTCCGCGGTCGCAAAAGCGCAAGCCGATCAGGAAAGAGTGCTCGCCGAGACACTGTCCCTGGCGAAGCAAGCCGAGTCCCAGCGGGATCTCGAAGTGAAGAAGGCGCAATACCTGGAAATGACCAAACGCCAGCAGGCGCAAGCCGACAAGGCCTACGACATTCAGACCAACATCATGCAGCAGCAGGTGGTGGCCGAGGCCGTGAAAGTCCGTCAGGTGGAGAAGGAACAGGAAATCAAGGTACAGGAAGCCGAGATTCTGCGCCACGAGCGCGAGTTGGCCGCCACTGTCCTCAAGGGCGTTGAGGCGGAGCGAAAGCGCATCGAGACGCTGGCCGCCGCCGATCGCCAGCGCAACATCTGGGAGGCCGAAGGCCGCGCGTCCTCCATCCGCACGCAAGGCGAGGCGGAAGCCGAGATCATCCTCAAGAAAGGCGAGGCCGAGGCCAAGGCTATGAACGTGAAGGCCGAGGCGTATCAGCAGTGGAATCAGGCGGCGGTGGTGGATAAATTGATCACCAACATGCCGGAGGTGGTGAAGGCGCTGTCCGCGCCCCTGGCCAACGTCGACAAGATCACCATCGTGTCCACGGGCAATGGACCGTCGGCCGGTATGCACAAGGTCACCGGCGATCTCACCGAAATCGCGGCGCAGATCCCCGCCCTGTTTGAAACGCTCAGCGGCATGAAGATGTCGGAGCTGTTAGGAAAAGTGAAGACCATCGGAGAAACGCCGAAAACAGAGAAGGAGTAAATTTATGGCCCTCTTGGAACGCGTAGCGACGCTGGTTCGCGCGAATTTAAATGATTTGATCGATAAAGCGGAAGATCCGGAAAAACTGATCAAGCAGGTGATTCTGGACATGCAGAACCAGTTGCTGCAGGTCAAGACGCAGGTGGCGATTTCGATCGCCGACCAGCACCTGCTGATCCGGAAAAAGAAGGAGCATGAAGACGGCGCCGAGGAGTGGGTCCGCAAGGCGGAGTTGGCCGTCGGAAAACAACAGGACGATCTGGCGCGAGCCGCCCTCGAACGCTCGCTGGCGGCCAAAAGCGTCGCCGCCAGCTTCGCCGAGCAAGTCGCCGACCAAACCGCGCAAGTGGAAAATCTGAAGACAGCGCTGCGCAAGCTGGAATTGAAGCTTGCCGAGGCGCAGAACAAGAGCGATGTGTTGATCGCCCAGCATCGCCGCGCACGCGCCCTGGAGCGAGCAAGCGACGCGCAGATGAGCATCGCCGATGCTCCCAAAACCGCCGCTTTTGATCGCGTGAAGGACAAAGTCCGGCGCGCCGAAGCGGTGGGCCAGGCGAAATCGGCCATCGCGACGGATGACATTGAGGAACGCTTGGCCGCGCTCGGCAAGGAAGAGGAGATCGACAAACTGCTGGCCGGGATCAAGGCCCGCAAAGGTCTCTAAATCCCGTCCGGAATCGCATCCACCAAGGGCTGTAGCTGCTTGATGATCCCGGCCAGGGTACGGTCCGATTGCGTCTCCATGAACGCGAACAACGGGTCGAACGTTGAGGCGTCGATCCTGCCGCTGAGGGCGTTCACGTTGGTGTCGATCAAGGTCTGCGCCTGACCGAGAAGGTCGATGGCCTGCTGTAAGTTTGCTTTCACGATGTTTCTCCTTAGGCTGTCTTTGTCCAAACGGTCATCATCCCGGCTTCCAATGCTTCCTTCGTCCAAGTCCCGCTAAACAAGCCGGTGGTCCCTCTCCACGTCGCGCCGTAGCCGTAGCCGTCATTCGGAACGGCGCACCGGAATACATCGCCGACAAAATTCGGCTGTGCCGGAACCTGCGCAATGATGCGAATGCCGACGGGATTCGCGGCTTCGGGGGTGGGCGGCGTGACGGGCCCGCCGCTGGCCGGAACCGGATACGGTGGATAGTCTGAAATCAGCGTGCTCGTCTTGATGGCTCCGGCCGGTATGGGGCCGCTTGGCGTGACGCCAGACTCGGGCGATGTCAGGACATTCCCAAGGCCCGGATACACCCACGGAATGCCATACTGCTGGCGGCAGTACATGATCGTGTACGGATCCATGCCGAGAAAGTCGATCTCTTCATCGATCACGTACCCCTGCGCGAGCAGTTGCGCGACCAACGCGTTGACCTGATCCTGCGTAAGCGGCGCGGCAGCGGACATCAGCGCGCCCGCGCGTGTGTTGTAAAGCGGCTGAAACGCCGGCGCCTTGGACGCGTAATATGCGGTATCAAATAGCGCCTGATACGCGTTCGCAGCGGATGCCTGCCCCGGAGTTGGCGCGCCCCCGCCAGGCGTGGTAACGGATAGTCCCATAATCTCCTCCCGCTTGCAGGATGGGACGCGGATCCCGTCTGGCCGCGCGCGTGTAAACGATAAAACCAGGAAAAGGAAGGAGAAGAATTCTCAGAATTCGCGCGTGATCTGCATCGCGCGCGGTGCGGCCGGCGGTTGAACCGATGGCGTTTGCAGTCCTGTTACCACGAGTCTGGCAAGCCCCAAGCCGCCATGATTGGCCAAGACCTGCGAGAACTGTTGATCGGCGACATCCTGCATGGTGGACGCGGTGGAGTCCTGGTCCTCGGTCTCCTCGCGCGCGGAACGCAGCATCTGCGCAATCAGGAGCGCCTCAAACTGCTTCGCCGCGCCCTCCACTTTCGTGGCTGGGGCTTCGGGAACAGGCGCGGCCAGAGAATCGATTTTCATATCGCGTCAATCTCCGCTTCCAGCGCTCCAGCGGCGCGCATGGCCTGAAGGATGGCCAGCACGTCGCGCGGCGTCGACCCGATCGCTTGAAGCGCGCGCACCAGTTCCTCCACCGTTGCGCCTTTTTCGAGCACCAGGCTCTTGGCCTTCGGATCCTTGGCGTCGACGGTCGTCTGCGGCACGACCTGCGTGGTTCCGTTGGACATTGCCCCGGGCTGCGAAACTTCCAGCCTGGTACGGATCTCCACGCTGAGCGCCCCGTGCATGATGGCCACCGGCGTGATCTTCACGTCCTTACCCATGACGATGGTTCCCGTGCGTTCATTGATCACGATCCGCGCCGGACGATCCGCGTCGACGCGCAGCGACTCCATTTCCGAGATGAACTCCACCGTACGGGTGGAATACGACGGAGGCACATCGACGACCAGAAGCCCCGGGCTTTCCGCGCGCGCGATGGGCACGCCGGGCTGCGCGAAATGTGTATTGATGGCTTCGACGAGGCGCGCCGCGGTGGTGAAATCGGATTGGCGGAGCTGCAATTTCAAATGCGACGAAGGCTCGAGCGAGGGCGGCGCGCGCTCCACGATCGCTCCGTCGGGCGCGCGGCCCACGGTGGGATGATTCACCGTCTGCGAATTGCCTCCCCGGCCCGCGATAAAGCCTCCCGTCACCACGGGGCCTTGCGCCACCGCATAAACCTCTCCATTGGCCGCCTTGAGCGGCGTCAGCAGCAGGATACCTCCCTGTAAATTGGTCGCGTCGCCGATGGCCGCCGCCGTTGCGTCGATCCTGGTGCCGGGCTGCGCGAACGGAGGCAGGGTGGCCGTGACCATCACGGAAGCCACGTTATGCACCTGCATGAGGATCGGATTCACCGTAACGCCCATTCTCTCCAGAAGATTCGACAGCGTCTGCGTGGAAAATAGCGTGAGCTGCTTGTCTCCCGTCCCGGCCAGGCCCACCACCACGCCGTAACCCATCAACTGGTTGTCGCGCACGCCTTCGATGGAGGCGAAATCCTTGATGCGCGCCCCCTCGGGCGAGGCGTCGAGCGCGGCGATCAACAGAAGGACGGCAATTTTTTTCATGATTCGCTAAAACGGCAGCAACCCGAGCAGCAGGCGATAGAGAAAGTGCGGCCGCCGCACCGCATCGCCCACCACGCCCTTGCCGTTCACCTTAATTTGCAGATTGGCTACCTGCACGGAGTTGATCGTGTTGCTGGAGCTCAAATCGGCGGGCCGAACCAGACCGCGCACGGTGAGCTGTTGCTTATCGGAGTTGACGCCGATATCGCGCGTGCCCTCCACCACCAGCGTTCCATTGGGCTGCACTTCCACCACCCGCGCCGAGATGGTCGTGGATAACGTCAGGTTGCGCGACGTCGTTCCGGTGCCGGCCAGTTGGACATCGTTGGTTGCACCCAGCAGGTTCGTCAGCCTCGGGCTCAGCGCCCCGGCGGCGCCTGTAATCGACGTATTGACCGACGTCTTCCGCGAAGAATTCGACGCGCCGCTGACCACCGCCGAAGCCGCCTCATTCACCACGATGGTCACAATGTCGTTTACTTCGCCGGCGCGCACGTCGCGGGCGGCGTCGGCCAGGCGGCCCGAAGCCGAGTAAAGGGAGCCGGGCGACGCGCCAAGCTGCGCGAATGCAGCAATCGGAATCAGAAATAGAGCCGGTTTCATCGTTCCACCAGGACGCGGCCTTTATCCTGGATTTTCGCCAGGAACGGGCGCCCGTTTTCAGGGTTTTTCACCAGGACCGAATCCCCCTTGCCTCCGGAGGATTGCGCCGTGGCCTGAAACGCCAACACCGCCGCCCCCGCCCTCACTTCGACGGTGACGATATCACCTCGCTCGACCTCGTGCGCCAGGGCGAGCATCGCGGCGGCAACGGGCGTTCCAGGCGGAAGCGTGCGCACCGGACGCCGTCCGGCCGCCAGATCGAGCGAGTCGATCAGCGGCGCTTCAAATGGGAATCGGGGCCCCGTCTTAAGAGTCAATTGCGCGGGCTCGATGGCCTTGCCTGCCGCCAGCGTTTCCGCGGCTTCCACCCAGGTTCGTTCCACCGTGATGCGCGCCTTGACCCAAACAGGCATGCTGTGGCCTTGATCGTACAGCACGCGCCCGCGCCACAGGCCATTCGGCATCAGGCCCGTTTTTGGAAAGTCGAGCGTTCCGCGCGGCACGCCAAAGCGGCTGAAGTCGAGGATCTCGATTTGCGCGCGTTCGATGTTCAGGGCCTCGCGCAACGCAGGCAGCAATTGATCCGCCGTCAGCGGCTGGGTGGCGCGCTCGAAGCACACCGCGCTGGCGGGCGCGGCGAGAGCGATGCCGTACTGGCGCGCCAGCCGCACCAACTCATCCGGCTGCATCACCCGTTGCACGCCCGCCGCGGGCGCAGCGCCGATGTCGACGCCGGGATCGAGCGAGCCAAACGGCGCGCTGGCGGCGGCCAAATCCCTCGCGAAAATGCGGTCCCCATCGATCGTCTGGCAGGCGAGTGCCGTCGAGGCCGCGGCAAAAAAACAGGCCAGTCTCATGACGCGATGTTATTGACCTGTTGATACATCTCGTCGGCGGCTTTCACCACCTTGGAGTTGGCTTCATAAGCCCGCTGGCTGCTGATCATGTTGATGAATTCCTCCACCAC
>JBBIVT010000005.1:0-39023 GCA_037439565.1 Acidobacteriota bacterium | reverse complement strand
CGGGTGTAAGCGATGGTGCCGGACGGCATCAGGATCTGGAAGAATCCCTTGCCCTGGATCACCATGTCCAGTGGATTGTCGGTCTGCTGGAAACTGCCTTGCGTGAACACGATGGAGTTGGCCGTCGGCCGCGTGCCCAGGCCGAGCTGCAATCCGTTGGGCACGATCGTCTGCGATCCGGCCGAAGTGCCCGGCTGCAGCACGTTCTGATAGAGCAGATCCTGAAATTGCGTCCGTCGGGCCTTGTAGCCGGTGGTGTTGGCATTGGCCAAGTTATTGGCGATGGTGTCGATACTCATCTGTTGGGCCGTCATCCCGCTGGCCGCGCTGTATAAAGCTCTGATCATGAATGTCTCCTAGCTGGGCTTAGCGACTTCGGCGATCGCCTGCTTGTTCATTTCCGTGCCTAAATTGATGGCTTTCTGCATCATTTCGAACTGCCTCATGACGCTGACCAGCTTCACCGCCGCGTCGGCCACCGGCACGTTCGATTGCTCAAGCTGGCCCTGCAGGACCTCGGTGGTGGCAGCCTGCGGAACCGGCGCTTTCGGATCGAGCATGGCGAAATAGGTATTGCCGAGCTTCTTCAACGTGTCCGAGGGAGTATCCGGCTGCGCGATCTCGATCTGGCCGAGTGTCTGCCCCGCCTGCGTCACCGTGCCATCCTTGGCAATGTCGACCGGTTGGGTGGGATCGACGCTGAGCGGCTTGCCATTATCGAGGATGTTGCGCAGCGTATACCCCTCCGGAGTCTGCAACTGATTGGAAGGGGAGATCTGAAAATTTCCGGCGCGAGTGTAAACCACGCCCGCGGGGCCGTTCAGCGCGAAAAACCCCTTGCCGTTCAGCGCGGCGTGTAAGGGGTTGCCCGTCACCAGCAACTGTCCCTGAGAGAAATCGGTGTACTGACGCTCCACCGTGGGTAGCGATTGTTCATAGAGATTGTAGAACTCGCGATCCGTCTTGAAGCCGGCCGTGCCCGAGTTCGCCATGTTGTTGGCCAGCATGTCCAGCGAATCCATGCGGGTTTTCATTCCGCTGGCGGCGTTGACGAGCAGTTGATCCATCGCGACAGGGACAATGCAATTTGGACGCCGTTCGATAAAGCTCCGGCAAACAACGGCGATAAGGACAGCAGAGTCAAAATGGCACCGCCAAGATCGTGCCGTTTTGGAGCCATCGGCAGAAGTTTGTCGATTTGGAACTTGCTAAGTGACTGACTTTTCGCCGGCGCGCCTTTGGGCATTCACCTGCAATCGTCCAGTTCGTGAACGCATTCGCCGCAAATCAAGCCGGAGACGCCGCCAGTTTAATCGCGGCCTTCACGCTCCCCGCGGCGAACGTCAGTGTTCCGGCGAATCCGGCGTTCCTCAACTTGATTGGTCTCTTTCTGAATCCCGCGGACCGGGAAATGCCGGCGGTCACCGCGCCGGGCAGTCCGCAAGCGGAAACGGCGGACTCGCCTGGCATGTTGAATGGCAGCGTCACGCCGGAGCGCATCGCTGGCGCAATGATTCGTTCCATGCTGGGCAGCTCCCTCGCATTCGCCGCAGCGCGCTTACCGAACGCATCTGCGCTGTCCGCGAATCTCCCGGCCAATCCGGACGCAAGCATCCGGGCAGGAATTCCCGCGATTGCCTCCGCATCCCAACCTGTACCGGCTGTACCAGCAAGCCTCCCAGACGCGAGCGCGCCGGTCGCCCAGGTTCCCTTGCCCCGCAAGAGTGCGCGGAACACAAACGGAGACGCCTCCGCGGCTGCAGCCGCATTCTGTGTCGCTGTCCCGGCTTCTCCGCCGCCGGCAAATCCGGTGGCTGACTCCAGTCCCGACGAGTCAATTCTGCCTCCGGCGGAAATGGCCGCCGCACCAGGGCCGGCCGCGCCGCAAAGCGCCAATCCGCCCGTTGCCCTTCCCCGCGCCGAGGTGGCATTCACGGCCGTCTTGACACCGATGAAAGAAATTCCCGCGGTCCCGCAGGGGCCATCCGCCCCGCCCACCGCGCCCGGCAACCAAACCGAAGCGGCCGCCTCTTCTCCCTCGATCGCGGCATCGCCGCCGCCCGCGCCCACTCCCGCCGCGGCCCCGAGTTCCACCTCCACGCCGCGCATCCAGGCCGCGGAAGCGCAAAATCCCGCCGGCCCGCCACAAGCCGCCTCCGATGGGTCTTCGCGACAGCAGCCCGGACAACAGGAGCAGAGCGCGCCGGAGACGACTCCGCAAGGTTCGACTCGTCCGGAGAGCACGACAGCCGATCCAAAGTCAAAGGCGCTGGCCGCAAAGGCCGGCGATGCGGCGGCGCAGCCCGCTGCTCCCTCCCTGCCGGACCACGGCACGATGTTCCCGCCTCCGGCACTCGTAGCTGCCGCCGATTCGCCGCGCGCAACCTCGCCAGCTTCCACGCCCAGGCCGGAGGAGCCGCCGCCCGAGGGCCTTCGCAGCGCCGAAGCCTCCGTCCCCGCCGCCCAACCGGAGCGAACCGGGGCGGCTCAGGAAATCTCGATCAGGATCGCTTCACCCGGCGCGGCGCCGGTCGACCTGCGCGTCAGCGAGCGGTCCGGCCAGGTGAGCGTCGACGTCCGTACAAATGACGCGGCCGTCCAGACATCTCTGCGGCAGGATTTGGGCGCGCTTACCCACTCGCTTGAGCGCGCCGGATATCATGCCGAAATCATCACCCCCGCATCGCCGGCCGGACGCGCGGCATCGGCCTCCCCGGCGGGCAGTCAGGATCGCCATCAGGATTCCTCACGGAACGGAGGAGGCTCGCCGGACTTCACCGGCGGCCGCCGCCAGCAGCAGAAACGCACGGGCAACTGGCTCGAACAACAGGAAGATCAACCATGATTACTCTCCCCCTCAGCAGCACCGCGGCGCTCTCCATGCCGCTCTTGACGAAACAGGCCTCCTCGACGGGTGGGTCCTCCGGTAGTTCACCCGCTGGAGCGCAGCAGACCGCGAACCTCGCCAGCCAGAACGTGTTCCTCCAGCTGCTGGTCGCGCAGTTGAAGAATGAGGATCCGCAACAGCCCACCGACGGGACGCAATTCGTCACGGAACTGGCGCAGTTCACCACGCTGCAGGAAGACACACAGACGGCGACCGATCTAAACACGATCCTGTCAGATCTGACATCGCTGCTTGGCAAGGGAGGGAGCACGGGTGGAACCACGTCCGGCGCGGCAGCCGGCGGCGCGCTTCCCTCCGCCAACCCCGCCGCAACAGCGATCAAACAGTCATAGAAGGAGAATCTCACATGCTTGGATCATTTTCCACCGCGCTCTCCGCGCTCACGGCCGACGAGACGGCCATCAACGTGGTCGGCAACAATCTGGCCAACTTGAACACAGACGGTTTTAAGAACGTGGTCGTTTCCTTCGCCGACCTGGTGTCGCAATCGCTGGGCGCGGAGACGCAGGTGGGCAGCGGCGTCGGCGCTCCGGTTACTTTGGCACAATTTTCCCAGGGGGCGATTCAAGCCACCGGAGGTCCCCTGGACGCGGCCATCCAAGGCGACGGCTTTTTTATTGTCGCCGGACCGAACGGCGCTGTCGAATATACGCGCGGCGGCAATTTCCAGGTGAACGCCAACGGCACCCTCGAAACATCGACGGGCAATCCAGTGCAGGGCTGGTCGACCTCGGCCGGCGGCGTGCTTGACACGAATGGACCGGTGGGCAACATCACGGTCCCGACGGGTAACCTCACCACGCCCATCGCGACCACCGCGACCTCGGTGAACCTTAATTTGAACGCCACGGCCACCACCGCGACAGGAGCGTTTTCCACCGCCGTCACTGTGTACGATTCGCTGGGCAACTCCCATATCCTGACGTTTACCATGACGCCGACGGGAACGCCGAATTCGTGGTCCTATTCGGCCAGTATTCCCGCCGCCGACGCTAGCACGGTGACGCCGGCGACCGGCACGTTGACCTTCGACACCAACGGCAATCTGATCAGCCCCGCGCCGACCGACACTCCGCCGGTGATCGCGGCGACCGGCCTCACCGATGGCGCCTCCGATATGAACATCACCTGGAATCTCTATGGCGGCGCGGGCGGCACCACGCCGCTGATCACGCAGTTCGCGCAAACCTCGGCGACGTCGGCGGTGACACAGAACGGCGCGCCCTCGGCGAATCTGTCCAGCGTAAGTCTGGGCAACGGCGGACAGGTGATCGCCCTCTATTCGAACAGCCAGCAGGTGGTAGTGGGGCAATTGGCGATGGCCAGTATCCGCAATCCCGATTCGCTGTCGAATGTGGGCGGCAACAACTACGTGGCTACAGGAACCACATCCCTGGCCGCTGTCGGGCTTCCGGGAACCGGCGGCCGCGGCCTGGTGCTGGGGCAGTCCGTGGAGTCCTCCACTGTCGACATGGCCGCTGAGTTCACCAACCTGATCATCTTCCAGCGCAGCTACGAGGCCAACGCGCATGTGGTGACCACGGTCGATCAGATGAGCCAGGACACCATCAACTTGAAGCCGTGACCTATGACGGCCTTTGAAGAAATCGGACACCTTTACGACATCCCGGTCGACGTCGACGTTGAGCTGGACCGGAAGAAAATGTCGGTTCGCGACATTCTTTCGCTCGATCAGGGCAGCATCATCAAGATGGTGCGGTCGGCCGGGGAGAACATCGACATTTACGTGGGAGGGGCGCTGCTCGGTTCCGGTGAGATCGTGATTATTGAGGAGGCTGTGGGCGTTCGTATTACGGATTTTAACGAGGAGGACTAGGAAAATGGACGTCTTGCGGCAGGCAGGTTCCGTGCTGCTGGTTTTCTCGCTCCTGGGGGCGCTTGTCTGGGCGCTCCGCCGGGGCGGAAGAGTTCAAAGTTTTGCCGTTGGGCTGGCAAGGAAGCGCGTCCAGGAAGCAAGCCGGGCGATGATCGCAATGGAGTGCGTGGCATTGACGCCGCAGCATACGTTGCACCTGGTGCGCGTCCACGGACGTGAGATTCTGGTGGCCACCCATGCACAGGGATGTTCGATCGTCGCTCCGGCGGAGGCGGCGGAGCGGTCGCTGGGCGCGCGGGCGTGAAAAAGCTGATTTTCGCCGCCGTCATTCTGACCGAGCCCATCGAGGCCGCCGATTCCCTGCTGGGCATCACGCTGGTGCAAGGCAAGAACGGAGCCGCGCTGAGCGTGCCGATGCAGATCGTTCTTCTGCTGACCGCGCTCTCCCTGCTGCCCGCGATCCTGATGTCGGTGACGCCGTTTCTGCGCTCAGTGGTGGTGCTGCACTTCCTACGGCAGGCGCTGGGCACCCAGACGACGCCTTCGAATCAAGTTTTAGTGGGCCTGGCGCTCTTCGTTTCCCTGCTGGTGATGCAGCCAGTGGCGGCGGAAGTTTATCGCCAAAGCTGGGAGCCGCTCGAAGCGGGAAAAATCTCCGCCGGCGAGGCCTGGGATCTGGCCACGCCGCCGATCAAGAAATTCCTACTCAAATTCGCCAGGGAAAAGGATATCCAGCTTTTTGTCGAGCTGTCCCATTCTCCCGCGCCCGCCCAGCCGGAGGACGTTCCGATGACCGCTCTCGTCCCCGCCTACGTGATCAGCGAGCTGAAAGCGTCCTTCCAGATCGGCGCGGTGTTGTTCCTGCCCTTCCTGATCATCGATCTGGTGGTGGCGTCCATCACGCTCTCGGTCGGCATGGTGCAACTGCCTCCGGTGATGGTCTCCGCGCCGTTCAAGATTCTGCTCTTCGTTCTGGTCGACGGCTGGAACCTGGTCATCGGCTCGCTGGTGAGGAGTTTCCAATGACTACCGCCGCTGTCGTCGATCTGATGCGCACCGCGTTCCTCACAACGTTCTGGCTGAGCCTGCCGATTCTCGCCACCGGTTTTATTATCGGCATCGTGATGAGCCTGGCGCAGATCCTCACCTCGATTCAGGACGCCAGTTTCGCCAGCGTTCCCCGTCTGTTGGCTTTCCTTGTCGCGCTGCTGCTGGGCATGCCGTGGATGCTGGCCAAGCTGATGGCCTACACGACGTCCCTGTTCGGCGATCTGGCGCGGTTCACCCACTAAAGGCATGACTCTGGGCCTGCCTCTCAGCACGATATACGCCTTCCTGCTGGTGCTGGCGCGCGCCGGCGGACTTCTGGCGTTTCTGCCTCTGCCGGCGATTCGGAGCGCTCCCATGATGTTCCGGGCCATGCTCGCGCTGGCAATCACCATCGCGCTGTTTCCCGTGTGGCCGCACATTCCGGACGTTGACGCATCCATCGGCCAGCTCACGGCGTGGGCGTTCTCCGAGATGGGTTTTGGACTGGCGGCCGGTCTGGCCGTTTCGCTGCTGACGGAGGGATTTCAGGTGGGCGCGCAGGTGCTGGGAATGCCGGCGGGATTTGGGTTCGCGCAAACCATCGACCCGAACAGCCAGGCGGATTCCGGCGTCCTGCAGGTAGTCACCATGCTGGTCACGGGGCTACTGTTTTTTTCGCTGGGCATCGACGGCGTGATCCTTCGCATCCTCGCCGCCAGCTTTCAAAAATACCCGGCTGGTTCGTTCTCCTTCGCCGCGGGAAGCATGGAGATCATGATTCATCTGGGCGCGGGGATGCTGTCGCTCGGCCTCCGGCTTGCGCTGCCGGTCGTTGCGTTGCTGCTATTGATCGACGTGGCGCTCGCGCTGCTCGGACGGATGCAGCAGCAGCTCCACCTGTTGTCGCTCGCGTTTCCGGTAAAGATGATCGCGGCGCTGGGCCTTCTGGCCGCGCTCGCGCCGTTGATCCCAAAGCTGTTTTCGAGCGCGGCCACGCGCACCATCAGCGCGCTGTGGCGCCTCGCGGGATTCTGACGTGGCAGACGAACAACGCTCCGAGCAGCCAACCCAGCAGCGCCTCAAAAAAGCCCGCGAAGAGGGCAATTTCCCCACCAGCCGCGAGTTTCTCTCGGCGGTCCAGTTCACCGGATTCGTCGTGTTGAGCGTGACCTTCGGCGGAGACCTGCTGCGCCAGGTGGGCATGCTGATGCGCATGCTGCTCGCCTGGGCCTTCGCGGGCGACCTCACCGTCGCGCGCCTGATGACGCTGCTGCGCTCGGAAATCGTGCCGCGCTTCCTGCCCCTGATGCTCGCGGGCGCGGCGCTGGTTGTCCTCAGCGTCTCGGCGCAATTGGCCACCACCAAACTCGGCATTTCCGTCGCGAAGCTCACACCGGATTTCAAGCGGCTGAATCCGGTGACGAAAATCACGTCGCTCCCTGGACAGAACCTGCCGGTGTTTCTCCAGGCTTTGCTTCTATTGCCGCTGGTTGGCTTGGCGGTCTACTACGAGGTCTCGGAGAATCTCGGCTCCTTCCTCGAATTGCCCTGGATGGGCGCACAGTCGGCCGTCGCGCGCATCGGCTCGACGATCGAGACGCTGCTGTGGCGTGCCGTGATGCTTTTCCTGCTGGTGGGCGTGGGCGACCTGCTGTGGCAGCGGCATCGCCATACCAAGCAGCTCCGGATGAGCAAGCACGAAATTAAGGAGGAAACCAAGGAGCAACAGGGCAGTCCACACGTCAAAATGCGGATCCGCCGCCTGCAGCGCGATGTTGCGCGCCGTTCGATGATGAAGGCCATCCCCACTGCGACGGCGGTGATTGTCAACCCCACGCACTACGCGGTGGCGATCCAGTATTCGATGGAGAGCGCCGCCGCGCCCAAGGTCATCGCCAAGGGAAAGAACTACCTCGCCGCCCGCATTCGCAAGCGCGCCATTGAGGCCGGCGTGCCGATCGTGGAGAATCCGCCGCTGGCGCGGGCGCTTTATGTATCGGTCGACGTCGGACAGGAGATCCCGGCGCACCTGTATCGCGCGGTGGCTGAGATCCTCGCGTATATCTATCGATTGATGAACGGCAAACTGCCGGGTTAGAATCCCGCCAGTTGCTCAAAATCGACGTTGCCGCCTGAAAGGATAATACCTACGCGTCCTAACCCCGCGGGCAGCTTGCCGAACATCGCCGCGGCGGCCGGGACAGCGCCGCTGGGCTCGACCAGAATCTTCATGCGCGTCAGCAGGAACTTCACCGTGGCGCGAATTTCGTCGTCGGTCACCAGGATAACCTGCTCGACATATTTCTGAATCACGGGGAACGTCAGTTCGCCCGGCGACTGCGACCGTAATCCGTCGGCGATGGTTTTGGGCGCCGGAATCTCCACGCGCCTGCCCGCTTTCAATGACAAATCCGTGTCATTGGCATCTGCAGGTTCGACGCCAAAGATGCGGATCGACGGCTTCAGGTGCTTTGCCGCGATCGCGCAGCCCGCGATCAATCCTCCGCCGCCGATGCACACCACCAGCGCATCCAGATCCGGCGCCTGAGCCAGCAGTTCCAGCGCCGCCGTGCCCTGGCCCGCCATGGTCCACGGATGATCGTACGGAGGCACCAGCGCCGCGCCCGTCTCGGCGGAAATTTTCGCGCCGATGGCGCCGCGATCGTCCTTGAACCGGTCGTACGTGATAATCCGCGGCCCCTGGGCGCGCGTCGCTTCCATTTTCGAGCGAGGCGCGTCCTCCGGCATCACCAGCGTCGCCGGCGCGCCCACCGATTTCGCCGCGATCGCCACGGCCTGCGCGTGATTGCCCGACGAATAAGCCACTACGCCCTTGGGCAAATCGGCCTTCGGGATGGAGTAAAGGAAATTCGCCGCGCCGCGAATCTTGAACGCGCCTCCTTTTTGGAAGTTCTCGCACTTGAACACGGCGCGGACGCCGGATTTCGCGTCGAACATCTGAGAGGTCATCACCGGAGTTCTCTGCGCGATACCCTTGATGCGCTCCGCCGCGCGCTGGATGTCCTCGAAGGTCACTTCAGTATCCGGCATGTTTATCCACCACGTTTTTGAGAGGCTCGCCTTGATAGAAGCGCGTAAAATTCTCCAGGAAGAAATCCACCGCGCGATCCTTCCAGCCTGGCGTGTGATCCGCGCTATGCGGGGAAAGTAGCACGTTCCGCAGTTTGTAGAAGGGGTGGCCGGCGGGCAGAGGCTCCACTTCGAATACGTCGAGCGCGGCGCCGCGAATCTTCCCCGATTCGAGCGCGGCAATCAGCGCCGCTTCGTCGATCACCGGCCCACGGCCGATGTTGATCGCCACCGCCGAAGGCTTCATCGCCGCGATCTGCGCCGCGCCGATCAACCCTCGCGTTTCGGGCGTCAACGGGGCGGCGGCGACCACAAAGTCGCACTCCGCGATCATTTCATCGATCCGCGAAGGCAGGTAGGCGCGGTCGATCAGCGGATCGGCGGCCGATTGCTCTGGTTTCCGCCGCAGGGCGATGATCCTGCATCCGAACGGCCGCGCCCGCTCAGCCACCGCGCGCCCGATCTCCCCATAGCCGACGATGCCCACCGTCTTACCGTGCAACTCTTCAATGTCGAAGGCATCCCAAACTCCCTGCTCCTGCTGATGAATCAGCCGCCGATGATCGTAGAGGAAATGCAGCATCGCGCCGACGGCCCATTCGCCCAAGGGGCGGCGGAAGACGCCCCGGCCATTGGTCATCGGCACCGGGCTGGCGATGATCTCAGGCGACAGCACGTGTTCCACGCCTGCCGATAGCGTGTGAACCCATCTCACCCGCGTCGCCATTGGAAAAACAGCTTTAAATAACGCCGGATCCTTGAATTCGCCGTTCAGAATCGCGTCGGCTTCTGGAGCCGCTTTGGCCAGCGCCAGCGGGTCGCCGCTGACGATTACGCGTACGTCCGAAGGCAACTCATTTAGCCTTTCGAGGTAGGGCGATCGGGGATCCGCAGTGACAAGAAGAGTAATTGGCATCGCAATTGATTAGGATAACGTGGGAAACTGGAGTCGTGCCTGAACGTTGTACCTGCGGCGCGCAATTGCCCGAAGATGCGCTCTTTTGCCACAAGTGTGGAAAGCCTCAACGGGAGATTGCCGTCGTCGAAGAATCCGCTCCGCCCCCCGCGCCGCCGCCGATCCCTACCGCGCCGGTAGCCGATCTTACGGCTCCCGCCATTAACTTTCATAACGGCACTGCGGTGCGGATCGCCCTGGGCATGGGAGTCCTGGCGTTCATGTGCCTGCTGGTGGTGGGGCAGCTTGCCCTGCCGGAAGCCCTGATTTTCGTATGGCTCGCCGCTGCTGGATTCCTGGCGGTGTTCCTCTACCGGCGCAGAACCGGACAGCGACTGTCGGTCATCAATGGCGCCCGGCTTGGCTGGATCTCTGGAATTTTCGGATTCGTGATCGTCACCGTAATTCTCACGATGTTCGTGATCGCGCTATCGGAGCCCTCCGTAGTGACGGCCTTGCGCGAACAGATCAAGACACGCGGCATTCCTGAGGCGAATCTCGATCAGATGATCGAGGCGCTGCACAGCCCTTCCGGAGTCACCAGCGCACTGGGATTATTTTTCCTTTTATTCACCGTACTCCCCGCTTTCGGCGGCGCGCTCGGCGCCAAGCTTCTGGACCGCGATTGACTGCTGCCGCTTGACGATCGCCACACCCAGGAAAATCACCGCCATGGCGACGCATTCCCTTACACCGAATGGCTCGCGATAGAACAGCCATCCCAACGCGACAGCCACCACGGGATTGACATAGTTATAGAGCGAGGCGATGGCGATGGGCAGATTTGCCATCGTGTACACAAACGCGCTGTAGCCAATGATTCCCCCAAACATCGCCAGATACGCGATGGCGCCGATGCCTCGCGGCGTCCATGTCACCTTTGAATGAAACAGGAGCGCGGCCATCAAAAACACGAGGCCGGTGGCCAGTTGCTGGACCGCCCCGCTGACGAACGGATGCGCGCGCGACGGCTGCTTCCGCTGCAGAACCGACCCCAGCGACCACGCGCCCAGGCTCGCCTGCAGCAGGCAGAAAGCGAAAATCAGTTGGTTGGTCGCGCCGTGTTCGCCGAGCGCCGTCCGCGCCGCCAGAAACGCCACGCCGCTGACGCCCACCAGCATTCCGAGAATCGTTGGCGCATGGAGAGGCTCGCCGTCCGGCATCAGCGATTCAATTCCCACCATCCAGAACGGAGACGTAGTGCAGAACAGCGCCGCCAGTCCACTGGGGATGGTCAATTCGGCCCAGGTCAGCGTGCCCGTTCCGATGCCCAGCGCGAAGACGCCAAACAGAGCCGTTTGCCACAACTCGCGCCCGCGGGGCAGATGCACGCCCATCACGCGCGCGCCCAACAGAAGCAATCCTCCGGAGATTGTGTAACGGATGCCCATCAGCGCCAGCGGCGAAAACGACTCCAGGGCAATTCGAATTCCCAGGTAGGTGGTGCCCCAGAATACGCAGACGCAGGCGAGTGCCAGGTAGCTTCTAAATTGTGGATGATTTCGCAAGGGTCAGGTACCATGGTAGCTTCCGTCATGATACTCACGTTGACCATTAACCCCGCCATCGACCAAGTCGTCAGCGTCGACAAGCTGGTTTTCGAGGATCGCGCCTATATTCTCGACCAGACCGAGGTCGCCGGCGGGCGCGGCGTCAACGCCTCCTCGGTGATCCATGCGTTTGGCGGAAAAACGCTGGCGCTGTTGACATCCGGCGGCACGGCGGGCGAAAAAATGGAGAAATCTCTGGCGCAGATGGGATTTCCGTTTGAGGTGGTCCGCATCCGCCAGGAAAGCCGCACCAATCTCACCATCTCCGATAAACAGGGGCTGACCGTGAAGCTGAACCAGGTGGGCCATCCGTTGGATGGACACGAGTTGACGCAGATCCGCCGCCTGGTGGAAATGCGCCTGGCCAAGGCGCGTTGGCTGATGATCTGCGGCAGCGTTCCGCCCGGCGTCCCGGCGAATTTTTACTGCGAGATCATTGAAATGGCCAAGGCGCGCGGCGTGAAGACGCTGCTCGATACCGATGGCGACGCGCTAGCGCTCGGCGTGGAGGCAAAGCCCACGGTGATTACGCCGAATCAGCACGAAGCGGAACGGCTGCTGGGCCGGGCGATCCTCACTCGCAGCCAATTCCTGGATGCTGTGGACCGGCTGCAGGCTATGGGTCCGGAGTCGGTGATCCTTTCGCTCGGCAGCCGCGGCGCGATCGGGTCCGGTCCGGACGGCGTATTCGAAGCCCTGCCGCCCCGAATTGACGCGCTGTGCCCCATTGGCGCGGGCGATTGCCTTGCCGCCGCCTTCGCCTGGGCCATGGATAAAAAGAAGGCCTTTTATGAGTCGCTGCGATGGGGTGTCGCGGCGGGCACGGCTGCCGCGACTCTTCCCGGCATGGCCTTCCCCACCATGGAACAGACACGCGCGATCTATAAACAGGTCGATGTGCGGCCGGCCCGCTGATTATTTCTTCCGCTTCTTGAAAAACACGTCGGAGGATCTCGTGGTGGAGATCAGCACCGCGAACACCACGCCCAGCGCCACAAGGGTCGCCACCGAGCCGATCACAATGTAATCGGATTCCTTGAGCGGAGCGGGCATCACTTTCAGCATGATGGCGGCCACCAGCACGAAAATGAACAGCGCCGACGCGCCCAGCATGAATCCGCGTTTCATCAGTCGTATTTCTCGTAGAAAATCTGCTTGCGGTCGAAACCCATATCCTTCAGGATATTCCTCACGTCGTCCACCATGGCCTTCATGCCGCAGAGAAACACATCCACGTCGCGCCGCTCGCCGATCGCCTCCGTTAAATACTGCTGCACGTACCCAGAGCGCCCCTTCCAGTTCTCCGCCGGACGGCTCAGCGTCGGCAGGAAACGGAATTGCGGATATTTCCCGGCCATCTCCTCGAACTCCTGGCGATACAGCAAGTCCGCCTCGTGCCTCGCGCCGAACACCAGGGTAAACTGCTGCGACGTTTCGTTCAACCGCGCCCGCAGCATGGAGCGAAACGGCGCGATCCCGGTTCCCGTGGCGATGAATACGGAATCGCGCGGCGGGTTGCGCAGCACGAACATCCCGAGCGGAGGCCGGATCTCCAGGGTCTCGCCCGGTTGCATCGCAAACAATCGCGGCGAGAGCAGCCCGTCCTGGACCAGATCCAGGCACAGTTCAAAACGGTTCGATGCCGACGGCGCAGAGGCGATGGAGTACGCCCGCGTGATCTTCTTTTCGTTGACGACGTGGTTGATGGAAACGAACTGCCCCGGAACGAACGGGAACGTCTCTACTTCCGGCGCTTCAAACACGAAGTGCCGCACGTCCGGCGCGATTTCCGTCGATTCAATGAGTTTTACCTGCATGATTCCCGAGCCCGGTCGAGCAGCGCATCCACCATTGCCGGATGCCCATCCAGCGGCGGCGTCACGGATACGCTTAAGCCCGGGCACGCCCGCTCAACCTCTTCTATTAGACGCGGAAGGTCGCGCTGAAGATGCAACCCCAGCGTGAGGAAATAGGGGATCACCACCACGGATGCGGCTCCGCGTGACGCGAGTGCTTCCACCGCGCCCCGCAGATCCGGCTTCCCTTGTTCGAGAAACGCTGCCTCCACGGCCTCCAGGCCGCCCCGCTCGCGCAGTTGCGCTGTTACCTTCCGCACCGCTTCGTTGGCGCTCTCAATGCTGGACCCGTGCGCGAACACCACATATCCCGTCATGCTTCGACGCTCCGAGGCTCCGGGAAATACATACGCAAAAAGTCAAAGAACGCCCGGCCGCGGCGGCGGCCGTTGTTGTGCTGGATCTCCAGTCTCTCAAGGAACACCAGCGTGGCGAGAATATCCGCATCGCGCAGCACCTGCATCCCGGCCTCCTCCGCCATGGCTTTCCGCAGTTCCTCGATCGCCTCGATCAGCCGCGCTTGAATCGCCGCCGCGTATGGATTCTGTGGACGTGTCTCATAAATCAGCCCCGATTGCAGCGTCCGGTACGTCCGCACCAGCGCGTCGAGGGCTTCACGCGCGTCCAGATCCACCGCTTTTTCCCGATCCATCGCGCGCGCCAACGCCAGGCTCAGTGTCATAACCTCGCGCTCGTGTTCCTGCAAGAAGTCTTCTTTCAACCGGATATCGAGATTGGGAATATCCTTCTCCGCAAGCGGCAGGGGATGCTCATGCACGCGCGCTTCGCGCAGGAACTCACAATCGAGCGGACAGTCGATCGTATTTTCGCGCCCGGTTCCGCAGCACTGCGGGCAGATGTCCGCGGCAATGCCGGGACAGTGCCTCCGGGCGCGCCTTTTCTCGCATTGTTTGCAAAGGTTACTCACGGCGGGATAATTCCATCCTATCGTATGATCGAAAAATGCCGCGTATGGATCTTTATTTGAAGGTGGAAATCGATATCGACGAGAAGGAACGCCCGGAGCGCGTTGCCTCGGAGGTCTGCCGCGTGATTCGCAAGGTTTACGGCGTGAGAACCGCGGACATTTCCAGCATTGTGGAACAGGAAACCTAGAATTTCAGCACTGCCTTGCCCATCACCTTGCGATCGGCCAGCGCGCGCAATCCCGCCGGAGCCTCCGTGAAGGGAAAAACCGCGTAAACCGACGGATGGATCTGCCCGGCCGCGTACAATTTCATCAACGCGGCGTGGGCCTCGGCGGGATAGCCGGTGTGGGACAACACATACCCACCCCACAGCACCCCGACGATGGAAATATTCTTGAGCAGCACCCGGTTCATCGCGATGGACGGAATGCGCCCGGCAGCGAAGCCGATAATCAAAATCCGCCCTTCGGCCGCGACGCACTTGGTCGACAAATCGAAAACATCACCGCCCACCGGATCGTAAATCGTGTCCGCTCCGCGTCCGCCGGTGATCTCCTTCACGCGGTCCACCCAGCTCTCGTCCGAATAGTCGACCGCGAAATCCGCTCCCTGCCCGCGCGCGAACTGGAGCTTCGCCGCGCTCCCCGCCGTGGCGATCACCTTCGCGCCCAGCGCCTTGCCGATCTGGATCGCCGCCATCCCTACGCCGCTTGCGCCCGCATGCACCAGCAGGAATTCTCCCGCCCTGGCTTGATAACGATGGGTCAACGCGAAGTACGCTGTTTGATACACGATCGGCATCGCCGCCGCTTCCTCGAAGCTCATCGCCTCCGGAATCGCGAACACGCTTGTCTCCTTGGCGTAGGAATACTCCGCGAATGCGCCGCCAAGCGGCAGCCCGATCACACGATCTCCTGCCTGCACCGATTCGACGCCCCAACCCACCTCGTCCACGACGCCCGCGACTTCCGCGCCCGGCGTGAAGGGAAACGGTGGCTTCACCTGATATTTTCCCTGCACCTGCAGAATGTCAAAGAAATTCAGGGCCGCGGCGTAATTGCGAATTCGCACCTCACCAGGCAACGTTTCCCGCCTGGCCACTTCGTCGAGCGTCATCGTTTCCGGTTCGCCCCACGCATGTACCCGCCAGGCTTTCATCAGCGCCCCTTGAAATCCGGCTTGCGCTTCTCATGAAATGCAGCCGTGCCTTCCTTCACGTCGTCGGTGTAGTTGGCCGCCAGCGTGGCCATGGCCGCGTCCTCCAGCGCATGGTCCAGCTGCATCGACCGTTGTTTATACATCATCCTCTTGGCGAGCCGGATCGCGATCGGCGGGCCCTCCGCCAGCCGCGCCGCCAGCTCCCTCGCGCGGGTCATCACCTCGGCATCCGGAACAACTTCGGTGACCAAACCCAGCGCCAGCGCTTCCCGCGCCGTATAAACCTCGGATAGAAGAGACATCTTCAGCGCGCGATCCATGCCCATAAACCGGGGGAAATAATACGCGCCGCCCTCGTCCGGGAGCAACCCGAACTTCAGGCTGGTGTCGCCCAACCTCGCGCTCTCCGACGCGATGCGGATGTCGCAGGCCAGCGCCAACGTCAGACCTCCGGCCACCGCCGCGCCGCTCACAGCCGCAATCAGCGGCTTGTCGAAACGGTCCAGAAAGCGGATCAGCGCGTGCATGTTCTCGCGCATCTCCAGCATCGATTCCAACCGGTGCCCCCGATACCGCGCCGGATACTGAAAATCACGGCTGATGTCGCCCCCGGCGCAGAATCCCTTGCCCGCGCCCGTCAGGATCACGGCGCGAATTTCGTCGTCGTCGCGCGCGCCTTCCAGCGCCCTCAGGATTTCATGCACCATCGTCTCGGAATACGCGTTGCGCTTGGCAGGACGATTCATCGTGATCGTGGCGACGCGGCCCGCGGTTTCGTACAGAATCTCGGTCATATACTCGGACCCAGGGTGGCCATTCCGCCATCCACCACCAGGGATTCGCCCGTGGTTGCCTTGGCCACCGCCGCGAAAAACAGCGTTGCTTCGGCCACATCCTCTACGGATGCCAATCGCCGCAGCGGCGTGATTTTCTCGCTCGAATCGAACTGCTCCTTCGGCCATCCCGCGAAGCGCGTCCGCACGAATCCCGGCAGAACCACGTTCACGCGGATCCCGGGCGCCAGCGCCCTGGCCAGGGACTTCGTCATCGTGACGACTCCCGCCTTGGACGCCGCGTACACGATGGAACTGCCCTGCCCGGTGATCGACGCCACCGAGGAAATGTTGACAATCGACGATCCCTCTTGCCGCCGCAGGTAAGGAACCGCCGCGCGCACGCAATAAAACACGCCGCGCAGATTCACGTTCAGCGTATGATCCCAGATTTCGTCCGTCAGGTCGCCGAGTTGGGCGTGCGGGATGCGCGTGCTCCAACCGGCATTGTTCACCAGGTAATCGATGCGCCCGTATTCGCGTTCGGCGGCCGCCATTAACTCGATGGCGTCGCCCTTCTTCGACACATCCGCGCCGACCGCGATGGCCGCTCCTCCCGCGGCTTGAATCGCCTCCACGGCGGCCACCGCCGCGTCTCGCGAACGAGCGTAATTTACCACCACCTTCGCGCCGCGCTGGGCGAACAATTCCGCAATCGCGCGGCCCATGCCCGTACCCGCGCCCGTCACTACCGCAACTTTGTTGTCGAGTTTCATGTCGCCTCATGGTAATACGATTCCGCGCTTGTCGTGGGCGGCCATTCCGGCCGTCCGCGCCTGTTTTTGGGCCGCTTCCCACGGAATATACGCCCCCTCCTGTGCGATCATCTTTTTTGGAGGAACGATACGAATGAAAAATCTGATTTTCGCTTTCACCCTTGTTGCTGCTCTTGTTTCCGCCGCCGAGTCCGACGCGCCCAAGCGCCTCCAGGCAGCGGCCGACGTCTTCAAGGAGGTGATGGACATTCCCGACAAGTCCATCCCTCAGGACCTCCTGAATAAAGCCCAATGCATTGTCATCGTGCCAGGGATGAAAAAGGGCGCCTTCGTTATCGGCGCGAAGTACGGCCGGGGGTTCGTCTCCTGCCGACTGAAGTCCGGCGTAGGCTGGAGCGCGCCAGGAGCCGTTCGCGTCGAGGGCGGCAGCTTTGGCTTCCAGATCGGCGGCTCGGAGACTGACGTCATGATGCTGGTGATGAATGAAAGCGGCGTCAATCGGCTGCTGTCCACGAAATTCACTCTCGGGGGCGACGCCAGCGTCGCAGCGGGTCCCGTTGGCCGCTCCACGCAGGCCGAAACCGACGCCGCCATGACCGCCGAGATTCTCACCTGGTCGCGCTCCCGCGGACTGTTTGCCGGCATTTCCTTGAGCGGGGCAACGCTCCGCGACGACGAGGACTGGAACACCGAGATGTATGGACGGAAGATCGCCAATCGCGAGATCCTCACCACCAAAATTGCGCCGCCCGCCGCGGCGAAGCCTCTGCTGGCTGAACTGAACCGCTATTCGAGCCGCAAGTAATGCCCGGCGAATCTGATCCATCGGACGTGTCCGCGCGGATGCGCGACGATTGGAACGCGCGCGCCCGCGAGGACGCCGGATATTACGTCGCCTTCGGCCGCCGCGATCAGGACGACGCCGAATTCTACTCGACCGCCACCGAAATGGTTTCGAGCTTTGAAACCGAACTGCGCCGCGTTCCCATCGCCGAGCGCGGCGACTGGCGGGCGCTGGAAATCGGCTGCGGACCGGGGCGCCTGATCCGTCCCATGAGCCGCCACTTTGTCCAGATCGACGGCGTGGACGTCTCCGACGAAATGATCGCGCTTGCGCGCCAGCGCTTAAGCGATCTTCCCAACGCCCATCCTCATCACACCGACGGCGCAAGTCTTTCGCTTTTCGAGGACGAGACTTTTTCCTTCGTCTACTCCTACGCCGTGTTTCAACACATCCCCAGCCGCGAAGTGGTGCTGCAGTATCTCCGGGAGACTCACCGTGTCATGAAGACCGGAGGCTTGGCGCGTCTCCAGTTCAACGGCCTGCCGCAAGGCGTGGGCCTCTCCTACGACACCTGGGCGGGCGCGCGATTCTCCTCGAACGAGATCATGGAATTCGCCCGGGAGCATGATTTCCAGGTGCTCGCGCTCGAAGGCGCGGGAACGCAGTATATGTGGACGTCGTGGCTCAAGCGCCCGCACGGCTGGAGCGTGGAACAGGAAACGAGAGAACCCCAGGCGGATCTGCGCATCCGCCGTATCACCAACGCCGGCAGTTCGGAGCCGGTCGCCCCGTCGCGAGGCCGCTGGGCATCGGTTTCCCTTTGGGTGGAGAAGCTTCCGCCTGACGCCGGCCTGCAGCACCTGCGCGTGACCGTCGGCAGTTCCTTCGGAAAGATCACCTATATCGGTCCGCCGGATAATATCGGCCTGCAACAGATCAACGTGATTCTCCCGGAGCTTGAGGAAACCGGCCTCTTGCCCGTCGAGGTGCATTGGTGCGGCCACGTGATTTCCCCGCCCGCCGTGCTGCGCGTGATTCCGCCCGGCCCGTCGGTGCCGAGCATTGCCAGCGTCACCGACGGCGTAAATCTGGTGGCCGGGAAGCGCATCGAGACCCGGACCATCAAATTGACGATGGAAGAGATCTCGCGCCCGCATGAGCTGGAGGCCTTCATCGACGGCCTGCCCGTCTCCGATATTGAATATTTCTGCGTCGACCCCCGGCCGCAGAAATTCGAAGTAAATCTGCGATTGCCCGAACACATCGGCCCCGGTCCGCATCAGTTGGAAATTCGCATGGGCCGGAGAAAGCTTGCGCCGGTCGGGATTGAAGTGATCGCGTGACTACTCCGCCTGGATGTGGATTCCGCACTCCAGCTTTTTGCCGTGCCAGCGTCCGGAGCGGGCGTTTTCCGGGTCGAACGGCAGCTCCGTGCAAGGCTGGCAGCCGATGCTCGTGTAGCCTTGCGCGTACAGGGGAAGCATTGGAATGTTGTGCCTGTCCAGATACTTCCAGACCTCGCGCGCGGTCCAGGCGGCGAGGGGACTTACTTTCTTCAATTCTTTTCCGCCTGGTAGCCGGAATACCTCAACCTGCTGAAGGTTCGCGCGCGTCGGCGACTGCTCTCGCCGTAGCCCGGTGATCCATGTGTCGAACCCTGCGAGTCCGGCAAACAAAGGTTCGACCTTGCGCAGCGCGCAGCAGCGATCCGGAGCGGTTTGGTTAAGGATGCCGAACCGCCCTTCCTGTTCGGCCACGCTCTGCTTCGCGCTCAGGTTGCGCAGGTTGAGGTTCCACCTCGCGGCCATCGCATCGCGATAAGCAAGCGTTTCCTTGAAGTGGTATCCGGTTTCAAGAAACAGCACCGGAATATCGGCGCGCAGTTCAAGCGCCTGATGCAGCACCACCATGTCTTCAGCCTGAAAGCTGCACGTGACGCAGGCGCTTCTTAAATCTAGAGCTTCGATCATCTTAAATCACTCCTGAGTCATCGCTGGGATACTTTTTGTTTCCGGCCCCGTAAACAGCTGATTCTTTTAGCCATAGCCAATGCTACCACATTATCATATCAATGTCTATGGACAAATAGATGATTAGGTAGTACTCTGACACCCGTTCGTAACAGGCTGTCCCGTATATAGATATAGTTCTTGACGAAACACTATATATTGCGGCATCATTGCCATCAGCGCTGGAAGGATGGTCACCCCCCCCAGTCGCTTGATCATATTCATTTCTGCAAGGAATCTAGCCATGGGACAATTGGGCGTAGGTGTCGCTATGAAATTGAAAGATGCACGCCGGCCAGTGCCGGTGTCGCAGAGGGTCGGGGTGGATTTCCCTCGCTACTTCACGTCCCGGCTGGAGCCTGGTAAGACGCCGTATGATGACGTCAAGTGGGAGCTGCGCACGGCCTCGATCGGCAACGATAAAGGCGCGGTGATTTTCGAGCAGCGCGATGTGGAGGTCCCGGCGGAATGGTCACAAACCGCGACGAACATCGTTGTCAGTAAGTATTTCTACGGCAAGGTCGGGTCGACCGAGCGCGAGACCAGCGTGCGGCAACTGGTCGGCCGCGTGGTCAATACCATCGCCGACTGGGGCAGGGATCAGCGCTATTTCCGCACCCCTGAAGACGCCGAAAACTTCCGCAGCGACCTGGCGCATCTGATGTTGACCCAGAAGGCCTGCTTCAATTCGCCGGTGTGGTTCAACGTCGGCGTGGCGGAACCCCGCGGCTACGGCTGGTATTACGACGAAGCCTCGGATAGCGTGAAAAAGCTGGAGCAGGGGCAGGCAAAGCCTCAGTGCTCGGCCTGCTTCATCAACTCAGTGGGCGATACCCTCGAAGCGATTCTCGATCTGGCCAAGACCGAGGGGATGCTGTTCAAATGGGGCAGCGGCACGGGCACCAATCTTTCGTCGCTGCGCGAGGAAGACGGCTTGCTGTCGAGCGGCGGACGCGCCTCCGGTCCGCTGAGTTTCATGAAGGGATTTGACGCCTTCGCCGGCGTGATCAAGAGCGGCGGCAAGACGCGCCGCGCGGCGAAGATGGTGATCCTCAATGCCGATCATCCGGACATCGAGAAGTTCGTCTGGTGCAAGGCCAAGGAAGAGAAGAAGGCCCACACGCTGATCGACGCCGGCTACGATTCATCGCTCGACGGAGACGCGTATTCCTCGATCTTCTTCCAGAACGCCAACAACAGCGTCCGCGCGACCGATGAGTTCATGCAGGCGGTGGAAAGCGACGGCGACTGGTGGACGCGATCCCGCCTGGCCGGGCAGCCGGTAAAGCGCTATAAGGCGCGTGACCTGATGAAGCAGATCGCCGAGGCGACCCACCAGTGCGGCGATCCCGGCATGCAGTTCGACACCACAATTAACCGCTGGCACACCTCGAAGAACACGGCGCGGATCAACGCGTCGAATCCGTGCTCCGAGTATATGTTCCTGGACGATTCGGCCTGCAACCTGGCGTCGATGAATCTGATGAAGTTCGCCGGTTCCGACGGCCAGTTCGACGTGGAGGCGTATCGCCATGCCGTCGACACAATGACCATCGCGCAGGAGATCATCGTCGACAACGCCGCCTATCCCACCGAGAAGATCGCAAAGAACTCGCATGATTTCCGACCGCTGGGCCTCGGCTACGCCAACCTGGGCGCGTTGTTGATGTCGATGGGCATCCCCTACGATAGCGACCAGGGCCGCGACCTGGCCGCCGGGCTCACCGCCATCATGTGCGGACAGGCGTATCTCACCAGCGCGCGCATTTCCGAAGGCTCGACTGGCCCCTGCGAAGGCTACGCGGTGAACGAGGAGCCTTTCCTCGACGTCATCCGCATGCACCGCGACGCAACCGCAAAGATCGATAACCGCCGCGTCCCGCAAGCCATCTATGAAAACGCGCGCAAGTGCTGGGAAGAAGCGTACGAACTGGGCCGCGTGGCGGGATTCCGCAACGCGCAGACCACTGTGCTGGCGCCGACGGGCACCATCGGCTTCATGATGGATTGTGACACCACAGGCATTGAGCCGGATCTGGCGCTGGTGAAGTTCAAGAAACTGGTCGGCGGCGGCGTGATCAAGATCGTGAATAACACGGTACCGGAAGCTCTGCTGAAGCTGGGCTATTCCACCGATCAGATGAACGCGATCGTCGACCACATTGATTCCTCGGGCACCATCGAAGGCGCGCCGGGCCTGAAGCCGGAGCATCTGCCGGTATTCGATTGCAGCTTCCGCCCGCAGAATGGCACGCGATCGATCCATTACATGGGCCACGTGCGGATGATGGCGGCGGTGCAGCCGTTTATTTCCGGCGCGATCTCGAAGACCATCAACATGCCGGAAGAGTCGACGGCCGAAGACGTGATGAGCGCCTACATGGAAAGCTGGCGCCTGGGTCTGAAGGCCGTGGCGATTTACCGCGATAACTCCAAGCGCGTGCAGCCGCTGAGCTCAGGTTCCGCCAAGGGCGCGAAGGCGGCCAACGGTCCGGCACAGGTCGAGATCAAGGAAAGAATCGTGTATCAGCCGGTGCGCCACAAGCTTCCGGCGGAAAGACAATCGATCACCCACAAGTTCTCCATTGGCGGTCACGAGGGCTACATCACCGTGGGCATGTACGAAGACGGCCAGCCGGGCGAGGTCTTCATTTCGATGGCGAAGGAAGGCTCCACCATCTCGGGCCTGATGGACAGCTTCGCCACCGCCATCAGCTACGCGCTGCAGTACGGCGTGCCTCTGAAGTTCTTCGTCGACAAGTTCAGCCACGTGCGGTTCGAGCCGAGCGGCTGGACGGGCAACCCGCAGGTGCCCTACGCGAAGTCGATCATGGACTACATTTTCCGCTGGATGGGCGCGAAGTTCCTGGGCCCCGAATACGCCGCGGGAGAAGCCGGCGACGCTCCGAAGCTGAGGGCGACGGAAGAGGATCCTCAGCAGCCGCTGTTGTTCACTCCGGTAGTCAGCGACGCGCCGATGTGTTCGGAGTGCGGAGGCCTGATGACGCGCAACGGGTCGTGCTACAAGTGCGAAAACTGCGGCGGGACGAGCGGCTGTAGCTAGTCTTGGGTTCGTTTCGTAATTTTGCACCTGTCAGTTCTGCGGCTTTATCCCTCGTCTTACTCCGAGGGCGGCGCGGAGCAGGCATGCGGACGGTGGCTGGAAAAGCCTCTCTAAAAACAAATCACGCGAGGAACCGGGGTCCCTCGCGTGAATAAAGGAGTCGAAAAGGAAAAACTACTCTTCCGCCGGGCCCTCTTCCGTGCCCTGGCGAATCGCGTTGAGCTTCTCTTCGCGTCGCTTGGCGCGTTCCGCCGCCCGCTTGACGAGTTCGCTGCCCACCAGCTCGATCATCGCCTGCTCCGCTCCATCGCCCTTGCGATTGCCCAGGCGGATGATCCGCGTGTAGCCGCCGTTGCGCTGCCCGAACCGCGTCCCCAGCTTATCGAACAGCTTCTTCACTGAGGCGGGAGTCTCCAGAAATGCCGCCGCCTGACGCCGCGCATGCAGCGTGTCGCGCTTGCCGAGCGTGATCATCTTGTCCACCAGCGGTTTGATGGCCTTCGCCTTCGGCACCGTGGTGACGACGCGCTCCTGCTCAATCACGCTGGTGACCAGGCCCTTCAGCAGGGAGTTGCGCGCGCCCGCGTCGCGCTTGAGTTTATAACCGGATCGTTTGTGCCGCATACTTACTCGTCCTCTTTACTCAGCAATGGCGCCTTCTTCGCCCTCATCCTCGTCCACATCCTCGTCGATGTCCGCGCCTTCCTCGGCCGCGCCAATCGCAGCCGGCGTGCCCGCGGGGGAAACCAGCCGGCCCTGCGCGTCGAACTTCATGCCGAAGGTCAGGCCCAGACCGGAGAGGATTTCCTTGATCTCATTCAGCGATTTGCGCCCGAAATTCTTGGTGCGCAGCATCTCCGCTTCCGTCTTCTGCACCAGGTCGCCGATGGTTTGAATATTGGCGTTCTTCAGGCAGTTGTAGGAGCGGACGCTCAACTCCAGCTCTTCCACGGAGCGGTTGAGCACTTCGTTCATCTGGCTTAAGGCGCGCTCGGCCGGCTCCTCAGCCGATTCCGGCAGTTCCTCGAAGTTGATGAAGATCGCCATGTGATCCTTCAGCAGTTTCGCCGCCTGGCCGATGGCGTCGGCCGGCGAGATCGCTCCGTTGGTCCACACTTCGATGGTCAGCTTGTCGTAATCGGTCATCTGGCCGAGACGGGCGGCCTCGACGGAGAAGTTTACCTTGCGGACCGGCGAGTGCACCGAATCGATCGGAATGTAGCCGATCGGGAGGTCTTCGTCGTTATTGCGGTCGGCCGAAACGTAGCCGCGGCCGGACTTCAGGCGCATTTCGATCGACAGGCTGCCGCCTTCGCCGATGGTGGCGATGTGCATGTTACGGTCCAGCACTTCGATGTCGGCGTCAGTTTCAATCTGCCCGCTGAGGATCTGGCCCGCGCCGTCGGCCTTCAGCCGCACCGTGCGCATGCCTTCGCCCATCATCTTGAACGGCACCTGCTTCAGGTTGAGGATGATATCGGTGGCGTCTTCTGCAACGCCGGGAATCGGGCTGAACTCGTGGGCCACGCCTTCGATGCGAACCGCCGTGATGGCCGCGCCCTCAATTGAGCTGAGCAGCACGCGGCGGAGGCCGGTGCCGATGGTCGAGCCGAAGCCGCGCTCGAACGGCTGTGCGGTGAACATGCCGTAGCGCTCATTGAGCGTCTCCGTATTCGCGACTAACCGCTTGGGTTTCTGGAATCCTTTGAACATTCTTTAGGCTCCTTTTTACTTCGAGTACAACTCGACAATGAGCTGCTCGTTCAATTGGATCTGGACGAGGTCCTCGCGTTTAGGCTGCGAAAGTACGCGGCCCTTCAGGTTTTCGCGGTCCACTTCCAGCCAGTTCGGGCTCGGAGCGTGCGCCGTGGCATCGCGCGCATGCAAAATGGTCGGGTTGTTCTTGCTCTTTTCGCGGACTTCGATCACGTCGTTGGGCTTCACCATGAAGGAAGGAATGTCCACGCGCCGGCCGTTGACGTTCAGATGGCCGTGGCGCACCAACTGGCGGCCCTGGGCGCGCGATGTGGCCAGGCCCATGCGGTACAGGGTGTTATCCAGACGGCGCTCCAGCATGTTCAGCATGTTCTCGCCGGTGATGCCCTTGGCCGCGCTGGCCTTCTCGAACAGATTGCGGAATTGGCCTTCCAGCAATTGATAATAACGGCGCGCTTTCTGCTTCTCGCGAAGCTGCAGACCGTATCCCACGATCTTCTGCTTGCGATCCTTGCCATGCTGCCCCGGAGCGAAGTTGCGCTTCTCAATCGCGCACTTTTCGGTGTAGCAGCGCTCGCCTTTCAGAAACAATTTCATGCCCTCGCGCCGGCATTGCCGGCACACGGGACCAATATATCGAGCCAAATCGGACCTCCCTGGTCAAATCACTTCAAGTAGGTGCAGTTTACGTGCGTCGCGCACTTCGTCCTGCTTACACAACAAAAATCAAACTCTGCGCTTCTTCGGCGGACGGCAGCCGTTGTGGGGAATCGGCGTCCGGTCCCGGATGGAACGCACATCGAGACCCGCGGTGGAGAGCGCACGCACCGCCGACTCGCGCCCCGCGCCCGGCCCACTTACCGCGACTTCGACGGTTCTCAGTCCGGATTCCTTCGCCTTGTTGGCCGCCGTCAACGACGCCTGCTGCGCCGCGAACGGAGTGCCCTTGCGCGATCCCCGGAAGCCCAGCGAACCGGCGCTGGACCACGAAAGCACGTTACCCATGGGATCGGTGATCGTGACAATCGTGTTATTGAACGACGCCTGAACGTGCACTCTGCCCATCGGCACGGAGCGTTTTTCCTTCTTCTTGAACGTCTTCTTCTTGCCAGCTTTTGCGGGTGCTTTCGCCATGTTCTAATCCTTAGGTCTTTCCGGTGGCCTTCTTCTTGTTCGCGACCGTGCCGCGCCGCGGGCCCTTGCGGGTGCGCGCATTGGTGTGCGTCCTCTGGCCGTTCACCGGCAAGCCGCGGCGGTGACGCAATCCGCGGTAGGCGCCCATTTCAATCAGGCGCTTGATGTTCATCGAGGTTTCTTTACGCAGGTCGCCTTCGACCGAGCCCTCGGCCTCCAGGATCGTACGGATTTTGTTGACCTCTTCCTCGGTCAAATCGGCGATCTTGGTGTCCGGGTTGACGCCCGCGCGGTGGCACAGCGAGTTCGCCCTGGTCCTTCCAATGCCGTAAATGTAAGTGAGACCGATCTCGGTCCGTTTCTTCGCCGGTAAATCGACGCCCGCCAGACGTGCCATGTATTATCCCTGCCTCTGCTTATGCTTCGGATTCGTGCAGATCACCCGCACCACGCCTTCGCGGTGGACAATCTTGCACTTGTCGCACATTTTCTTCACTGATGCCCGTACTTTCATTCCAATCTCCTTGCGCCTCGCGCCTGCCGCCTAGGGTCTTGTCAAAACCCAGGGCCCGTTCGCCGTAATCGCCACCGTGTGCTCGAAATGCGCCGAGTATCTTCCATCCTCGGTCACCGCCGTCCAACGGTCCGCCTTGACGCGGCTGCCGGGTTTCCCGGCATTCACCATTGGCTCGATCGCCAGCACCATTCCCTCTTTCAACCGCGGATTCTCGCTCCGCCGGTCGACGTAGTTCGGAACCTGCGGCTCTTCGTGCATCTGCGTTCCGATGCCGTGGCCCACAAACTCCCGAACGATCGAAAACCCGTTCGCGGTCACGTGCCGTTCCACCGTGCCGCAGATGTCGAACAGCCGGTTGCCCGGCCTGGCCTTTTCAATCGCCAGTTCCAGGGACTCGCGCGTCACATTCATCAGCCTCTGGGCCTCTTCCGAGATTTCGCCCACGCCCACCGTAATCGCCGAATCGCCGTAATACCCGCTTAACTGCACGCCCGTGTCGATTGAAACAATGTCGCCCTTCTTCAGGATCCTTTTTTGTGAAGGCATCCCGTGGACGATCTCCTCGTTCACCGACGTGCACAACACCGAGGGGAATTTCGTACCCGCGCTCGGCGTCGAATAACCCTTAAACGCGGACCGCGCTCCTGCGTCCGCCATCATCTTCTCCGCGACCACATCTAGATCGTGGGTGGTAACGCCCTCGGCCACCATGGGCCTCAGCGTATCCAGAATCTTCCAGACCAGCAGGCCGGCGGCGCGCATCTTTTCCAGCTCCGCCATATTCTTCCGCACGATCATTCCGTTCTATCGTCCCGCCGCGCGACTATCGATCCAATTCTTAATCTGCTTGGCAATCGCCATTGGCAATCCTACGGCGCCATCCACTTCACACACGGCAAATCCCTGCCCGCGCAAACATTCCAATACCGGCGATGTCTGACGATCGTAAGCCCGTAACCGCTCGGCAACAACCTCAGGGCGATCATCGTCCCGGACCACTAATTTCGATCCGTCGTAATCGCACACCTCCGAGACCACCGGAGTTTTTGCCGACACGCCGTAGAGCGCGCCGCACGTCGGGCATAGCCGCCGTCCAGAAAGACGGGCAATAATAACATTATAATCGACTTTTAGGTGTACCACCACCGGGGCAATCCCCTTGGCCGTCAACACCCCTGAAATCAGCTTCGCCTGGCTCACCGTCCGCGGATACCCGTCGAGGATAAATCCGTTCACGCAATCCGGCTGCTCGATCCGTTCTTCCACCATCCGGTTGACGATCTCGTCCGGCACCAGACCGCCCGCTTTCATGATCGCCTCCGCCTCTGCTCCCAGCGGATCGTGCGATGCCACCCGCTCCCGCAGCATGTCTCCGGTGGAAATATGAGCTACTCCCAGCGCCTGACGCAGCAACTTGGCTTGCGTCCCCTTCCCCGAACCCGGGGGACCGAACAAAATCAGGCAGAGTCGACTCATTCGCCCGTTATGGCACCTGTTTTGGCCTGGCTTCCCTCCTCAAACCGCGAAAAAAGTTCCCAAGTCAATTCATCCTCCACCCCACGTAGGGCGGATCTCAAATGCTGCTGCGACGGCCGCGAATCCGGCCCGCCCGCGGCGTAAATCCTTCATAGTGGCGCATGATCAACTGCGCCTCGACCTGATTCACCGTGTCCATCGCCACACCCACCACAATCAGCAGCGAAGTCCCGCCAAAGCTGAAGTTCACGCCCAGGCCATCCAGCAGCCAACGCGGGAAATGCGCGTCGATGAAATTGCCAATCAACGGCAGGCGTTGCAGCTTGATGCCGGCGATCATGATTTGCGGCAGCAGCGACAGAATCGCCAGATACAGGCCGCCGACCACGGTGATCTTGGTCAAAATCTTGTTCATGTAGTCGGCCGTGTTCCGCCCCGGACGAATGCCCGGGACAAACCCGCCGTACTTGCGCATGTTATCCGCCGCTTCATTCGGATTGAAAATGATGGAGACGTAGAAGAAGCAGAAGAAAATAATCAGAACCGTATAAAGCAGATAATAAAGCGGAGACGCACCCTGAATCGCGCCCAGCATCCCGGTCAGTACCGTCGAGTTCTTCACGAACTCGAACTGCATCGCCGTCATCGGGAACGCCAGCAGCGAACTGGCGAAAATCACCGGAATCACGCCGCCAGCATTGACCTTCAACGGCAAGTGCGTGGATTGCCCGCCCATCATCCGCCGGCCGATCACGCGCTTGGCGTACTGCACCGGAATCCGGCGCTCGCCTCGCTCAACCAGGACGATAAAGCCCACCACCGCCACCATCATGATGACGATGATGAAAACCTGAATGAAGGGCCAATCGCCCGTCTGCACCTTGGTCACCATGTCGGAGATCGCATTGGGCAACCCCACCACGATGCCGGTAAAGATGATCAGCGACATCCCGTTGCCGATGCCGCGCTCCGTGATCTGCTCGCCCAGCCACATGATGAACGCCGTGCCCGTAGTGAGCGTCAGGATCGTCATCATGGTGAAACCGAAACCGGGATTATTGACGAAAGGGGTCGAGGAATGGGACAGCGTGAATGCGATGCCATAGGATTGCACCAGCGCCAGGCCCACCGTCAGATAACGCGTCCACTGCGTGATTTTGCGCCGCCCGATCTCGCCCTCTTTTTGCAGCTTTTCGAGCGTCGGAACCACTACCGTCAACAACTGCAGAATAATCGAAGAAGTGATGTACGGCATGATGCCGAGCGCGAAAATCGTCAGGCGCCGGAACATGCCTCCACTGAACAGATCCAGGAATCCGAACAACGAACCCTGGTTCTGGCGGATGAAATCCTCGAAGCGGTGCGTGTCGATTCCGGGGATCGGGATGTGCCCGCCCAGACGGTACACCGCGAGCAGCCCCAGCGTGAACAGGAGCCTTTTGCGAAGATCCGGGATGCGAAAGACGTTAGCGACGGCTTCCAAAAACTTCATGGGTTTCTCCGGGACGGGGCTACTTCTGATCCCCGCCGTTCTTATCCGCGATCACTTCCGCCGTGCCGCCGGCGGCTTGAATCTTCTCGAGCGCTGCCTTGGAAAACACATGCGCCCTCACGGTGACTTTCTTCTTCAACTCGCCCGTGCCCAGAATCTTCAGCCCGTGCTTCAGCTTGTGGATCACGCCGGCCTCAAGCAGCGAACCCGGATCGAAGACCGTGCCTTCGAGTTCCTCCAGCGCGCCCACATTCACGATGGCGAATTCCTTGTGAAAGATGTTGGTGAAGCCGCGCTTCGGCAGACGGCGATGCAGAGGCATCTGGCCGCCCTCGAACCCGCGCATGCGCGAATAGCCGGAAATCGACTTGGCGCCCTTGGCTCCGCGGCCGGAATATTTTCCGCGGCCCGAACCCATGCCTTGGCCCACGCGCTGCTGCTTCTGTTTCTGCCCGGCGGGCGGTTTTAACTGGCTGAGATTCATAAGTAACTCGTTCTCTTAGTCCACAATCGCTAACAGGTGGGGAATCTTCTTCACCATGCCGCGGAATGCCGGCGTGTCCGGCTTCACCACCGTCCGGTTCATGGTCTTCAGGCCCAGCCTCCGCACGATCACCTTGTGCTTCTCCGGCGTGCAGATCGGACTCTTGATTAATTTAATTTTGATCGTTCCCGGCATTTGTCACCTACACTTTTTCGAGCGCCAAGCCGCGCAGATCCGCAACCTCGGCCTTGTCGCGCAACTGCTCCAGCGCGTCGATGGTCGCCTTCACCACATTATGAGGATTGTGCGAGCCCAGCGACTTGGTCAGCACATTCGGAATGCCCACCGCCGTGATCACCGCGCGCACCGCGCCGCCCGCAATCACGCCCGTGCCATCCGGAGCGGGCTTCAGCAGCACGCGTCCACTGCCGAATTCGCCCAGTACCGAATGCTGAATGGTGGTGGCCAGCACGTTTACCTTGCGCAGATTCTTCTTGGCCGATTCAATGCCCTTCTTGATCGCCGCCGGGACTTCCTTCGCCTTGCCCGTGCCGAATCCCACGATCTTCGCGCTCGGATCGCCCACCACAACCAGCGCCGAGAAGCTCAGATTTTTGCCGCCCTTGACCACTTTGGTCACGCGGTTAATCGACACAACCTGTTCCTTCAGGTTCAGGTTCGTCGAGTCGATGCGCTTTTGCATGCCCATGTGTTTTTCCTAAAACAGCCTAGAATTCCAACCCGGCTTCGCGAGCCGCTTCCGCCAGAGCCTTCACGCGGCCGTGATACTGATAGCCACCGCGGTCGAACACCACCGCTTTAATGCCCTTGTCCTTGGCGCGCTCGGCCACCAGCTTGCCGATTTCCTTCGCCCCAGCCACGTTGCCCCCGTTTTTCGAGTCCGTTTCCGTCGATCCGGCGGCGACGACCGTATGCCCCTTCGAATCGTCGATCACCTGCGCGTAAATGTGCTTCACGCTGCGGAACACCGCCAGGCGCGGACGCTCGGCCGTTCCCGCAACGCGGCTACGGATGCGCTTGTGCACACGCAACCGAATGATGTTTTTAGAATCGCTCCGTGCCATCGCTTACTTCCCTCCCGCGCCGGTCTTGCCGACCTTCTTGCGCAGCGCTTCGCCCGTAAACCGGACGCCTTTGTTCTTGTACGGATCGGGCGGACGCAAGGCCCGCATGTTCGCCGCTACCTGCCCCAGCAACTGGCGGTCGGAGCCGGTCAGAACCAAATGGGTCTGCTTGTCGATCTTCATATCGATCCCGTCCGGCAGATAAAACTCGATCGGGTGCGAATAGCCCAGCGTGAACGTCGCGATTCTTCCCTTCAGATCGCAGCGATAGCCGATGCCGACGATGTCCAGTTCCCGGGTGAACCCAGCCGACACGCCCTGCACCGCATTGGCCGTCAGCGCGCGCGTCAGCCCATGCAGCGCGGCCTTATCCTCGCCGTCGCGTTGAAACTCGATCACGCCGTCCTTCTGCGACATCGTGATGCCGGCCGGAACCGGAACCGTGTGCTTGCCCTTCGGCCCTTCCACGTTTAAATGTCCCTCGCCGGCGGCGACCTTCACGCCCTTCGGCAACGGGAGCAGCTTTTTTCCAACTCTAGACATACGCTTCCCTTTACTTGCGACTTCCTACCAGACGTGACACAGGACTTCGCCGCCCACACCCTGCTTACGCGCGGCCGCGCCTGTCATCACGCCCTGCGGCGTCGTCAGAATATTGATTCCCAGTCCGCCCAGCACGCGCGGCACTTCTTTGGATCCGACGTAGACGCGGCAGCCCGGTCGCGAGACGCGCTCAATGCGCGAAATCACCGGCACGTTGCCCGGCGTGTACTTCAGATAAATACGGATGGACTTCTTGGCCCCATCTTCGGTGAGCTTGAAGTTGGCGATATAGCCCTCGTCCTTGAGGATCTTCGCGATGTCGTTCTTCAGCCGGGAGGCGGGCACATCCACTTTGGCGTGGCGCGCCGAAAGCGCGTTTCTCATGCGCGTCAGCATGTCGGCGATAGGATCGGTGGTCGTCATTCCTGTTTCAGTCTCCTCGCTACCAGCTCGCCTTGATCACACCGGGAACCTCGCCCGCCAGGGCCAGCTTCCGGAAGCAGATGCGGCACAGTTTAAACTTGCGCAGAAATCCGCGCGGACGTCCGCAGCGGAAGCAGCGATTCCGGTGCCGGCACGCGAACTTTGGCTTCTTTCCGGCTGCCTGCGCGGCTGTCGTCGCCGCCGCGATCTTTTCGTCTCTTGCAATCTTTGCTGTCGTCGCCATTTCTTTTCCTTGCGTCGCCCCGCGCCCTACTGCGTCCGGAACGGCATCCCGAGGTGTTTCAACAGCGCCAGCCCCTCGGCATCGGTCTTGGCGGTGGTGGTAATGCAAATATTCATTCCCTTGGTTTTCTCGACCTTGTTGTAGTCGATCTCCGGGAAAATCAACTGGTCCTTGATGCCCAGCGTGTAGTTGCCCCGGCCGTCGAACGACTTCGACGACACGCCGCGGAAATCGCGCACGCGCGGCAGCGTCACACTCACCAGCCGGTCCAGAAATTCGTACATGCGGTCGCCGCGCAACGTCACGCTGCAGCCGATCGCCATTCCTTCGCGCAGCTTGAACGCCGCAATCGATTTGCGCGCCTTGTTGATTACCGGACGCTGGCCCGCGATCAGGCTCAGCTCGCTCACCGCGCCGTCCATCAGCTTGCTGTTTCCCGTCGCCTCGCCCAGTCCGATGTTCACGCTGATTTTCGTGATCTTCGGCACCGCCATCGGGTTCGTATAGCCGAACTCCTTGGTCATCGCCGGTACGACTTTTTTCAAATACGATTCCTTGAGCCGTGCCATAAATTACGCCTTCTTGTCCAAAATCTCGCCGCCTTTTTTGGCGATGCGCACGTGCCGCTTGGCCGCGCCCGTTCCTTCGATCCGGTAGCCGACGCGCGTGGCCACGCCGCCCGAAGTGAGGATCATCACGTTCGATACCGCGATCGCGCTCTCGCGCTCGGCGATGCCGCCCTTGATCTGCCGCGACGGATTCGGCTTGGTGTGGCGCTTCACCATACTCACGCCCTCCACCAGCACTTTTCCGTTCACCCGGTCGACGTCCAGCACCCGCCCGGTCTTGCCCTTATCGCGCCCGGCGATCACCTTCACGGTGTCATCCTTCCGGATGCGGATTTTCAACGCCTTCTTCGGCTCGTTCTGATGCCGGTATGGAATTTTCTTCGCCATGGGAACCTAAATAACCTCCGGAGCGAGCGAAACAATTTTCATGAATTTCTTATCGCGCAGTTCGCGCGCCACAGGGCCGAACACGCGCGTGCCCACCGGCTCGCCGATTTCATTGATCAGTACCGCTGCGTTCGAATCGAACCGGATATAGGTGCCGTCCTTGCGCCGCGTCTCCTTGCGCATCCGCACCACCACGCACCGGACGACCTTGCCCTTCTTGATCGCCGAATCCGGGGCCGCTTCCTTCACGCTCGCCGTGATCACGTCGCCGAGGCCGGCGCGCAATCCCAGATCGCCACCGCGCGGCAGAATGCACTGCAGCCGGCGCGCGCCGCTGTTATCGGCGACCTCGAGAATTGTACGCATCCCAATCATAAAATTCTGGCTCCTGAGTCCTTGCTTCTCACTACTTCTTCTTGGTCGACTTCAGCTTTTCCGGACCCGTCTCGATCCCGATCGAGCTTAGATCCGTGGTCACCTGCACGGCCTTGCGGATAATTTCGCCCAGCTCCCAGCGCTTCAGCTTGCTCATCGGGCGGCATTCTACGATGCGAACCACATCGCCCGGCTTCGCTTCGCCCTTTTCGTCGTGGGCGTAAAACTTCTTGCGCTTGGTCACCACGCGCTTGTACACCGGATGGGCCGCCTTGCGCGACACCTCGACCACGATCGTTTTGGCCATCTTCGCCGAAACCACCGAGCCGACCTTCTCGTTCTTGATACCCTTTTGCGTTGTTTCCGCCATGCCGGTTATCCTTTACCCGTCTTGCGCGGCATATTCACTTTTGCCACCGCCTTCGGCGCGCCCGTCGGCTTCACCTTCACCTGGCTCGTCCCGCGAGCCTTCGGAGCCGCTGCCTTCGGCTTGGATACCGCCGCCTTCTTGGCTTCGGCCTGAGGCGCAGCTTTCGGCAGAGCCTTGGCCCGCTCCGGCCTCGGCGCGATCTGCGCCGCGCCACTCTGGCGTTCCCGCAGAACTGTCAGCATCCGCGCGCGTTCCTTGCGCAGCGAACGGAGCTTCTTTACGCCGTCCGTCTGGCCCATCGACATCTGGAACCGCAGCCGGAACATCTGTTCCGCGGCGTCCTTCACCTGCTTGGCGAGTTCCGCCGCATCGAGCGCCCGCGCTTTATCCGCATTCTCTTTCATCGCCTACTCCAAACCCACACGGGCAATAAACTTGGTCGGAATGCCGATCTTTGCCGCCGCCAGATCCATCGCCTTCTGCGCCACTTCGCGCCCCACGCCTTCCATCTCGAACAGAATCTTGCCCGGACGGATGACGCACACCCACTGGTCCGGCGCACCCTTGCCCTTACCCATACGGGTTTCCGCCGGCTTCTTCGTAATCGGCTTGTCGGGGAAGAGACGGATCCACACCTTGCCGCCACGCTTGATCGAACGCGTCATCGCCACGCGAGCTGCTTCAATCTGCCGCGCCGTGATCCAGCCACACTCCATCGCCTTCAGCCCGAAATCGCCGAATGCCAGCGTCGAGCCGCGCCAGGCCTTGCCCGTCATGCGGCCACGCTGCTGCTTGCGGTACTTCACTCTCTGGGGCATCAACATGACTTATTCCTTGCCTCCCTCGCCGCCGCCGTTTTCAGGCTTGTCCTCGACCTTATCCTTCCAACTTGGTTGCGGCGGAGCCGCCATCGGCGGCAGAATCGGAGCGGACGCCCGCGTCATCTCTTCCGGAGCCGCCTGAATTGCGCCACTGGCCGCCGCCGGAGGAGCGCTCTGCGGACGCGGACCACGGCGATCCCGGTCCCGGTCCCTGTCGCGCGATGGCGCGCGGCGCGGTTCCGGATCGTTACGCAATCCCTTGCGCTGCCCGCCGGGGAGAATCTCGCCCTTGTAGACCCAGCACTTGATGCCGATCACGCCATAAGTGGTGTTGGCTTCGCTGAATCCGTAATCGATGTCGGCGCGCAGCGTGTGCAGTGGCAGACGGCCCTGCAACTGCCATTCCGTGCGCGCGATTTCCGCGCCATTCAACCGGCCCGACACGCGAACTTTAATTCCCTTGCAACCGAAACGCAGCGCCGAATCGATGGCCTTGCGCGTCGCGCGGCGGAACGCCACGCGCTTTTCAAGCTGCAGCGCGATCGATTCGCTCACCAGTTGCGCGTCCAACTCCGGCTTGTGCACTTCCTGAATATCGATGAAGACTTCGCGCTTGGTCTTCTTCGCCAGATCGCCCTTCAGCTTCTCGATCTCCGCGCCCTTGCGCCCAATGATGATTCCCGGCCGTGATGTGTGAATCGTGATGCGCAGCTTGTTGCCCGGACGGTCCACTTCGATCGAGCTGATGCCGGCCGCCTTCAACCGGCTCCGCAGCGCGTCCTTCAGTTCCAGATCCTCGCGCAGGAGCTTAGCATAGTCCTGCTTGGCGAACCACCGCGACCGCCACGTCTTCGTGACGCCCAGCCGGAATCCGTATGGATGTACTTTTTGACCCATGTCAGTCCTTCTCCCCGGTCTTTCCGTCGCCGACCTTCACAATAATGTGCGACATTCTCCGCTGATAGCGGTACGCCCGGCCCATCGGCGCGGGCCGCACCCGCTTCATCCGGGGCCCGTCGTTTACGTAACACTCCACTACCGTCAACTGATCCACATCCACGTCGTTCGACCGGTTCTCCGCGTTGGCAATCGCCGATCGCAGCACCTTCTCGATCGACGGCGCGATGCGCTTGTTCACCGTGCGCAGAATGTTGATGGCGTCGCCGGCCTTTTGGCCGCGAATCAGGTCCACCACCAGCCGCGCCTTCTGCGGCGACGTTCGAAGATATCTCGCTTCCGCTTTTGCTAGCATATTGACTCCCGATTAGGACGGCTTCGCCGTTTTCTCCGCAGCTGCCTTCGCCGCGTGGCCCTTGAACGTCCGCGTAGGCGAAAATTCGCCGAGCTTGTGGCCCACCATATTCTCCGTCACGTACACCGGAATAAATTTCTTCCCGTTATGCACCGCGAGTGTGTGGCCGATAAACTCCGGCAGAATCGTGGATCGCCGCGACCACGTCCTGACGACCTTCTTCTCGTTCTTCTCGTTCATCACCGCCACCTTCTTCATCAGGTGATCGTCGACAAACGGACCCTTTGCTAACGAACGTCCCATCGCTTCCCTCTTCTTCGCCTATCTCTTCTTGGCCTTGCGCGTCACGATCCACTTATTGGTGCGCTTGTTGTTCCGCGTCTTATATCCCCGCGTCGGCTGGCCCCACGGCGTCACCGGATGCCGGCCGCCCGAGGTTTTACCTTCGCCGCCGCCATGCGGGTGATCCACCGGGTTCATCGAAACGCCGCGGTTATGTGGACGCTTGCCCATCCAGCGCGTGCGCCCCGCCTTGCCCAGGCTGACGTTTTCGTGCTCCACGTTGCCCACCTGGCCGATGGTCGCCGCGCACTCCAACTGCACCTTGCGAATTTCGCCCGACGGCAGCTTCAACAGGGCCAGACCGCCCTCTTTCGAAACCAACTGAGCCTGGCTTCCGGCCGAACGCGCCATCTGCCCGCCCTTGCCCGGTTTCAGCTCGATGTTGTGAATCACCGTACCGGCGGGGATATTCTTGATCGGAAGCGAATTGCCAACCAGAATGTCGGCCTCCGGGCCGGACACCACCGTGCGGCCCACTTCCAGGCCCACCGGCGCAAGGATGTAGCGCTTCTCGCCGTCCACGTAGTGCAGCAGCGCGATGCGCGCGCTGCGGTTCGGATCGTATTCGATCGCGGCCACCTTCGCCGGAACGCCCGTTTTGTCGCGCTTGAAATCGACGACACGGTAGGACTGCTTGTGCCCTCCGCCGATGAACCGCGAAGAAACGCGCCCGGTCGAACTGCGTCCGCCCGTCTTCTTCTTGCCCCGCACCAGACTCTTTTCCGGGGTCTGCTTGGTGATGTCTTCGCGCGAGACGACCGTTTGGAAACGGCGCGTCGGCGTGGTCGGATTGTAACTTTTCACGGCCATGGCTTAAATCTCCGCGTACTCCGGCATTTTTTCGCCGGCCTTCAGGCGCACATACGCCTTTTTCCAGTCCGACCGGTAGCCCGCATAGCGGCCCCGCCGGCGCAATTTCCCCGCGGTCGTCGAGGTGCGAACATCCTCCACCTTGACCTTGAAAACCGCCTGCACCGCGCTCTTGATCTGCGTCTTGTTGGCGCTCGCCGCCACCTCGAAACATAAGGTGCGCTCGGCGTCTTTTTTCGCCACGCCTTTTTCGGTCACGATCGGACGCTTGATGATGTTGTAGTCGATCGCCATATTATGCCAGCGCCTCCGACAGTTTCTTCGCCGCTTCCTGGCTCACCAGCACCTGCTGATGACCCAGCAGATCGTACACGTTCACCTCGCGGCTCGACACCAGCTTCACGCCTTCCAGGTTCCGGCTCGACAACTCCAGATTACGGTTGTCGCCGTTGTCCACCAGCAGAATCGTCCGCTTGGCGTCCAGGCCGTCCAGCGTCTTGCGCATCAGCTTGGACTTCGCCTCGCCGAGCTTGAATTCGCTCACCACCCGCAGTTCGCCGTCCCGCAGCTTGGCCGAAAGAGCGCTTCTCAACGCCCCCAGCAGCATCTTGCGCGGCAGCTTATAGCTGTAATCCCGCGGTTGCGGCCCGTGCACCGTGCCGCCATGGCGCCACAGCGGAGAACGGATCGAACCCATGCGGGCCCGTCCTGTTCCCTTCTGCTTCCACAGCTTCTTGCCGGACCCCGCCACTTCGTGGCGCGTCTTGGTCGACGCCGTGCCCCGCCGCTGGCCCGCCAGGTAATGGCGAACCGCCTCGTACAGCAATGCCTCGTTTACCGTCGCCGCGAACACTTCGTCCGCCAGCTCCAGCGTTCCTACTTTTTTATTGCTCAGATCGATAACGTCTACGCTCGGCATATTATTGCTTCGACCTCCGCAGCATGACGTAGCCGCCATTGGGTCCAGGTACCGCGCCCTTCACCAGGATCACGTTATCCTCGGCGTCCACTTGAACGATCTCGAGGTTCCGCACCGTCACCCGCTCGTGACCCATCTGGCCCGCCATGCGAGTCCCCGGGAACACGCGCGATGGGAAGCTCGACGCGCCGATCGAACCCGGAGCGCGATGGAACATCGAACCGTGCGTGGCGTCGCCGCCGCGAAAATGATGCCGCTTCACAACGCCCGCGAACCCGCGGCCCTTGCTCACGCCGATCACGTCCACCTTTTGCGCCGGTTTAAACTCGTCCACCAGCACGCGGTCGCCCGTCTTCATGTCGCCATGCAGCGCCTCCAGGCGGAATTCCCGCTGGAACTTTACGCCCTCCGCGCCCGACTTCTTCATATGCCCGGCCGCCGGCTTCGACACGCCCTTTTTCCTGGCGTATTCCATGAAGCCAAGCTGCACGGCATCGTAGCCGTCGGTGGCCGGCGTCTTGCGCTGCACCACAACGCACGGCCCGGCCTTTAGCACCGTGACAGGAACTACCTGCCCGTCCGGCCGGAACACCTGCGTCATCCCGATCTTTTTGCCTAGAATCCCTGGACTCATACCAATCCTTCAGAAGGAGTCAGAAGTCAGGAGTCAGGAATCGGAATTTCTTCCGCCCTGGCGCCTGGCGCCTGCCCGTCTACTTCTTCCCGAACGCCTTAATCTCGACGTCCACTCCAGCCGGCAGGTCGAGCTTCATCAACGCATCCACCGTGTCCTGCGTCGGCTCCAAAATGTCGAGCAGACGCTTATGCGTCCGGATCTCAAACTGCTCCCGGCTCTTCTTATCCACGTGCGGCGACCGCAATACCGTGTACAGATTCCTCGCCGTCGGCAGCGGAATCGGCCCGGCTACCGTGGCCCCGGTCCTCTTCGCCGTATCGACGATCTCCGTGGTGGACTGATCCAGAATCCGGTGATCGTACGCCTTCAGGCGAATGCGAATGCGTTCTCGTAAGCTACTCATGAATTGCGCCCGCTTATCCTAAAATCTCGCTGACCGTTCCGGCTCCCACCGTGCGTCCGCCCTCGCGGATCGCAAACCGCAGACCCTTGTCCATGGCCACCGGCGTGATCAGCTCGATCTCCAACTGCACGTTGTCGCCCGGCATCACCATCTCCATCCCCTCCGGCAACTGCGCCACGCCCGTCACGTCCGTCGTCCGGAAGTAGAACTGCGGCCGGTACCCCTTGAAGAACGGCGTGTGCCGCCCGCCTTCGTCTTTCGACAGGACGTAAACCTCGCCCTTGAACTTCTTGTGCGGCTTGATCG
>JBBIVT010000004.1:52815-90927 GCA_037439565.1 Acidobacteriota bacterium | reverse complement strand
CGCCGCCTCAACATCGGCCGGACCTCGGTACGCCGGCTTTTGGGCTGACCTATTTACCGCAGAAATAGGGTGCGCACGCTTCCCGAAAGCTCACAACGTCCTTGCGGTTAAATCTGCTTTCGCTGTTCTCGTCTTTCGGTGCCATTGGTTTTTCCTCCTTGGAAATGGGTTGCATGGCGCACATGCAACCCTGCCCTTCGGCGAGAACGGGGGTAGCAAGCGCAAGGGTGAAGCGATCCGGGAGGGGGATCACCCGGCCTGCACAAGCCCGGCATCAAAAGTTCTTTCTCGGAAAATGCCGGGCGCGGAAGGCTGGGGAAACCCGGTCCGAGCCCTTGTGCGCGCGAGGGGCGGCGCCCCTGAGCAACGGTTTTGAATTCCGCATCCGCGAAAGCGATCGTTACCCGAATGGGCCGAGACCCGCGCCGCCGCGAATGCGGCGAACCATAGTTAAGCGGGGCTCGGTGAGCGGCCAAGGAGGCCGCGAGTAGAGCGCGGTCCGCGACAGCGGATTCGCCCAAAACATTTTCTGGATATTTGTTCTAATTAAATATTGAACTTCCCATTATGGGAATTCTTAACCGCCCCGGATCACGAATCGAGGTTGACGTTTGGATACGCCGTCAACGGGTCAGGCGGCCAGTTCGCGCCAGAGTGCGAAATCGTGCTGTGATAAAGGCTTAGCAATTGAAATTGAAGGCGCGAAGGCTGGTTTTCAGCCGAGCCGCTATCGTGTAGGGTTGACTACCAGAACGGGAAGAAGGAGAAGGCATGTCACCGCCGGGAAAACCGAAGACCAACGGGAAAGAGAAGGCCAAGAACGGAAACGGCGCTAACCTCGGCTTCGAGGCTCAGCTCTTCCTTGCTGCCGACAAACTCCGCGGCAACCTGGAGCCGTCCGACTACAAACACGTCGCTCTCGGGCTTATTTTCCTCAAGTACATATCGGACGCTTTCGAAACGAAGCGCACGGCGTTGCTCGCTGAAGACCCGAAGTCCGCCGAAGATCCGGACGAGTACCTCGCCGAAAACGTCTTCTGGGTCCCGAAGGACGCCCGCTGGTCGCATCTGCAGGCGAAAGCCAAACAGCCCACCATCGGCAAGCTGATCGACGACGCCATGCTCTCGATCGAATCCAACAACGCCAGCCTCAAGGGCGTGCTGCCCAAGGACTACAACCGGCCCGCCCTCAATAAGGTCATGCTCGGCGAGCTGATCGACCTCATCAGCAGCATCGCCATGCACGAGGAAGGAGAGAAGGCGAAGGACATCCTTGGCCGCGTATACGAGTATTTTCTTGGCGGCTTTGCTGGTTCTGAGGGTAAACGTGGCGGGGAATTCTATACGCCCCGCTCCGTCGTGCGCGTCCTTGTGGAAATGCTGGAGCCCTTTCCTGACAAGTCGCGCAAAATCGAAGGGCGCGTTTATGACCCGTGCTGTGGCTCGGGGGGAATGTTCGTCCAAGCTGAGCGTTTCGTCGAGACGCACGGCGGGCGTATCGGCGACATAGCTATCTACGGGCAGGAGAGCAACTACACGACCTGGCGGCTGGCCAAGATGAACCTCGCCGTCCGCGGCATCGATGCGGACATCCGCTGGAACAACGAAGGCAGTTTCCACAAGGACGAACTTAAAGATCTGCGCTTCGACTACATCCTAGCCAATCCGCCATTCAACGTCTCCGATTGGGGCGGCGACCGCCTCCGCGAAGACGCCCGTTGGAAATATGGCGTTCCTCCCGCCAGCAACGCCAACTACGCCTGGCTCCAGCACATTCTCTGGCACCTTTCCCCAAACGGGACCGCCGGCGTCGTTCTTGCCAACGGTTCAATGTCGTCCGCGCAGAGCGGCGAGGATGTAATCCGCCATGCCATGGTTGAGGCCGATGTCGTCGATTGCATGATCTCACTGCCGGGCCAACTTTTCTATTCAACGCAGATTCCGGCGTGCTTGTGGTTCCTGGCGCGAAACAAGAATCCCGGAGGGAAATGGCGCGGCCGTCGCGGTGAGGTGCTGTTCATCGACGCCCGCAAGCTCGGTAAACTTGCGGAGGGATCGCGAATACACAAGGAGCTGTCTGGTCAAGAGATTGAACACGTATCACGGACATATCATGCGTGGCGAGGCGAGCCCAAGGCCGGGAAGTACGAGGATATTCCTGGCTTCTGCAAAGCTGCCACCCTAGACGAAATCCGCAAGCATAATCATGTCCTCACACCCGCTCGTTATGTTGGTGCTGCGGACGTCGAGGAAGACGACGTGCCGTTTGAAGAGCGTTTTATGGCTCTGCGGAAAAACCTGGAGCAACAGTTCGCTGAAGGCGAAGGGCTTCAAGACGCAATTCGTGAGGGTTTTCGGAGAATCTTGTAGTGTCACAACCGATTACCTTCGGAGACCTCTATGCTCAGCCAAGCCGCAACGGCTTGACGAAACCCAAAGCTGTCCGCGGCACCGGCTCCAAGATGCTAAACATGGGTGAAATCTTTGCTCACGGACGCATCAAGGCAGTGCCCATGGACCGAGTCCAACTTTCCGAAAGCGAAGCGGCAACATCATTGCTGCAAGAGGGCGACTTAGTATTTGCTAGGCAATCGTTGGTCCTCAGTGGCGCTGGTAAGTGTTCTATATTCTTGGGGGACGATGAACCGGTTTGTTTTGAGTCGCACATAATAAGAGTCCGCATCGACCATAAGAAGGCAAACCCAACTTACCTCTATTATTTTTTCCAATCGCCACGTGGGCGCGCTGCAGTTGAAAGCATCGTTGAGCAAGGGGCAGGTGCTTCCGGCATACGAGGAAGCGACTTGGCTAGACTTGAATTTCATATCCCCGATCTTGGCATCCAGAATTCCATCGCCTCGATCCTCAGCTTGCTTGACGACAAGATCGACTTAAACCAGCGGATGAACAATACCCTTGAAGCGATAGCTCGGGCCATTTTCAGGGATTGGTTTGTAGATTTCGGTCCAACCCGTGCCAAAGCCGAAGGCCGCAATCCTTACCTAGCGTCGGACGTGTGGTCGCTCTTCCCTGATCGTTTCGATAACGAGGAAAAGCCCGAGGGTTGGCCGTCGTCAAACGTGGGCAACCATTTCAAGCTAACGATGGGCCAATCTCCGCCTGGCAGTACATACAATGAAGTGGGCGACGGTTTACCGTTCTTTCAAGGGCGTACCGACTTCGGATTTCGCTTTCCCACACGACGCGTATTTTGTACGGCCCCGACCCGTTTAGCGGAAGCAGGCGATACTTTGGTAAGCGTTCGTGCACCAGTCGGCGACGTCAATATCGCTATCGAGCCGTGTGCGATTGGACGCGGAGTGGCTGCTATACGCCATATCAGCGGAAGTCGGTCGTTCACGTATCACGCGTTGCACAACCTTGGTGAACACTTTGCCAGGTTCGAGGGTGAAGGAACCGTCTTTGGGTCGATCAATAGAGCAGATTTTGAAAGTCTTCCATTCATCGCCCCGCCCCAAAAGGTCCTTGATTGTTTTGAGACGCTTGTATCGGCATGTGACGACCGCGTTGAATTTAACGAGAAAGAATCTCTGAACCTTGGAGCCACGCGCGACCTGCTGCTGGCGAAGCTCATGTCCGGTAAGGTTCACCTCCGTGAAGCCGAAAGGCTTATTGAGAGAGTATCATGAGCGGCATCGCGGAAAGCCATGTCGAAGAGGCTGCCCTCGCCTGGCTCGAAGAGCTTGGTTACGGCGTCGCCAACGGCCTTGAGATCGGGCCGGATGGCAGCGCTCCAGAGCGCGCCAACTACGGCGACGTTATTCTCGCGAACCGCGTCAAAGCGGCAATTGCCCGCCTCAACCCGCACCTGAAGGCCGAGACTCGGGAGGACGTGTTTCGCAAAATCCTCCAGTCCGAAACACCCTCGCTCACCGAGGAAAACCACCGCCTTCATCGCTATCTTATCGAAGGCGTTCCCGTTGAAGTCACCCGCGCGGATGGCACCATCGGCGGCGACAACGCCCGACTGATCGACTTCGACGACCTCGATGCCAACGATTGGCTTGCGGTAAACCAATTCACCGTTATCGAAAACAAGGCGAACCGCCGCCCGGACATCGTGCTGTTCGTGAATGGCCTTCCGCTTGGCGTGATAGAGCTCAAGAATCCCGGCGACGAAAACGCGACGATGGACGGCGCTTTCAATCAGCTCCAGACGTACAAGTCACAAATAACTTCGACATTTCGCACCAATACGGCTCTGGTTATTTCAGACGGTATTGCCGCTCGTATCGGTTCTCTCACCGCCGACCGCGAGCGGTTTATGCCCTGGCGGACGCTTGAGGGAGATGGTCCGGCGCCAAAGAGTGTCCCTGAGCTCGAAACGCTCCTCAAGGGCGCGTTCGACAGACGCCGCTTTCTCGACCTCATTAAGGATTTCATCGTCTTTGGACAGATTGAAACCAAAGACAAGCAGCTTCTGACGGTCAAGATTCTCGCTGGTTATCACCAGTTCCATGCCGTCCGCCACGCCGTTGCCCGTACCATCGAGGCCACGCGGCCCGATGGCGACCGCAAGGTTGGCGTCATCTGGCACACGCAAGGTTCCGGAAAGAGCCTTCTCATGGCTTTCTATGCCGGGCAGATCATCAAGCATCCGGCGATGGAAAACCCCACGCTCCTTATCATCACGGACCGGAACGACCTTGACGACCAGCTCTTTGGCACGTTCAGCATGTGCAAGGACTTGTTGCGGCAGACGCCGCAACAGGCCGAGAGCCGGGAGGAACTGCGCAAGCTTCTCGACCGCCCCTCCGGTGGCGTGATTTTCACGACCATTCAGAAATTCTCGCCTGCGGAGGGAGAGACGGATCATCCTCTCCTCACCAATCGGAAAAATGTCGTCGTCATCGCCGACGAGGCGCACCGCAGCCAATATGGGCTCAATGCCAAACTCGACCGGAGCACCGGCGAGGTGGCCTACGGTTTCGCCAAGTATCTCCGCGACGCTCTGCCGCATGCTTCGTTCATCGGTTTCACAGGAACCCCGGTCGAAAAGGACGACATCAACACCAGGGCGATATTTGGGGACTACATCGACGTCTACGACATCAGCCGCGCCGTCGAGGACGGCGCAACCGTCCCGATCTACTACGAAAGCCGCGTCGCGCGCATTCATATCGACGAAGGTGAAAAGCCGAAGATCGACGCCGAGATCGCCGAAATCACCGAAGACGAGGCCCAGACCGAACAGGAGCGCCTCAAGCGCAAATGGGCGAGCGTGGAAGCGCTGGTCGGCGCCGACAAGCGCCTTGCCATGATTGCCGAGGACCTTGTCCGGCACTTCGAAGCGCGCAAGGCCGCTCTCGACGGCAAGGCGATGATTGTCTGCATGAGCCGCCGCATCTGCGTGGCTCTCTATAACGCGATTATCAAACTGCGTCCTGAGTGGCACAGCGACGATGATGAGGCCGGAACTATCAAAATCGTCATGACCGGCGCGGCTTCTGACCCTCCAGACTGGCAGGCGCATATCGGGAAGCGGCCCAAGGCACGCCGCGAGCTGATGGCGAAACGGGCTAAGGACGCGAATGACCCCCTTAGACTGGTCATCGTCCGCGATATGTGGCTCACCGGCTTCGATGCGCCGTGCATGCACACAATGTACGTTGACAAGCCGATGCGCGGCCACGGCCTGATGCAGGCCATCGCCCGTGTCAATCGCGTTTTCCGCGACAAGCCTGCCGGGCTTGTCGTTGACTACATCGGCATAGCCCAAAACCTAAAGAACGCCCTCTCGCAATACTCACAACACGACCAGGAGCAGACGGGAATAGACGAGGACGAAGCGGTCGCCGTCCTGTTGGAAAAGTATGAAGTGGTCCGCGCCATGTTCCATGGCATGGACTACAGCCCGGCCTTTGCCGCCGACGCCAAACCCGTGCAGCGATTGTCCATCATGGCGCAGGCTATCGATTGGGTGGATACGATGCAGCAGGCGGCAGCCGCGAAAGAGACAACTTCAGAGGGCAAAAAACGGGCGCACCGCCGTTACGGCGACGCTGTGCTCGCTCTCTCCAAGGCTTTCGCTCTCGCTTCCGCCAGCGAAGCTGCACAAGAAATCCGCGACGAAGTCGGCTTCTTCCAGGCCATCCGCGCCGCCATGGTGAAGACCAGCGAGAGCGGTGGGAGAAGCACTGCACAGCGCGAGCTTGCCATCCAGCAGATTGTCAGCCGCGCCGTCGTTTCGACCGAGATCGTGGACATCATGAAGGCGGCCGGCATCGAGAGCCCCGATATCTCAATCCTCTCGGACGAATTCCTCGCCGAAGTGCGCGAGATGGACCATAAGAACCTAGCCCTGGAGGCCCTACGCAAGCTCATCAACGGAGAGATACGGTCCCAAAGCAAGAGAAACGTGGTCCAGTCTAAGACCTTCTCGGAACGCCTCGAAGCGGCGGTCGCACGCTACCACGCGAATGCAATTACGACCGTCCAGGTGCTGGAAGAGCTTATCCAGCTCGCAAAGGACATTCGGGCCGCGCATGATCGCGGCGAAGAAGCCGGGCTTTCGGACGAAGAGATTGCCTTCTATGACGCCCTCGCGGAGAACGAGAGTGCGCGTGAAGTCATGGGCGAGCCCAAGCTTCGCGTCATCGCTCACGAACTTGTGACGAGCATCAAGGGAAGCGTCACCGTGGACTGGATGCACCGCGACGCGGCGCGCGCAAGGATGCGGGTTCTCGTCAAGAAAATCCTGCGCAAGTACGGCTTCCCGCCCGATCTTCAGGATGCGGCTGTGCAGACTGTCCTGCAACAGGCGGAAGCGCTATCTGCGGAGTGGGCAGTTGCCTAATGGAGTCGTTCATAACAAACATGCAAGCACGGTCGGTAGAAAAGGGAGTCAGTAGCGCATGAGCATCATTCATGTCAACCAAATCAAGACACACGTCAAGCGAATCTTCGACGGTCACATAGATTTACAAGATGTTGCGGACGCTCCACCTGACATGAAAGACGATTTCTTTTATACGCGAGCGCTGGCGGCATACTCTATTCATTTCCTTTCCGGCGCGCAACCAGCCATTGCCGCTAAGGCGGTGACTGACGGCGGAAACGATAACGGCATTGACGCTATTCATTTTGACGAATCGAACCGGCGGCTATATCTCGTTCAGTCGAAATGGATTAAGAGCGGCACCGGCGAACCGGACAACGGCGAGGTCAAGAAATTCATTGCTGGCATTCATGATCTGTTCAATCTCCAATTCGAGCGTTTTAATTCCAAGGTTCAGGCTCTGCAGACGATTATTGAAGGCGCACTCGATGATCCCAACACGCGCTATGAGGTCGTAATCGCCTACACCGGTTCGAGCAGTCTAGCTGATCCGTCTAATCGAGATTTTGAGGATCTCAAGAAAGAGATGAACGACACGAGCGAAGTCGTCTTCACGACCGTTCTGAATCAGAGCGCGCTGCACAGCTCGTTAGTGTCGAGTGCTTCTGGCGAACCGATCAATTTACAAATAGGCCTTAAAGAATGGGGACATAAAACTAGCCCGCATGAGGCGTACTATGGTCAGATTTCGGGCGATCAAATAGCTGACTGGTGGTCGAAGTATCGAACCAGATTGTTTGCTCGCAATCTGAGAAGCATGCTCGGCGAAACAGATGTGAACGCCGAAATTCGGCAGACCTTAGAACAAAGGCGTGACGCGTTTTGGTATTTCAATAATGGCATTACAATCGTGACGCGTCGGGCGCAGCGTGCGATGGCGGGAGGGACTTCGCGCGATTTCGCGACATTCCACTGTGATGACATTAGCGTCGTCAACGGTGCTCAGACAGTCGGCACGATTGGAAAGTTCGCAGAAGCGCATGCGGATAAGTGCGCTGAGGTTCTAATACCCGTTCGGATAATTGTTAGAGGGGATGACGTCGGCTTCGGAGAAGAAGTAACCAAGACTAATAACCGCCAGAATCGAATTGAGAACAGGGATTTCGTGGCACTAGACCCTGAACAGTCGCGCCTAAGAAGCGAGTTGGCCATTGACGGAATTGATTATCAGTTAGTCCGTAGTGAATCCGTTACAAGAACATTAAACACGTTCGATCTGGTCGAGGCTACGACCGCGCTCGCATGTGCATCGGGCAAGGTTAGGCTTGTCGTGCAGTTGAAGAGGGAGATCGGAAAACTGTGGGAGGACGTTTCTAAGGCACCCTACAAGGAGCTGTTCAACGCCAGCTTGCCAGGCCTATATCTCTGGCGGTGCGTCCAGGTGCAGCGCCGGATTGACGAGGCCCTAGAGAGCCATTCGAAACGCGAATTTACGCCAAATGCAAAAAGACGCCCGATCGCGACTCACGGCAACAGGATAGTGGCGGAACTAGTATTCGGGAGCCTAGTGGTCGCAAAGTTTAAGGATCCGGCGTTCGACCTTGAAAGTGTCGCATCCCCGGCAATCGTGACGGGTCTCGTGGATGCGCGGCTGGAGGAGTTGCTGGGCCAGTTTGAAAAGCAGTATTCGAATTCGATCATTCCGACACTTTTCAAAAACCAAAAGAAATGCGAAACCTTGGTGGCTTTGGTGCAGGCGGCTTGACGGCAGAACTCCTTTTCAGTCTGCGCTTGAAACCGCTTCCGGGAAAACCGCATGCATCATTGCGAGCAAGATGGCCAACCAAGCGGCTGCGTCCCTGCATATGCTGTCGCACAAATCGGGTCGCGTCAGCATTTTGGATACAGCATGTCCAACGCTGCCCTCTCCTGTACTGACAAGGGTCCACATGGCACTTGCAGGATCGCCGTGGGTCAAGCTGTTCAGCGAGCGGGTCATTTCCGGGCCGCATCCGGGGAACCGGTCGCCTCCGATTTCGTCGAACATCTGCGCCAACGTCGGACGTTTCCGATGCTTCCAGCCGGCCGTCCAGAGCGCCACCTTTTCAGGAAAGCGTTGGAGATACAGAATGGTCATCGATCTTTCTACAAGAGGTCGCAGCAGCACGAGCGCGCCGTAGAGATACCCTTGCCGGACAAGCTCGCGAATGGAGAGCGCAAGGCTGATGCCCGATGGAATGATCTGGCACGCGGCCCACTGGAGATCGTTCTTTTCACTCGTATGGGTCTGCGGCGCCACGTGGCTATTCACTTTCAGACAGACCACAATGAGTTCATCGAAGACACGAACCGTTTCACGCCCGAGATACGGCTCATCGCGAGGGGTGAAGGTCACCTTGACCTCCGGCTTTTTCCGGTTCATATCGAAATCCTTTCCACCGTAGAGCCGCCCCGCGGATCAGCGTCGCCAATGTGCCTCACGATTTGGTCTTCTTGGCTCTTGTGTTTTTTTTCTGTGCAAGCTTGCGTAAGGCCTCGTTCAGTCTCTCATCAATAACTTTGGGGTCGATGCGGTCGTCGCGACCGTACCGAACGACTATTTCTTCAAGGAATTCATCTGCATCCTGCATCCGGCGTACGATGAGTTCGACTGGCTCTGCGGGCTTGTCTCCCTTCTTAATACCTTCAGATCGTGCTTTGATGATGGCCGTAACCAGATCGATTACGCTTTTAGCCACTGTTAGACCGGCTGTCGTCAGAGCCAAATATGCCAGAATTTCCGGACCGCTCTCATGCTCTTCGAAAGAAAATTCGGCATCTGACGGAGACAACGCTTCTAGGTGCCGGTCGATGAGCGCATAGGCCAGCGGCGAATGCTCGCGGTGGAAACATCCGGACGCTACGCGAACTTTGATCGAGACCGATAGTTCGCCAGGGCGCGCTGAACGACGTGCCTCAAAGTGGTGCATTCGATCGCGAAAGGTTTTGCGCCATGCGTTGTCCATGAAAACTCCTTAAATCGAAATCCTCTCCACGATGTTCCGCGTCACCATCTGCTGAGCGCCGATCATATTGGGCATAATAACGCCCTTTTGGCTCTCAGGCAAGGCCGGGACTTGCGACTTCGCAATCCCGCGGCGCATCGCCAACCGGCACCAGTTTTCCATAAACGTGGTCGCCGGAGCCGCCCGCGAAAGGGATCGTCACCCGCATGGGCCGAGACTCCGGACGCCGCTTTGCGGCAATCAAAAACCGGAGGCTCGGGGAGCCGCGCCGTAGCGTAGCGAAGGCGGGCGAGTAGAGCCCGGTCCGCGCATCTGCGCGGATTCGCCCCGGCCAAGCGCGCAGGCACGATCTGCGGGTAAAATGGAATGCGATGAAGAATCCGGACGACAACCGGGTTGATAATGCAGAATTGTGCTGGCTCGCTTGCGTCCTTTCGGCTACTGGTGAAGAAGAACAGGTTCTTGATGCAGGAACACCCACTGGCCGTAGCAAGGTCCTTTTTGAGTGCGTGATCTCCAAAACGGACCGGGCGCCAGCCTGCGATCCGATAAATTAAGGCACAAACGGGAATAAGCGCAGCCAAGCCGACGCCCGCCATGGGCGACGCCGAGCGCAGGCTCGCGCGGACGATCGAGCCGCGCCAAGGTCGCGTTTGGCGAAGATCGACGGCGCCCGCCAGGCAGCCGGAAAGGTTTTGTCCGATTTCACGCTTGCCGATCGATTTTCACGCACTCTTCGCGCGCGTATAGATAATTAAGGTTATATATATATGTGCCGAGGTTTCTGAGATCTCCAATATATCCACTTTAGAAATGAGAATATAAGTTGTGCAGGAGTCCACGCAAGAAAGGCGGTTCCAAGACGTTCCAAACCGGCCTTGGGTACCGCAGTGTTATTTGCGGGCCCGAGCGCTTAGTGTCACGGTCTCCCTCAAGAAGACCCTTGCATCACGACTGAGCAGCGGCAGTCGCGCTTTCTGCTCGAAGGCGGCCGCGCCGTTCTCGAAGAACTCCTTTTGCCAGCGGTGGAAGACCGTGGGCTGCAAGCCGAGTTCGTCGCGAGCTCGAGATGGGCTCCTTCTCCAGCAGATGTCGCCTGAGGATGGCGACCTTCTCTTCCGGCGAGTAGGCTTCCGTTGCTTCTTCATGCGTTCTCTCCTCTACCTTATTGGGAGATCGCCTTCTCCGTTTCCAGCTGAACCGGAACATTGGCGCGGACTCACGTCTAGGTGACGCGAACGGCCCCGCCTTGTCTAATTTCGAAGATACCTCTTGCATTTAGCACGTTGTCACCGCGCAGAGCTTTCGGCAGGCCGCGATCGTCGATCACGCGTTCCAGTGTGCGCGTCAAACCCAATGACGCAGTCAATCGTCGGCGCAATCAAATTTTGACAGCTACGCTGACAGCTACCAGCTCGGAAAAGGGGGTACAAAACGGCACGATGCGGACGGAGGTGAATTTCTAACTCACTGAAACGAATGCAGACGGACGCCGGAGGACGCGCGACCCTCGCTCTACGAACCAGAAGGTCGGGTGTTCGAATCACTCCGGGCGCACCATTCTTTTTAATTACTTAGAATTGATTCGATCGCGGCGGGCGATCAGCGGCTACCGGGTTGGTCTCAGCGGCCAGCAGAATGCGCGGGCGCTCACAAGCCGTGACTGCGGATTTCTGGGGAGATGTCAGAACCCCGATTGCCGGTGAGTCGCGCTGCCCCGGCGCTTGGCGCGAAGGGTAGGTAGCGCCAGCGGATTGACGCCTCCACCTCCTGACGGACTGATATACTTGGGAAACGCATGCCTGTCATGGATATCCAGCAGATCTGGGACATCCTCCCTCACCGTTATCCGATGCTTCTCGTCGACCGCATCGAGGAGCTGGAGGAAGACCGCGTTGTCGGGATCAAGAACGTCACCATAAACGAGCCGTTTTTTACCGGCCACTTTCCCGACATTCCGGTGATGCCCGGCGTCCTGATCATTGAAGCCATGGCGCAGGTGGCCGGCATTCTGGTGCTCAGCTCGATTCCTGACCGCAAGAGCAAACTGGTGCTGCTGGCAGCCGTCAACGAAGCCAAGTTCCGCAAGCCGGTGGTCCCCGGCGATCAGCTTCGCATTGAGATGAAAGTGCTGAAGCGCAAGGCTACCATCGCCAAGATGAACGGCACCGCAACCGTCAACGGCGTCGTGGTGGCCGAGGCGGAAATGATGTGCAAGCTCGCCGATCGCCTCGAAAAGGACTGAAGTGATTCATTCCACCGCGATTGTCGATCCCAGCGCTCGCGTGGCTGAATCGGCCGAAGTCGGCCCGTATTGCATCGTTGGCGCGGACGTAATCATCGGGGCTCGGACCCGGTTGATGGCGCATGGGTTCCTCGAAGGCCCGCTCGAAATCGGCGAGGACAATGTAGTCTTCCCCTATGCGGCCATTGGCGTTGCGCCGCAGGACCTGAAATATCACGGCGAGCCAAGTGCGACGCGCATCGGCCATCGCAACAAGATTCGCGAGTTTGTGAACATCCATCGCGGAACCGAAGGTGGAGGGATGCTGACGTCGATCGGCGACGACAACCTGGTGATGTCGCAGGTTCACATCGCGCACGACGCCCAGGTGGGTAACCATGTGGTGCTTTCTCACGCGGCAGTGGTAGGCGGGCACGTGACGATTGGAGACTGGGCGGTGATCGGCGGCGTCACCGGCATTCACCAGTTTTGCCGCGTCGGCCGGCACGCCATCATCGGCGGCTATAGCGTCATCACGCGCGACGTGCTGCCATTTTCCAATACCGTGACGGATCGCGATGCGAAGGTGTTCGGAGAAAACGCGATCGGGCTGAAGCGCCGCGATTTCTCCCCAGAATCCATTGACGCGCTGCACAAGGCGTTTCGGCTGCTGACGCGCGGAGGGCTGAACACCACCCAGGCGGCGGCGCGGATCTCCGCCGAAGTGGGACCTGTACCCGAGGTGGAAGAGTTGCTCGAATTCATCCGCACCTCCGAGCGTGGCTTTATCAAATAACATGCGCTACGGGCTGATTGCCGGCAATGGACGTTTTCCCGTGCTCGCGCTCGAAGCCGCGCGCAAAGCGGGCCTGGAAATCGTCGCCATCGGCATCAAGGAAGAAGCATCGCCCGAAATCGAGGCGCTGGCCGCGCGCTGCCACTGGATCTCGCTGGGCGCGCTCGGCAAGCTCATCGACATCTGCCACAAGGAGCGCATCACGCAGTTGATGATGTGCGGCCAGGTGAAGCACGCGAAGATTTTTTCATCGATTGTGCCGGACTGGCGCCTCGCCAAGCTGCTGCTGAACATCGAAACGAAGAACACCGAGGGCCTGATCGGCGGGATCGCCAGAGTGCTGAACGACGAAGGCGTGGAACTGGTGGATTCCACGCTGCTGCTAAAGGATCTTCTCGCCACCGAAGGCACGCTGACGCGGCGCAAGCTGACGGCGGACGAGACGCGTGACATCGAATATGGCCGCCGCGTTGCCAGCACCCTGGCCGGTATCGACGTGGGCCAGAGCGTCGCCATCGCGGACCGCGCCTGCGTGGCCGTGGAGGCGATGGAGGGCACCGACGCGATGCTGCGCCGCGCGGCGTCCCTCGCCGAAGGGAAACCTCTGCGCCTGGTGAAAGCCTCGCGGCTGCGCAAGCACATGCTGTTCGACGTTCCCGTGGCCGGGCCTCAAACCATCGACATCATGAAAGAGACGAACACCACCGCGCTGGCCATCGACGCATCTCGCACGCTGCTGATCGACCGCGATGAATTTCTGGCGCGCGCCGATGCCGCGGGCATCGCCATTGCCAGCTATCTCCCGGAGGAGTAGATTTTCTTTTGCCGCGTTTTCAACGGCATCGCACTTTCACTTTTGGCGGCTTGAAAGAATCGTCGCGTAACCTCGGGGCATAAGAGCTCGGTGCTCTTCCGTCGTGGAGAACCGGGTCGCCAGTAGGGGCTATTCATGATATGTCTCGAGCGGGCAGCGTGCGTACGGAATGTCCGCCGGAACATCGATCCGGTGCCAAGGTCGTTGAGGCGCAAACAATACGTCCTCTCTCGCCAGGTGAGAGGAAATGCTGGCTTAGGGGCCCCGATCGAAACGCAGTTCTTTGACAGTTCAGCAGCTATTCCAAGACCTTCTTCTTCTTGATCCAGTCGATGACCATGTCACGCTGCATCGCGTCGGTTCTTGGAAACACAAGTCCGCTCACACCGAGTTGATCCGCGGACGCCTGATTCGCGGCCGTGAAATCCGTCGTGGCGAACGTGTATTCGCGGTCCGGATCGATGGTGTGGCCCTCACGCGCCTTCAACGGAAGCTGGCTGCCCTTGAATTTGCCGATGACCACGGCGTTGTCGAACGGCAGAATGTTCCAGATCGTCCGCGCCATCACCGTGCCTTGCGGAATCACGTCTCGCACGTTGCCCAGGTTGATCCATGCCAGGTCGCTGCCGGTCTGCTCGCACATGGCCCGTTCGATCAGAACCTGAAGATCGCGTTTTTCAAACCGATGTTTCGCCTCGCCGATGGGCACGTCGACGGCTTTCGATACTTTCTTTTCCCAATGAGCCACATCCCGCGCGACTTTCGGATCCGCCGCGAGTTTCTTCGAATCGACGGGAATGATCTTCCACTCCGCCGACTTGAGCCGATGCGCCGTCATGTCGACCTGCACGTCCAGGCGGCCCAGTTCGACGCCGTAGGAAGTGACCAGCGCGCCCACGCGCCCATCGAAGGTGTGCAAGCGCGCATAGGCGCGGTGAGCATGGCCCACGATGCACACCGAAACATCGGGGACCTGTTTGAGAATTTCGTCGGCTTCCGAATCGTGCAGGTGGCCGAGAACGACGATCAGATCGGCTTTGTCCCGCACCTCGGCCGCGTACTTGCGCACCGTTTCCACCACGGGAAGCACATGCCAGGGGCCTACTTTTTCGGGCGTCGCGAGATTGCCCACCAGATCGCCCAGCAGAACGCCGATCACGGCCACGCGGATGCCTCCCGCCGTCTTGATCACGTAAGGCCTTCGCGCAAGAAACTCTCCCCGATCGTTCACGACGTTGGCGGAGACGATCGGGAACTTCGCGGCCTTGATGAAATCTTCGATGCGGCGCCAGCCATAGTCGAACTCATGATTGCCGAGCGTGGACACATCGAAGCCCAGCCGGTTGGCTATCTGATAAATCGGCAGACCCCGGAACAGCGTGGACACGGGCGTGCCCTGCACCAGATCGCCCGCGTTCAGATAAAGGCTGGCCGTGCTGCGTGCGCGCTCTTCGCGGACGGCGGTGGCAAGATACGCGAAACCGCCCATGCCGCGATCGTCCGGCGTCAGATGCGCGTGCAGATCGTTGGAATGGAGAATCGTCAGCGGCCGGACATCCTGCGCGGAGATCGGAAGCGCAACGAGAACCAGCGCGAGGAATCGGCGAAGGATCATTTATCTACTGATACCAAATGCGGGCGAGTGGGCGGTTTCTCCAGGATCGCGAGGGGCGCGCGATTGCTCCATCCAATGTTTTAGTCCACGCCGCGGACGCCGGCGCTGCTCCGCGCCAACTCCTATTTCAGCGGCGTGACGGATTTTGGGGGCGTCTGGTCGCAGGCCATGGAGTCTGTCACGCCGCTGGCGAGCGAGGAGCAGGCGATCCCCGTCGCCGCCCGCTGCGCTCCTTTTTCCGATGATCCCGAGGCTTTGCCGCAGGCGGTATTGCCTCTGAATTCCATGCAAACCTCGACGCGATAGGCGGCGAGCGATGCAGTAGAGTAGTAGATCGCGGCGGCCACCAAGATGAGAAACACAACTCCGATGATCGCGGCCTTTTTCACAAAATCGGCTCCGTGAAGAACGATCCCATGCGGCGGAACTTATCGTAACGGTCGTCGATCAACTGCTGCGGGGACATGCCGGACAGTTCGGAAAGTCCGATGCGCAGCATCAGCCGCAGAGCGTCGGCGGCGTTTTCGGGATCCGTGTGCGCGCCTTCGCCGGGCTCGGGAATGATACCGTCGATCAGGCCCAGGCTCAGCAGATCGGGCGCGGTCATCTTCAGCGCGGCGGCGGCCAGCGCCGCTTTTCCCGAATCGCGATAGATAATTGCCGCGCAGCTTTCCGGCGAAATCACGCTGTAGACCGAATTTTCCATCATGTACACGCGATTGCCGACTCCGATGGCCAGCGCGCCGCCGCTGCCACCTTCGCCAATCACGACGACGATAATCGGAACGCCCAGCCGCGACATTTCGCGCAGATTTTGCGCGATGGCCTCGGCCTGGCCTCGCTCCTCGGCGTCAATTCCGGGATAGGCGCCAGGCGTATCGAGCAGCGTGATGATCGGCCGCGAAAACTTCGCCGCCATTTCCATCAGCCGCATCGCCTTGCGATAGCCCTCCGGCTTCGGCATGCCGAAATTCCGGAAGAGCTTCTGTTTGGTATCGCGCCCCTTCTGCTGGCCCACCACTATCACCGGCTGTTCCTCGAACCAGGCCATTCCGGCAACGATGGAATGATCGTCGGCGTAGGCGCGGTCTCCGTGCAACTCCTGGAAATTCGTGAAGATTCGCTGCACGTAGTCCAGGGCGTGCGGACGCTTGGGATTGCGCGCAAGTTGCACGCGTTCCCAGCTCGGATTGGATGGTTGGGGAGACTGCGCGTCGGCCATGATGAGGGCTACTTAATCAGAATACCTTAATTCGCAAGGATTTCCATGGCTTCGGAGCCGCAGATTCGCTTCACTTCGGCGCAAAACTCCTTGTCGGGGCGCACTTTCATGGAAAGATCCAGGATGACGGAGAAATCGCGCGATTTCTCCAGCCGCAGCCGGACTTCGGTCGCGCCCGGCTTATTCGCGAAGAGCTTCTGCAGGGCAGCGGCACGGTCCGCGCCTGCGGATCCATTCACCGGCACGCGAATCGAGATCAGGGACGGCAGGTTCACGCGCGCGACTTCCAGCGGGACGATCTCCTGAACCGAAATCTTCGGCGGAGCAATATCATCGGGTAGCACCAGGCCACGCACCAGCACGGCCTTGTCCTCGATCAGCGACTTTTCCAGGCGCTCGTATTGCGTGGTGAAGACCATGGCCTCAATCGAGCCTTCCAGATCCTCGATCTGCATCGACGCCCAAAGCTTCTGCTCCTTATTGCGCCGCCGCTGCACACCGGTGAGGATGCCGCACAGTGCGACCTCCGTGCCTTTGGCCAAGCCGTCCAGATTGCTCGACCGGTGCGTCGCCAGCTCGTTGACCTTGTCCATGAACTGATCGAGCGGATGCCCGCTGACGTAGAAGCCGAGGATTTCCTTTTCCGCCGACAACTTGTCCTGGCTGGTCCAGTCGGGAACGTTGGGCAGCGGATGATCGGCCGGCGCCTGTTCTTCTATCAGGCTGGCGAACAAGCCGGATTGCCCGCTTTCGCGGTCTTTGTGCGCGCGCACGCCGGTCTCCATGGCGCTATCGATCACCGCTATCAACTGCGCGCGCGAGCCTTCCAGCGAATCCATCGCGCCGGCCTTGATGAAGCTCTCAATCATGCGGCGATTTACCGCGCCCAGATCCACGCGCTCGCAGAATTCGAACAGCGAGCCGAACTTGCCGCCTTCCGTGCGCGCCTTTACGATGGAATCCACCGCGTTTGAGCCGACGTTCTTAATCGCGCCGAGGCCGAAGCGAATACCGGGCTCGGGACCGGTGGGAACCGGCGTGAACGTGAATTCCGACGAGTTCACGTCCGGCGGGAGCACGCGAATATTCATTTCGCGGCACTCGTTGATGTATTTCACCACCTTGGCCGTGTTGCCCGTTTCCGAGGTCAGCAGGGCGGCCATGAACTCAATCGGGTAATGCGCCTTCAGATACGCCGTGACGAACGCCAGATATGCATACGCGGCGGAGTGGGATTTGTTGAACCCGTATCCGGCGAATTTTTCCATCAGGTCGAAAATCTTTTCGATCTTCTTCGGCGGATGGCCTTTGGCCTTCGCTCCCGCGACGAAGCGCTCGCGCTGCTGGGCCATCTCTTCGACTTTCTTCTTCCCCATGGCGCGGCGGAGCATATCTGCGTCGCCCAGCGAGTAGCCGGCAATCAGATTCGAGATCTGCATTACCTGCTCCTGGTAGACCATCACGCCGTAGGTCTCTTCCAGAATGGCCTTCATCTCGGGCAGATCGTAGACCACTTCCTTGCGGCCATGTTTGCGGTCGATGAAGTCGTCGATCATCTGCATCGGACCGGGGCGATAGAGCGCGTTCAACGCGCACAGGTCTTCCAGGCGGTCCGGCTGGTAGCGGCGCAGAATATCGCGCATGCCCGGCGATTCGAACTGGAACACGCCGCTGGTGTACGCCCGGTGAAACACGTTTTCGTACGTCTGCTTGTCGTCCAGCGGCAGATCCTCAATGACGATTTTCACGCCCCGGTGCTTTTCGATCAGCTTCAGCGCATCGGCGATGATGGTCAGTGTCGTCAGCCCAAGAAAATCCATCTTGAGCAGGGACAGTTTCTCCAGCACCACGCCGTCGTACTGGGTGACAATTTCGTCCTTGCTTGTCTTATACAGCGGGATCAGATCCGTCAGCGGAACGGGCGAGATCACCACGCCCGCCGCGTGGACGCTGGCGTTGCGCGCCATTCCCTCCAGCCGCTCGGCCACCTCCAGCACTTCCTTCACGCGGGGATCCTTGCGCGCCAGCTCGTCGATCTGCGGCTCCATCTTGCGCGCGTCCTTCAGCTTGATGTTCAGCGGCTGGGTGGGGATCAGCTTCGTGATTTTCTCCACGTCCGCGAAGCCCATGTCGAGCGCCCGGCCCACGTCCTTGATCGCGGCGCGCGCCGCCAGCGTGCCGAACGTGATGATCTGCGCCACCTGCTCGCGGCCGTATTTCTCGGTGACGTACTGAATCACTTCTCCGCGGCCCCGGGTGCAGAAATCGATGTCGATATCGGGCATGCTGATGCGCTCCGGGTTCAGGAAGCGCTCGAACAGCAGGCCGTAGGCCAGCGGATCGATGTCGGTGATCTCCATCGAATAGCTCACCAGGCTGCCCGCGGCCGATCCGCGGCCCGGCCCCACGGGGATGCCCTTCTGTTTGGCGTAGCGGATGAAGTCCCACACGATCAGGAAGTAGCCGGAAAATTTCATCTGCTGGATAATGCGGATTTCCCGGTCCAGACGTTCGGCGTACTCGGCCAGATCGTGCTTCAATCGCCCCTGGGCCCGCAGCGCTTCCAAACGCGCGCGGCGTTTCTCAAAACCCTGCCGCGCCACGTATTCGAAGTAGCTGTCGATGGTCTGCCCTTCCGGCACCCCGAACTTCGGAAACGGCTCTTCCACCGGCGACAGCTTCACCCGGCAGCGCTGGGCGATATCCCACGTCCGGTCGAGCGCCTCCTCCACGCCGCCGAACAGCGCCAGCATTTCCTCGCGGGACTTGATGTAGAACGCTGGATTGTCGAAGCGCATCCGGTTCGGGTCGGACATCGTCTTGCCCGTCTGGATGCACAGCATGATTTCATGCGCGCGGGCGTCGTCCTTGCGCAGGTAATGCGAATCGTTGGTCGCCACCAGCGGAATGCCCGTGTCCTGCGATAGCCTGTGCACCAGCGGCATCACCCGCGCATCCTGCTCCAGCCCGTGGTCCTGCAGTTCGAGAAAATAGTTGTTCTTCCCGAACATGTCCGTATACTCGTAGGCCAGCCGCCGGGCTTCCTCGTAGCGATCGGCCAGCAGAGTTTCGTTGATATCCCCGCGCAGGCACGCCGACAAGGCGATCAGCCCCTTGGAGTGCTGGGCGAGCAGGTCCTTATCGATCCGGGGCTTGTAATAAAAACCCTCCAGATAGCCGGTGGAGACCAGCTTGGTGAGGTTGCGATAACCCTCCTGGTTTTCGCACAGCAGCACCAGATGGTTGTAGCGGTTGGTGTCGCTCTTATTCGTCCGCCCCTGCTGCGCGACGTAGACTTCGCACCCGATCACCGGATGGATGCCCCTGGCGTTCGCGTGATTGTAAAACTCCACCGCGCCGAACAGATTGCCGTGATCGGTCATGGCGATGGCCGGCATCTTCTGCTGCTCGGCCACTTCCATCAACTGCGAGATTTCGCATGCGCCGTCCAGCAGCGAATAATCGGTGTGGCAATGGAGATGAACGAAAGGCGTATTCGACATCGTAAAAAAGCGGGGGAGACCTTCAGTATACCGCTCACTTCACTTCGACGACGATCATCTCCATTCGATTCGGCCCCAGGTTGGTCGTCGCGTGCGTCACCGGTCCGCTCCAGGCGACGTCGCCCGCCGTGACCTTGGGCAGCGCGCTGGAAGACCCATCGGCCAGCTTCACCGTCCCGTTCAGATCGGTCAAAAACACGCCCACACGGCCCTTGCCGGTATGCTCGTGCATCATCTCCGTGCCGCCGGCTTCGCGCCAGCTTCGAAAAACGCGCACCTGGAGATTTTCAAAAAGCAGAATATTGTGCGCGGGATCGATCGCCACCGGATCGAGCTTCGGATTGGGTCCAATCCCGTGCGCCGGGCCCGGCTGCTTCAGCTCGATTTCGACGATGCGCAACGGCTCCGGTCCGGTATTCTCGCTCACGTGCAAGCCTCCGGCCGGGCTCCAGGCGGCGTCGCCCGCCTTCCAGTGATGAACGTCGACGCGCCCGTCCTGATAGTGGATGGACTGGTCGCCATCGGTCAGGTAAATCATGACGCGATTCCGCTCATGCCGATGGAGCGCGGTGGGCTTGTGCGGCTCATCGGTTGCGATCAGCACGCGCACGGCGCTGTTGTCGATTTTTACGTCCGCGGCGAACGCCAGCAGCATCGAAAGCACAATCGTGGTCATCAGGGTCAAGGATACCGGAACCAAACGTGGTGAAATGGGAGGCGTCTGGTTGGACAACGCGTGCAACCGCCTCGTCCCGTTGCTCCCATGAATAAAGATATGCTCGATCTTTCCGCCGGCGAGATGCGCGCCCTGGGCTACCGCGCCGTCGATCTCCTTGTCGATCACTTCCGTCATCTCCCGGAAAAGCGTGTGGGCGCGAAAGGCGATCCCGCCGTGTTGCGCCCCGCGCTCCGCGCCGCTCCTCCCACCCAGCCCGTGGCGCCCGATGAGATCTTCGCGACGCTCCAGCGCCAGGTTTTCCCGAACATGATGAACGTCGGGCACCCGCGCTTCTTCGCCTTTGTCCCGGTGCCTTCGAACTTCGTCAGCGTGATCGCTGACGCTCTGGCGTCCGGATTCAACGTGTTCACCGGATCCTGGCTGGGCGGCTCCGGCCCCGTCGCCCTCGAACTTGGCGTCGTCGACTGGCTGCGGCAATGGTGTGGTCTTCCCGATACCGCCGGCGGCCTTTTCGTCAGTGGAGGCTCCATGGCGAACCTCACGGCTCTCGTGGCCGCGCGCGATTCAAAGCTCGGCGGGAACATCGCGGGTGCAACCGTTTACTACTCGGACCAGACACACTCCTGCGTTGACCGCGCGCTGCACGCCGCCGGTTTCGCCGAGGATCAGATCCGTAAAATCCCCTCCGACGGCCAGTTCCGCCTGCCCGCCGATGAACTGACACGCCTCATCGCCAAGGATCGTGCCGCCGGATTGCGGCCCTTCGCCGTGGTCGCCAACGCCGGAACCACCAACACCGGCGCAATCGATCCCTTGCCGGAGCTTGCCGAAATCTGCCGCGCCAACGACCTCTGGTTTCATATCGACGGCGCCTACGGCGCAGCCGCCGTCCTCTGCGATCGCGGCAAAGCGCTGCTGCGCGGCCTCGAGTTTGCCGATTCTCTTTCTCTCGATCCACACAAATGGCTGTTCCAATCGATGGAGTGCGGCTGCGTCCTCGTGCGCGACGCGGGCATTCTCAAATCCACCTTCCGCATCATGCCCGAATACCTTGCCGACGTGCATCGTAATCTGGCCGAAGTGAATCCGTGCGATTACGGCCTCCAGCTCACGCGAAATTTCCGCGCGCTGAAGCTCTGGATGTCCATTCAATACTTTGGCCTGGATGCGTTCCGCGCCGCCATCGAGCGAGGCTTCGAGCTGGCCGAGTTCGCCGAAGCGAAGCTCCGCGCCATGCCCGGCTGGGAGATTGTCACGCCCGCGCAAATGGGCGTGGTGACGTTCCATCATCCGGCCGCGGACTATCCGAAACTCCATGACGCGATGCTGAAGGACGGCTTCGCGCTGGCGACCTCCACGGTTCTAAAGGGACGCACCGTGCTGCGCTTCTGCGCCATCAACCCGCGCACCACCGAGGACGACATCGCTCGCACGCTCGATTGGATCGAATCCCTGCTCTCGACGCCCGCAATCGGTTGAAACGCTATGGTCCATAGGTTCCGTCTATTAACCATGACCCTGCGCGGCTCCGCCACCGGCCTCGGACTGCTTTTTGTGTCCGGTTTGGCTGCCCAAACGCCCGCCGGGCCTCCTCCGGATATTGCCCTCACCGTGCCCGCCGGAACGCCGCTCCGCGTCTATCTTCTCAAGAGGATCCACAAACGGCAGGGAACTGTCATCAACGCCAAATTGCTGGAACCTGTCTACGCTTTCGATCGCGAGGTTCTGCCCTCCGGCGCGGTACTCACCGGCGAACTGGCCCGCACCGCGCCCGCTCCAAGGTGGGACCGCACCCAGGCGATCCTCGGCGGCGATTTCACGCCGCTTCGCAACGCTTATTTCCAATTCCACTCCGTCCAAATGCCCGACGGCCGCGCGCTGCCGCTTTCGACGGTGGAAAGCGCCGCGCTCAATTCCATCTATATCGAGCAGCGCCCGAAGAAAAGCAAGAAGCCGCCCAAGACTCCCTCCCCGAATGCGGATACCGGCATCCTCGGCACCGGAAAACAGGCCGCCAAGGAACAGATCAACGGCCAGATCGACGCCCGGACCCTGGGCATCGCCTCCGTGGTTCGCGGACCCGACAAGAAGGAGCGCTTTTACGATCTGCTGATGTCCAAGCTCCCGTATCATCCGCAGTATCTGCGCAAGGGTACGCGCATCGATGCGGAACTGGCCGCCGATCTGGCCTTCGGCCGGGCCAATGTCGCCGCGGGTTCTCTCGCGCTGCTCGGCACACAGCCCGCGCCCGATAGCAACGTCCGCGCGCGGCTGCTCACGCCGCTCGACTCGCTTTCAACCAAGAAAGGCGAGCCCGTGGAGGCCGTCCTCGCGCAGCCGCTTTTCTCGCCCGATCGCAAATTGGTGCTGCCCGAAGGAACTCATGTCACCGGAACGGTGGTGCTGGCGAAAAAGGCCGGCTGGTTTCATCGCCCCGGCCAGCTCCGGTTCAACTTTCAAAAGATCGATCTCCCGCCGGAGCTCGTCAGTCTGAGGACCGCGCCGCCGCCGCCCGCCACGCCCGCGATCCTCGATGGAGCCGAGGGCAGCGGAAAAACCCCCGTCAAGGTCGATTCCGAAGGTGGAGTCAAAGCCGAAGAGTCCAAAACCCGCTTCGTCGCGCCCCTGATCGCGCTGGTTCTTGCCAACCGCGCCGCCGATGCCGACGCGGGCAAAAACGGAGCGGCCGGACAGAGCCCCAACGTCGGCGGACGCACGCTGGGAGGCATCTCCGGTTTCGGCTCCCTGGGTATCATGGCCGCCCAAAGCTCGCGATTCGTGGGCATGGCGTTCGGCTACTGGGGTGCGGCGATCTCGATTTACAACAACATCATTTCCAAGGGCGGCGAAGTGGAGTTCCACAAGAACGCCATGATCGACATCAAATTCGGCGGCCATGCGCCGCCTGCCCCCGCTGCCCACTGAGCCCCCGCTTCATCTGGACACCCTTTGGATGAGCATGTCATGCTCAGCGTATGAGTAAGCGCCTTCAAATCTTGCTCTCCGATCGTTGGCCCGGGCTACAAAGAATTCATCGCGTCTGACGATTTATACCCCAAATGCAGCGCCACCGCGCCGCCCGTCATGCGCTCGAACTCCACTCGCGCGAAGCCGGCGGCTTTCATCTTTTCCGCCAGAGCCTCCGCGCCTGGAAATTTCCTGATCGAATCGGGGAGGTAAGAATACGCGTCAGACGACCCCGAGATCATGCCGCCCACCTTCGGCAGCACGCGCGTCGAAAAGAATCCGTAGACCGCGCCGAATACTCGATTGGTCGGCTGCGAGAATTCCAGAATCGCCGCCATGCCGCCGGGCTTCAACACCCGCAGCATTTCTTCCAATCCTTTTTGGTAATTGGCCAGATTGCGGAATCCGAACGCGCAGGTGATCAAATCGAGCGATGCGTCCTTCAGCGGCAGCGCCAGCGCGTCGGCTTCGAATAAAGGGCTCGCGCTTTTCCGCCGCGCTTCGATCAGCATAGGGTGGCAGAAATCGCTGCCCAAGGTCCACGCGCCGTGATTTTCCAGCGCGACGAGAACGTCGCCCGTGCCGCAGCAAAGGTCCAGCACGCGGGCATCGGGCTGCTTCAGAATCCCGTCCAGCCGCTTCACGGTCCGCGCCCGCCAGCGCTTGTCCAGGTTGAACGAAAGCAAGTGATTCAGCAGGTCATATCGTCCGGCGATGCGGCCGAACATGCCTTGCACCCAGCGCGCTTTCTCTTGTTCTCCCGCAGTCAACGCAGAACCGCCTGGATGGATTCGAGCACTACGCGATCGTCGATGCCGGACATTACCGTCACCTCGCCGATTTTCACCGGTAGCACGAAATGCACATTGCCCTGAATCGTCTTCTTGTCGCTCACCAGCCGCTTCGCTAAGTTGCCCGCGGAAATGCCGTCAAGGGGCGGAATCGGCCCATACTTCGCGATCACGCGCGCAATCTCCGCGCCGTCCTTCAGATGGGCGACCCGCTCTGCCAGCACCGTCGCTGCCCGCATCCCGAACGCCACGGCCTCGCCGTGCAGAAAACGGGAGTAGCCCGTCTCCGCCTCCAGCGCGTGACCCACCGTGTGGCCGAAGTTCAGGATGCGCCGCAAGCCGCCCTCCCGCTCGTCGGCAGACACCACTTCGCACTTGATGCGCACGGCGCAGGCGATGATCTGCTCCACCACGTCCGGCTCCTGCGCCAGCACCCGCGGGGCTTCTTCGTCGAGCAAGCGGAACAGTGCCGCGTCGCGAATCACTCCGCACTTGACGATCTCATACAGCCCGGCGCGATACTCCCGCGGCGGCAGAGTCTTCAATACATCGGGATCAATCAGCACCGCCAGGGGTTGATGGAAACTGCCCAGTAGATTCTTCCCGGACACCAGATTCACGCCCGTTTTGCCGCCCACCGCCGCGTCCACCTGCGCCAGAAGCGTGGTCGGCACCTGGATCACCGGCACGCCGCGCATGAAAATCGCGGCCAGGAAGCCGCCGGTATCGTTGACGATGCCTCCTCCAAACGCCACCACCACGCTGGAGCGGTCGCCGCCCTGGGCGATCATCTGCTCAGCCATCGCCTCCACTTCGGCCAGACGCTTTTTCGTCTCACCCCCCGGGAAAAAGATCGGCGTATGCGCGATGCCGTCGAGCATCGCGCCGTGCAAATCCCAAACGTCTTGTGTCGTGACGACAAACACCTTGCCGTGACGGGGAGGAAGAAACTCGGAAATGCGCCGCGCCGCCCCGCGCTCCACGATGGCGTCGTAGGAGCGCTGCGGCGTCTGGACGCGAAAACTGGCCATGCTTTATTGTCGCTTACTCGCCATTTTCGCATCCAGATTGGCCTTCACCTCCGGCCACTCCGGCGCGATCACACTGAAATACACCGTGTCGCGAAGCCTGCCGCTCCAGGTCACCATGTGGCTGCGCAAAATACCTTCCTGCTTGGCGCCGATGCGCAGAATCGCGTTGCGCGACTTCGTGTTCAGCATATCGGTCTTCAGCTCCACCCGGTTGCACCCCAGCGTCTCAAACGCGTGGCGCATCATCAGGTACTTCGCTTCGGTATTGACCGCCGTCCGCTGCCACGGCGGGGCGATCCAGGTGCTGCCGATCTCCACGCGCTTGTGCGCCGCATCGATGTTCATATATCGCGTCGAACCGACGATCGTGCCGGTCGCCTTTTCGATGGTCGCAAATGGCAGCGCCGTGCCTTTTTCCTGATCGGAGAGCGCCGTCCGGATGTAGCGCATCATCTGCTCCGCGTCGAGCACCTGGCTGATATTCAGTTTCCACAGCTCGGGATTCAGGCCCACCGCGGACAACCCCGCATGATGCGATTCGCAGAGCGGTTCCAGGCGGACGTGCGCGCCTTTCAGAACAACGGGTGAGAGATTCACGATCTCCCGATTCTAACCTGTGTGAGGCGCCCCATCGGTCCGGTGAGAATTTCGGCCCGGCGCTACTGGGATGGTACGCCGGCCAACAGAATCCTGAAGGAAGACGCGGCTTCGCGCGAAGGATGCGGCCCTGGGGGCAGGGGCAGCAAATTCGCGCGAATCTCCGATAGCCGCGCCCGGAGTTTGGGCAACGTAGAAATCTACCCCTTGTACAAACCCAGCTCCGGGAAAAAGTTTCCCGATTAAATTTTCTCCGCGATCGATTTTGCCTGAAGAAACTGAAGGAGATAATCCGGGCCGCCGGCCTTAGAGTCCGTTCCGGACATATTAAATCCGCCAAACGGATGGGCCCCGACCATGGCGCCCGTGCATTTCCGGTTTAAATATAAATTGCCGACAAAGAACTGCTCCCGCGCCTTGCGCAGCTTGTCGGGATTCTTTGAATACGCCGCTCCGGTGAGGCCGTATTCGCTATCGTTGGCGAGCTGCAGGGCATGGTCGAAGTCGCGCGCCTTGGTCACCGCCAGCAGCGGTCCGAACACTTCTTCCTGGAAGATGCGCGCCTTCGGATCGACGTCGGCAATCACGGTGGGTTGGATGAAATATCCATTGCCCTCCGCGGGACCTCCTCCGGCAATCAGGCGGCCTTCTTTTTTGCCGATCTCGATGTATTCAAGGATCGATTTCCGGGCGCTAGCGCTGATGACCGGGCCCATATAGTTGGCCGGATCGTGCGACGGGCCGACCGTCAGCTCCGACACCTTCGCTTTCACCTTGTCCAAAAACTCGTCGTACACCGCTTCGTCGACAATCGCCCGCGAACAGGCCGAGCACTTCTGCCCCTGATACCCGTAGGCCGATTGCACCACGCCCGTGGCGGCTGCTTCGACGTCCGCTTCGCGATCCACGACGATCGCGTCCTTGCCGCCCATCTCCGCCACCACGCGCTTGATCCAGATTTGCCCCTTGCGCGGCTTGGCCGCCAGTTCATTGATGCGCAGGCCGACGTCTCGCGAGCCGGTGAAGGAAACGAACCTCGTCTTCGGGTGCTCCACGAGAAGATCGCCGATCGCCGAGCCGCTCCCCGTGCAAAGCGAGAAGCTCCGTAGCGGGAATCCGGCCTCGCGCAGCACTTGAGCAAACTTCTGCGCGATGGTCGGCGTTTCGCTCGACGGCTTGATCACCACCGTATTGCCTGCCACAAGCGCCGCCAGCGTCATGCCGCACATGATGGCCAGCGGGAAATTCCACGGCGGAATGATGATCCCCGCGCCCAGTGGAATATAAACCATTTCGCCGCGCTCGCCGGGCATCTGCACCGTCGGCTCGGGCGAGGCGAATTTCTGCATCTGCCGCGCGTAGTATTCGGCGAAATCGATGGCTTCGCTCACATCGGCGTCGGCCTCGGGCCATGTCTTGCCGGCCTCCAGCACCAGCCAGGCGTCGAAATCCATCTTGTTCTTGCGGATAATCGACGCGGCCTTCACCACCATCTCGATGCGCCGTTCCACGGGCACGCGGCTCCATTCGCTGAAATAGGCGTGGGCGTCTTCGATGGCCTTCGCTGCCAATTCCGGCGTGGCCTTGTGATGCTTGCCGATGACTTGCGAGGCGTTCGATGGATTCACGCTGGTCAGCAGATCACCCGTCTTGTGCGCGGCGCCCGCGATCCACAGTTCGTAATCCAGGCCCAGTTCGGCACGGACGCGCGCCAGCGCCGCCTCGGCGGCTGCCCGGTTCGAGGGCACGGAAAAATCGGTGATCGGCTCATTCGAGAAGGCAGAGAGCCGCCCGGTTGCGGCAGAAGTAGTCATAAACGAGGCCTATTTATCCTTCGATGATTTTGCGGCCGCGCTCAAACATCTCCGCGGCTTCGTCGGCCATGTGGCGGCCCTTGTCAAACAGATCCTTGGCTTTGTCGGCGACATCGCCGCCAACCTCCACGATCGCGTTGCGGCCGTCGCGCGTTCTCCTGCCGATGTAACGGCGCGTTTCCTTGCCCGTTTGCGGGGCATACAACAAAGCGATGGTTGCGCCGATCGCCGCCCCCGCCGTGAACCACACGAAATTCATTCCGTTGTCTCTCGCCATGACTTTATTCTACTCTTGCCCGGACAAAAGGCGTAAGCTCGGGGTATGGAACCTGTAGCGAATTCCCATAAGCTGGACCTGGTCACGGTGTTTCAATCCGCGGGAACCACTTCGGAGATGGAGGCGCTTTCGGTGAAAGCGCTGCTGGAAGCTTCGGGAATCACCGCCGTTCTGGAGAGCGGCGCGAGCATGCCGAATCTGCCCGAGGAAGTCCGCGTGGCCCGCGAGGACGCCACCGAAGCCAAGCGAATTATCGCCGCGGCGCTCGAAGCCGGCGCGGCCGGCGCCCTGGAGGCGGAAAAAGCGACCGAGTAGCGCCCACCCCAGACGCTTCCTCACGATCCGCACCGCGAGCCCGGTAAACGCGCAGATCCGCGCCGCCTTCGTCAATGAATCCGTCCATTGGCGTGTTTTCCCGTCGCTCGCCCGGCCGCCCCATGTCTTGGGATCGCAAGACGGAGAAAGATTGATGAAGCATTCATCGATCTGTTGCGAATTCGCAGCGGAACGCTTGTTATAGTCCCCTGAGCGTCGCATTTGGCGAAGCGAATTCCCCAAGGAGAAGAAACAGAGCATGAAAGCAAGGATAGTAGCGTTGAGCGCAATGTACGTCGCCGTTGGCGCTCTCGGGTTCGCCGGCGAGGGCCCTGTGCCTTATGGCGTACCTCGGCTGGACAGGGTTTTCCTCATCATGATGGAAAATCATGGATACAGCCAGGTGCTGAATAACCCGAGCCTGCCCTTTATCAACACGCTGGCAGGCGTTGCGAACACCGCGACAAATTATTATGGCGTCGGCCATCCGAGCTCGACGAACTACCTGGAGATTGTCGGCGGATCCAATTTTGGCATCCGCAGCGACAATTTTCCGGATTGGCACAACTTCTTCTGTACCAACAACCTGGCGTCCACGCAGGTGAATACAGACAATCCGGCATCGGGGCCGGTTTGCCCCATTTCAGGGATCGGAACAGACGCGGCGACGCCTGCGGTGGACACCACCAACGAGACCAGCGGAGCGCCCGGGTTGAACAATATTGATGGGATTCAGTCGATCCCCGCCGCCGCGAACACCTCCGGCAAAACGATCGCCGATCAACTGGCCGAGACCGGGATGACGTGGAAAAGCTATCAGGAGAGCCTGCCGCCCCAAGGCGCCGATAGCGTCAACACGAGCGACGGCTATTACACCAACCTGACCGATTTCACCAAGATCACGCCGACGTTGACGCCTCCCCTGTCCCAGTCCGACGTGGTGGCCCTATACGCCGCCAAGCACAATCCGTTCGTTTACTTCCGCAGCGTCCAAGAAGGCGAGCAGCCAGGCAGCGACCTGACCAACGTGGCCGGCTTTGACGGCGCCAACGGACTCTATTCCGACCTGGCTGCTGGCACGGTGCCGAATTTCTCCTTCATTGCGCCCAATCAATGCAACGACCAGCACGGAAGAGGCAATGGCGGCGCAATGTGCAATTACGATCCGAACGATAACGGCACGCAGGCCGGCCTGAACCCCGCGTTGATGCAGCGCGGCGACGTCGCTTTGAAGCAAATTGTGACCGCCATCAAAAAATCGCCGGTGTGGGTGCAAGGTCACAACGCGATCGTGATCGTGTGGGACGAAAACGATTACAGTGTCGCGCCGAACACTAATAAAGTTCTGCTGATCGTCGATACCAACTACGGCACCCACGGTTTGCAGAGCTCCACGCCGTACAATCATTTCTCGCTGCTGAGGACCATCGAGGCGGGGTTTGGCCTGGCCTGCCTGAATCATGCCTGCGATAGCACCACGGCGACGATGACGGATTTGTTCGGAACCGTTTATCAGTAAACTGGTGGCTCGCGGCTCTATTCCGATAGGGCCGCGAGCACCTGTTCGGCGTGCCCCTCCGGTTTTACCTTCGGGAAAATTTTGGCGATCCTGCCGTCGGCCCCCACCAGAAATGTCGTCCGCTCGATGCCCATGTACTTCTTCCCGTACATGCTCTTTTCCTTCCACACACCATAGGCTTCGGCGATCAAGTGTTCCGGGTCCGCCACGAAGGCGTAGGGCAGCCCGTACTTAGTGGCGAACTTCTGCTGCGCTTCCGGCTTGTCAGGGGAGAGGCCGACGATGAGGGTCTCTTGCTTGTCGAACTTCTTCGACAGGTCGCGGAATTCGCAGGCCTCCTTGGTGCAGCCGGGCGTGTCTGACTTGGGGTAAAAGAAAAGCACTACGCGCTTACCTTTGAGCTTGGAGAGCTGGAACGCGCCAGACTTGATTTCGGGAGCCTTATCGCCGATTTGGAGAGCCATATGCGGTGATTGTAGAATAGTGTATATGCAAAAAGGAATCATCGTGACCGCGGGTCTGGCAGTTGTGCTGCTGGCCGGTGGGCGCATATTTGCGGCTCCTCCGGCGGGCGACGCGGCCAAGGGTAAGGCTGTTTTCGAGGACAACTGCGCGGTGTGCCACAACGCCGACAGCGACGAAAAGAAAATGGGCCCGGGGCTGAAGGGTCTGTTCAAGAAAGCCAAGCTGAAGAACGGCAAAGCGCCCACCGAAGCCAACGTCAAGGCGATCATCAACGCCGGCGGCAACGGCATGCCGGCCTACTCCGACATGTTGAGCGACGAAGAACGCGATCACGTGCTCGCCTATTTGAAGACGCTGTAGTTTACACTGGTAAGAGAAGTTCGTCTGTAAGTCCTCATCGTCTAGTCGGCCTAGGACATCGCCCTTTCACGGCGGTAACGGGGGTTCGAATCCCCCTGGGGACGCCATACAACGATCGGACCGGAATGAGAATATGTTTGGCAGTCTGCGTCAGCCTGCTGACCCCTTTGGCGGTCCGCAGCCAACCGTCTCGAGTTCACCCGAACGTTAGCAGCCTCACGACGTCTACTGTTCAAGTTGTCCCGCTTGTCACCATCGGTGACGGATGGACGCAGCGCTTCGTGCTTCAGAACGTCGATGTGGCGTATCCGTCCAGCGGCACCCTTAAATTCTTCACAGCCGCCGGGGCGCCTATGGTTGTGGAAATGGCCGGCATCGGTTCCTCCAACCAATTCACGTTCACGATCGAGGTAGGAAGGACGGTGATCTTTCAGACCGTCCCAAACAGTTCACCGCTCCAGATCGGCTGGGCCAGTGTTCAACTCACCCCGGCGGGACCGGGGAACACGTTCGGTCAGGTCGTTTTCCGAAAGCAATCGCCGGGTCTTCCGGACTTCATGTGCTCGATGGTTTTGGGAGGATTGGCGTACACCAAGCTCTCGACGTTCTTTGACAACACCGGCAGCAACTACACCGGCATGGGAATCGTCACCTGCGCCGGTATGTCTGTTTGTTCCGGCAACGTCAATCTGCAGGTGACCGTTCGCGACATCTCGGGCGTAATTGTCAGCCAGAAAATCATCACTCAACGTCAAGGCTCCCTGTACTGGATGAACTTGGGAAACGATTTTCCTGAAACGAATGGCAGGATCGGCACATTCGAGGTTCAACCCGTCAACGCTTCCAGCACCACTCTGACCGGTATCAGCCTGCAGTTTTCCTCAAACGGAGCGTTCACGATGATCACGCCGTTTGAGAACTAAGTTTTCCCATCACACCCCTGGATCTCCCTCGCAACCCGGTACGGCCCTCCGAGAATGGGCATGCCACATTTCCATGAAACTCGGATTGACGTCGACGCGTCGAATCGTCATCGCAGTTCGGAGGGCACTGTGAGATTGCGTCGATTCCCGATTTTGTTCCTGTTCCCGCTTCTGGCGGCTCCGCGTGTCTCTGCCGCGGTGTCCGTGTCCTTGCAGGCTTCGAAACCCTCACCGGTTCCTCTCGGCGCGCCGGTCACCTGGACTGCCGTGGTCTCCGGAGCCCGCGCCGGGACGACGCTGATGTATCGCTTCCGGGTTCAGGCTCCCGGGGCTGGCTTCCGTACGGTTGTGGATTACGGACCAAACGTCTCGCTCACCTGGACGACCATCGAGCAGGAGGGCGCTTATCAAATCGAAGCCGCCGTGTTTGACACCAGCACGCTGGAAGAATCGGTTACGACAAGCACTGTTTCGTTCCTCCCTTTAGCCAGCAGCGCGACCCCGGTGGTGACACCCAGCGCCAATCCCATGGTGTACATCTACAGCGCTCCCCCGTGCCCGGCGGGCGAACGGATGAGGGTTCAATTCCACCTTGCCAATGGCGCCGGTCAGTTCACGCCCTTCAAGGCGTGTGCGGCCGGAGTCAGTATGAACTTCTATCTGGCAGGCTTGCAGCAAGGCGCGCCGTATCAGATTCAGCACACCATCGACAATGGCCGCGCCGTGGTGGCCGGACCGGTGATCTCCTTCGTTCCTCCCGTCACCGCTTCCAACCCGCTGACGCCCACTCCGCTCACGCAATCCGCTGTTCCATCGGGCGTGCTGCTGCAAAGTGTCTTCGGCAACGCGGCCGTTGCCACGGACCTGAGTGGCAACCTGATCTGGCTCGGCCCCCCCGATGTCACGTACCTCACACGGCCCGCAACCGGAGGCACGTTTCTCGGGATCGGCGAGGACGGCACAAAAGATACATCGCAGCAGTTCCTCCGGGAGTTTGACCTGGCGGGAATCGTCGTCGCCGAGACCAACGCTGCCCGGGTGAATCAGCAACTGGCCTCGCTGGGAGCGCACGCCATCAGCGGCTTTCACCACGAATTGAGAAAACTCCCTAGCGGCGGCTATCTGGCGCTCGCGGACTCAGAGCGTATCCTGACGAATGTGCAGGGCCCTGGCGACGTGGATGTCATCGGCGACACCATTCTCGTCCTGGACCGAAACATGCAACTGACCTGGGCGTGGGATGCCTTCGATCACCTGGATCCGCATCGAATGGCGACTCTAGGGGAGACGTGTACGTACCCTGCCGGTGTTGCTTGCCCGCCCTTCTACCTCACCCCCATCGCTAACGATTGGCTCCATGGCAACGCACTGCAGCTGACGCCTGATGGGCATATTCTGTACTCCTCCCGTCATCAGGACTGGGTAATCAAGATCGACTACGCCAACGGCTCGGGGAGTGGAAACATTCTGTGGCGGATGGGAATTGACGGCGATTTCCAAAATGTGTCCTCCGAACCAAACCCGTGGTTCTCCCATCAGCACGATCCCAATTTCGAACTGAACAATTCCACGCTTCTGGTTTTCGACGACGGCAATCTGCGCGCCGCCAACGATCCCAACGCTCATAGCCGCGGACAAGCATTCAAAGTGGATGAAACAAAGCGAACGGTAACGCCCATCCTCAACGTGGATCTAGGTCTGTATTCCGGAGCGCTGGGCACGGCGGAGCTGCTTCCGGATGGGAATTACCACTTCGACGCCGGTTTCCTGCTGAGCACGGACGCAAATGGGAACTCCCTCGAAGCGGCCCGGTCGGTGGAAATCGACCCTTCCGGGCAGATGGTTTTTGGCGTCCAATTCAACACGCTCGAATATCGGACATTCCGAATGCCGGACCTGTATACCGCGCCCGAAGACGCTCTGCCCGCCTCGAACGCCCGCCCTGCGAGAAAATGAAAACGGAAGTACAACCCGTGAAACCCATAACGAATCGCGAAGGGATTTCGCCGCGAAGCGAATCAGGAATCCGTGGATGAGCCAGGAAACATTCTCCAGACGCGCGTTCATCAACGGGGGCACGGGAGCCCTCCTTTCGCCCTTGGCTGCGGGTGCGGAATCCTCCAAGCCGCCGAACTTTGTTCTGATCTGTTGTGACGACCTGGGCTACGGCGACATCCATAGCTACGGCTCGTCGCTCCCCACCCCGAATCTGGATCGAATGGCCCGGGAAGGCGTCCAGTTCAGCCAGTTCTACGCGGCGAATAACGTCTGCTCGCCATCTCGCGCGGGACTCTTGACGGGCTGCTATCCCACGCGTGTCGGCGTGCCGGGTGTTCTCTGGCCCACAGACACCACCGGCCTCTCGGTTTCCTCACCCACCATCGCCGAAGTCCTGAAGCCCGCCGGATATGCCACGATGTGCACCGGCAAGTGGCATGTAGGCTCGCAGCCGCAATTCATGCCGTATAACCGGGGCTTCGATCAATACTACGGAATACCCTACAGCAGCGATATGTCGCCGTCGGTGCTGATGCAAAACAGCGCCATTATCGAATCGCCCGTCCAATTGAATACGCTCACGCAGCGATATACGGAGCAGTCTGTCAACTTTATCGCCAGCAATAAGAGCAAGCCGTTTTTCCTCTACCTGGCCTATAACTTTCCTCATCTGCCTCTGACGGCATCCCCGGCATTTTTGGGCAAATCGCCGCTGGGGCTGTACGGCGATGCGGTTCAGGAGATCGACTGGAGCGTGGGCCAGATCCTCCAGGCGCTGCACGAAAATGGAATCGACGGCAACACGCTGGTGATGTTTACCAGCGACCATGGGCCGTGGTTTCAAGGCAGTTCAGGAAGGCTGCGAGGCCGCAAATGGTCCACATACGAGGGCGGAGTTCGCGTACCGTTCCTTGCGCGTTTCCCGGGGCGGATTCCCGCGGCTCCCTCCCACGGCCCGATTCAACACGGTGGTGAAGTAGGGGGCCGCGTGAGTCACGCGGCCGTCTCAGCGATGGACATTCTTCCGACGATTGCGCGCATGGCGGGCGTTTCCGCCCCGAGCATCTTGGACGGCATCGATATCGGGCCGATTCTCACGGGAGAGGTAGATCGCATCGGCCGCGACGTAATCCTGCATTTCAACAATTGGGACCTGCAGTGCGCCCGCTATGGGCCGTGGAAACTGCACATGTCCCGCCGCAACGACTTTCCCTGGGGTCCCACGCCGGCGGTCGGGGTTTACAATCTACCGCTGCCCGCCCCGGAGCTTTACAATCTGGAACTGGACCCGGACGAAAGCTGTGATGTGGCCCCGGCGAATCCCGCCGTCGTCGCGGACATCGCCGCTCGCGTGCAAAAATTATTGCCCACTTTCCCGGGCAACGTCATCAGCGCCTGGAACTCCACAATGAGTCAAAAAGTGGTGGGCACGGCTGTCGGGGCTCTACCCATTAAACAATCGTAGGGCCGGAGACGCCTTTTTACCGCATCCACTCACCGTTGTGCATTTTGCGCTCCGTCTGTCCCTTGAGGATCAGGTTCGCCGGCTTACCCGCTTCGATGGGATCGCCGCCCGGCTCCGGTTCGATCGTCATGCCGAGGCCTTTCGTAATCGCCGAGCCTTTCGGGACCGGCACCTGCGACTGAGGTCCGGCGGCGGTGATTTTTCCATTTTCAATCACCACGATGGAGTACTCGATGGGCGCTCGACCGGGTGAAATCAGCTTCGCTCCGACAATCACCTTCACGTCGGAGTTGTCCGGCAGATTACATGCGGCAAACGGCAAAACGGCGAGGAGCAGCAGCTTTTTCATCCGAACAAGTCCTCCAGGGAAAGCGCGCGCAGATCGGGAACCAGCACGTCCGGAGCATGGGCGGCCAGCTCCTTTGCGCCCACCACTCCGGTGGCGACGGCGATCGAGCGCACGCGGTTGGCCTTGGCGGCCAGGATGTCGTTGGGATGGTCGCCGATGAGCGCGACGGGGCTGCCGTCGGCGATCCAGCCCTCTTGTTTCGCCTGACGCACGGCGATCCGCACGAGCCCGGCGCGATCCTTCGCCTGTTCGGCAAAGGCTCCGTAGCGCAGGTACCGGCGCAAGCCCGCGCTCTCCATTTTCTTCCAGGCGATGCGCTGCAGATTACCCGTGACCAGCCCTGTGACGACGCCGCGGCGCGACAGGCGATAGAGCAGCATGCGAGCGCCCGGGCAAACCTTGCGGCGGAGGTCGGGGCAGGTGCGGACGTAAATCCTCTGCGCGTGGCGGAACACGTCCGGCAGCGTCCGGCGGATAAACGCGCGCGAGGCTCCGGCGTTCAACAGCATCTGGACGACGATGTCGCCTTCCAGCATGCCTTGCGTGGCGATTCCTTCGGTGGTGGCGGCGAATCCGGTGGCGCGGCGGACGGCTTCGATCAGCGCCTCGCGATGGTGGGCGCCGGCGCGGCGCACCAGCGTGCCGTCAATATCGAACAAGACCAGACTCTTCATCGATACTTTCACTATAGCGGCTGGTAGAATGTCATCAGATGCAGGTTTTGAGAGCGGGCGCGCATAAGCTTCTCCTTTTGGAGCTCGACCCCGAGTTTCTGGAGAATATCGCCAAACAGGCTGGCTTCGAGTACCGGCTCGACGACCAATCGAAGCGCGTGATTCTGGACCTGATGGCCGAAGGCCGGCAAACGCCTCTGCTGCTGTTCGACGCCGCCGATCCGGCCAATCTGCATTGGTTCTCGCGCTGCCAGTTTTATGTCGATGGCACCAGCGGCAGCGTGCTGCAAACGCCCATCCAGCTCGCCAACCAGCGCGATCCGAAGGGCCGCGCCCTGCCTCATTCGATCCGGGTGCAAATCAACAAGGAGCTGCCGGTGGGATTTCGCCTGCCGAACAAGGCTCCGGTGAATGAGCAGTTGGTGTACAACGTCCTCTATAACTTCCTCAACGCCCTGATGAATACCGGCGTCGGCGTCTGCGGCGGCAAAGTGGTGAGGCCTCTTGCGGGCCGCACAGAGCCGGCAGGCAACCGCAACTGACCTTGGCTTAAGGTGGCATTGGCCACGGGAACCCAAGCCAGCTATGATAATTCCCATGAAATCCCTCCTTCTTGTGGCGGCCGCGGTTGCCTGCGCGGCGCAGACCATCGTCATTCACGCCGACCGCGTGCTCGACGGCAAGGGCGGCGTGATGCGCGACGCCACAGTGACTATCGAAGGCTCGAAGATCATTAAAGTAGCGGCTGGCGGCAGCGCCAAACCGGACTTCGACCTGAAGGGCATGACGCTGATGCCGGGCTGGATCGACACGCACACGCATCCCAGTTGGCATTTCGATGAAAACGGCCGCTATTTCGCCGGCCGCGAGCCTCAGGAACAGCAACTGCGCTACGCCGCCGAAAACGCCCGCGTCACGCTGCTGGCCGGATTCACCACCATCCAGAGCCTGGGCGCCGCGGTCGACGGGCCCCTCCGCGATTCCATCCATCGAGGCGAACGGCAAGGTCCGCGTATTCTCACTTCGCTGGGGCAGATCAACGAGCGATCCGGCGATCCGGACAAAATCCGCGAGATCGTCCGCCAGTCGAAGCGCAACGGCGCGGACGTGATTAAGATCTTCGCCACGGCCAGCATCCGCGACGGAGGCAAGCAGACCATGACCACGGAGCAGATCAATGCCGCTTGCGGCGAGGCCCGCGCACAGGGTCTCCGCGCGGTGGTGCACGCGCACGCGACCGACGGCGCGCGCGCGGCGATTCTGGCCGGCTGCACCGGCATTGAGCATGGGACGATGCTCGATGACGCAACGCTCGACCTGATGCGGGAGCGCGGCGTATTCTTCGACCCGAATTTTCTGGTGCTGCACAACTACATCGACAACAAGGCGAAATACATGGGCATCGGCAACTACAACGAAGAAGGGTTCGCCTACATGGAAAAGGCTCTGCCGATGGTGGCCGACGTTTTGAAGCGCGCGCGGGCGCATCGGGTGAAAATCGTGCTCGGCACCGATGCGGTGGCGGGCGCGCATGGGCGCAATTTCGAGGAATTCATCTATCGCGTGAAGGACGGGGGCGACAATCCCATGGACGCGATCATCAGCGGCACTTCCATGGCCGCGGCGTCGCTCGGCCTGGGCGATCAGATCGGCGCCATCGCGCCGGGATTCGAGGCGGATCTGGTCGCGGTGCAGGGCAATCCGATCGAGGACATCACCGCCGTCCGCAAAGTCGTGTTCGTGATGAAAGGCGGCAGGGCCGTGAAAACGGATCCCCTGGAAGGGCTGTGGCAGGGATACGACGGCGAATGGGGTCATGTCTCGCGCCAGCTCATCGCGCTGGCCCAGGCGATTCCCGCCGAGAAATACTCCTGGAGGCCGAGTCCCGGCGTCCGCTCCACCAGCGAAGT
>JBBIVT010000004.1:46521-52715 GCA_037439565.1 Acidobacteriota bacterium | reverse complement strand
CGCACCATGGGGATGAAGATTCCCACGCCCGCGGGAGCTACGGCGGCGACGATTATTCCTTCCGTCGGCTGTCCCATGGGCTGCAATTTCTGCACCACGTCGGCCTTTTTCGGAGGCAAGGGAAAATTTCTCAACTTCTACCAGACCGGCGCGGAGTTGTTCGACGTGATGTGCGATATGGAAGCGTCCATGAAGGTGCGCACCTTTTTCGTGATGGACGAAAATTTCCTGCTCTATCGCAAACGGGCGATGGACCTGCTCCACCTGATGAAGGAAAAGGGCAAGGCATGGTCCTTATATGTATTTTCGTCGGCCAACGCGCTGCGCAAATACAGCATGAGGGAGTTGGTGGAACTAGGCATTTCCTGGATCTGGATGGGCCTGGAGTCGCCGCGCGCGGGGTACGCAAAACTGCAGGGCCAGGACACCATGGATCTGACCAGGGAGTTGCGCCGGCATGGGATCAAGCTGCTGGGCTCAACCATCATCGGCCTGGAGCATCACACGCCAGAGAACATGGGCGATGAGATCGAGCACGCCGTTTCGCATGAGACGGATTTTCATCAGTTCATGCTGTACACGCCGGTGCCCGGGACGCCTTTGTATCAGGAGATGGAGCAGCAACAGCGGCTGATCGACGTGGACCTGGCCGACATTCACGGTCAACACAAGTTCAATTTTCAGCACGCCGCGATTTCGCGCGAGGCGTCGAACCATTTCCTGGAAGCGGCGTTCCGGCGCGATTTTGAGCGCAACGGCCCAAGCCTGTACCGCATCTGCCGCACAACCATGCAAGGATGGATGCGTTATAAGAACGATCCCGACCCGCGCGTCCGGGCGCGCTTCCAGTGGGAAGTAAGGTCAATCAAGACGGCGTACAGCGGTCTGCTCTGGGCCATGGAGCGTGAATTTCAAAAGACAAACGAAACAGTGAGCCGGCAAATCCGCGCCTTGCGCCACGAAGTCGGCGCGGAATTCGGAATTTTGAATCGCGCGCTTGCCGCGATCCTGGGGCCGGTGATGCTGTGGACCAGCCGCCGTGAGCAGAAACAGCTCGCCAGGGGCAAAACCTACGAACCCAGGACGTTTATCGAACATCGCAACTGGAGCTCCCGCGGCCAGGAAGCGTCATGATTCCGTCCAGATTACAGTAAGAGCATGGCAACTTTCGGACTGATCGAATACGCGGACGCCCCGCCTGCCGTCCGCGCCGTCTACGACGACATCATGGCCACGCGCCAGACGGACTATATCAATAATTTCTGGAAGTCCATCGCGCACGATCCGGCGACGCTCAAACGTACCTGGGAGTCGATCAAACAGATCATGGCGCCGGGCGCGATCGATCCTCTCACCAAGGAGATGCTTTATCTTGCCGTCAGCGCGTCGAACCAGTGCGGATATTGCATCGCCTCGCACACGGCTGCCGCCCGGAAAGCGGGCATGACGAAAGAGCAGTTCATGGAACTGATGGCCGTTGTCGGCATGGCGAATGAGACCAACCGGCTGGTGAGCGGGTATCAGGTGGAAATCGACGAGCGGTTCAAAACTTAAACACCTGCGCCAGATTGTTGTAGTCGTCGGTCCACAGCCGGAGTCCCGGGCGCAGCGCGATGGGTTTGGCGGCGGCCATCTCCGGCCGGGAGAAGAACGCCGGGTCGCGGCTCATCACGATCCAATCCGCTTGCGAATACAAATGCGCAACATCCTTCGGACTCTCGACCAGCCGCGCTGTCAATCCGTGCGCCGATGCGAGCTCCGCCACCACCGGTGGCAAGTCCAGATACTGGTTCGATACATGAACTGCCAGGACCCCCGATGGCTTTAACCGGCGCAGGTACAAGTCGAACGCTTCGGTGGTGAGCAGGTGAACCGGAATCGCGTCGCCGGAGAACGCGTCGGCCAGGAAAATATCGTAGGGCTCGCCCGTTTCGCGTTCTAAAGACAGCCGCGCGTCGCCGAGCGAAATGTCGACGGGAGCTTTCGAGTCGCTCAAGAATGTAAAGTACGATTTCGCCAGATCGATCACCTGCGGATTGATCTCGTAAAAACGGAACGAGTCGCCGGGTTTGGCGTACGCCGCCAGCGTGCCTGCGCCCAGTCCAATGATCCCCACGCGCTTGGGCGATTCGCGGCAGAACCGCAGTACCAATCCCGCGCCGGATTCCGGCCCGAAGTATGCGGTCGGCTCCGTGCGCCTCGCGTCCAGATATTGCGCGCCATGTTGCACCGTGCCGTGATAGAGCGTGCGCGTTCGGCCTCCGCCGCGCTCGGATTCCACCACGCGCAGCGACCCGTAAAAGCTTCGCGTCATCGCGAGCGCGTCCTTGTGATAGGCACGAACCTCTTCGCCGAGCGCCACGATCGCAGCCAACGTCACCGCGGCCCACAGCAGGCGCGGCGCCCAGCCCTCCCGCCAGTTCAGCCACAACGCGAGCGCGCCCGCGAGGATCAGCGACAAGGGAAACTCGTAAATTCCGGCGAAAATCCGCGGCGCGACCAATCCGGTAAAAATCGCGCCCAGCGCGCCTCCCAGCGCGATCATCAGATAAAACGACGTCAGGTGCCGCGCCTCCGGCTTTAACCGGCTCAGTTCTCCGTGGCAAAACATGCACGCCACGAAGAGGCCCAGCGTGAACAGAGGAATCGCCACCACAATCGCGTCGCTCACCTGAATGTCGTACAGCGCGTAGGCCAATGAAGCGATCGTCACAGCCAACAATCGCAGAAAGAACCCACGCCGGTACCATCGCGGACTTTCGAAACAGATGATGAACGACAGCAGGTACGCCAATAGCGGCAAAATCCAGAGAAACGGCACAGCGGCGACGTTCTGTGTCAGATGATTCGTCGTGGAGACCAGCAGCATCGATCCGGTTGCCGCCAGCAGCAGCCAGGGGACCGCGTTCCTGGGAAAACCCGCAGGTTGTTCCGCAACCGGCGCGTGTATGGGGGGCCGTCCAAGCCAGGCCGCGAACCCGCATAACAACACGAACGCGGCGAATCCAGCCGACCACCAGAAATCCTGCGCCCGCGTGGGAACGCGAGGTTCAATCAAGATCGGATACGCCGCCAGGGCCAGTAGCGAACCCGCATTCGACAAGGCAAAGAGCCGGTAGGGTTGGGAGCCTCCCCGCGCCAGCCATTTCTGCAACAGCGGGCTGGTTGAAGAGAGAAGAAAATAAGGAAGGCCCAAAACCGCCGTCAGCATCAGCAGGATGCGAAGCGCGGGATCGCCTTCGCCCATTGGCTTCCAGCGATCGCCGGGCATCGCGGGTAGCAACAGCAGCGACGCGGCCAGAAGCGCGGTGTGAATCCTCGGCTGCGCCATCGCGCCGATCCGCCTCGTCAACCAGTGCGCGTAGGCGTATCCTGCCAGCAGCGCCGTCTGGAAAAACACCAGGCAGGTTGTCCAGACGGCCGACGAGCCTCCGAACCACGGCAGAATCAGCTTGGCAAAGATCGGCTGAATCAGAAATAGCAGGAACGCGCTGAGGAAAATGGTTGCGCCGTAGACGGCTGCGGGCATCCGTCAATTCTATCCGGGAATGAACGGCCGGCGCGCGCGGTATTATACTTCCGGATGTCCTCGAAACCGATTCTCGCGCTCGTGGCGACGACCATGTTCGCCGTTCTGCTCCCGGCACAGCCCGTGGCGCTCGAAAAACTGGAGAAGAAAACCATTCTCCTGTTTACTCCGCATCCCGACGACGACACATTCTGCTGCGCCGGAACGCTGGCGCTCCTCGCGCGCGGCGGGAACAACATCCACATCGTTATTTACACGAACGACGATAAGGGCTCCTACGATCCGAACATGACCAGCGAACGCCTGGCCGCGATTCGCAAGAGGGAGGAGGAAAATTCCTGCGCCGCGATCGGCATCCCGAAGCAGAACATCCACTGGTTGCAGTTCCACGATGGCATGCTGGAATACGCCAATCCTCTGGATCTGGTGGAGCAGGCGACGAAAATCATCCGCACGTACCGCCCCGACGTGGTGATGACCATCGACCCCGGCTCCGAGTACGTACGATGGCACAAAACCGACCATCGCATGGCGGCCAACAATACGATTGACGCCATTCGCGCCGCCGAATGGCACCTGTATTTCCCCAATCAGGGTTTACATGACGGTTTGCAGCCCTGGCAAGTCCCCATCGAGGCGTATTATTACGTCACGCAGCAGGACGCGAATTCCTGGGTCAACATCGAGGATGTGCTGGAGAAGAAATTGGCCGCCGCCGTCGCGCACGTCAGCCAGTTTGAGCCGTCGGTCAATCAGTACCGGCCCGATTGGGACCCTAAGGATCTGGCGGCGACCAGGAAGTATCTCCTCAGCCGCGCCGTGAAGAAAGACGGCCATGTGGTGGAGTCTTTCCGCATCTCCACACAATTCAATCAACAATGAGCAAACTCGCGATTCTCGGCGGCGATCCTGTTCGCCGCGCTCCCTTCGCCCGCTGGCCGCAGCACCTTCCTTCCGACTCCGCGCGCTTGCAGAGCGTGCTCGAAAGTGGACACTGGGGTGGATTCCCCGTACCCAGCCGCTATGCCGCCGAGTTCGCCGAAAACTTCGCTGCGCTTCACGGCGCGCGCTACGGGCTGTGCATCGCCAACGGGACAATCGCGCTGATCGCGGCATTGAAAGCTGCAGGAATTCAGTTCGGCGATGAAGTGATCGTACCCGCCTATACCTGGGATGGAACCGCGACCGCAGTGCTGTTCGCGGGCGGCATCCCCGTCTTCGCCGACATCGATCCCGATACCTATTGCCTGGACGCCGTATCTGTGGAGCGCGCCATCACGCCGGGTACCCGGGCCGTGATCCCGGTCCATCTCGCGATGCGGTTTACGGATATGGATGCGCTCGCAGCGCTGGCGAAGACGCACCATCTGAAAATCATCGAGGACTGCGCGCACGCCCACGGCGGCGCGTATCGTGGCCGCGGCGCGGGCTCCATGGGTGATCTCGGCTGCTTCAGCTTCCAGGAAAGCAAGCTCATGACCGCGGGCGAAGGGGGCATCGTGCTCACCTCCGATCTGGCGCACTTTGAGCATCTCCAGTCGCAGGTCAACTGCGGACGCGCCAGCCTGACGGATCAATTCGAGCAGCGCGTGCTCGGCTCGAACTACCGGATGACGGAGTGGCAGGCCGCCATGCTCATTGGCCAGCTCGAAATGCTGCCCGAACTCGCGGTCAGGCGCGCGACGGCCGCGCGGCGTCTCACGGAAGCATTATCAACACTCGACGGCGTCCGCGCTCTGCCGCCGCAGCCCGGTATTACGCGCGAGACGAATTACTGTTACGTATTTCAGTACAGCGCCCCGCGCGTTGGCCGCGATCTGTTCTGCGCCGCGCTCGAAGCCGAGGGCATCCCCTGTGACGGGCGCTTTTACGAACCGGTTTATCGCAGCCCTCTGTTTTGCTCCTCGCCGGACATCAGTCCGCAGTTGCGGGGCGTCGATTATTCGGGAGTCTCGTGCCCCGTCTCTGAGCGCGCCGCGTATCGCGAGGCGGTCTGGCTGCCGCAATTTCTGCTCATCGGAGAGGACCGCGATGTAGACGATGTTGCCGCCGCCATCGCCAAGGTGCTGCGCCACAGGGACGCCCTGGCATCGGCGGACCCGGCACTCGCCGGCGCAAAAGCCATGAGCCGCGCCCAGCGCCCGCGCCAGGAACGCGCGAAGAACTATTAGCAGCGCGGCGCACGCCGGCTATAAAATATTTACCGCCCGCGCCGCCAGAATTGCGATCGCCGCCAATGAAATCGCCGATTGCACCATCATCAGGGCTTTCGCCCATCGCGACAAAACCGGCACGTCGGTAGGCGAAAACGCCGTGCTGGTGTTGAACGCCAGGAACAGATAATCGATGAAGCCTGGGCGCCACTTATCCTCACCCATCTCCTTGCGAAGGTCCGGGTCCAGTACCATCTGTGGGAACAGAAAGGCGCCATCGGTGTGCGAGCGCTTCAGATCGCGCTGGTTGGGGCCTCCCGCGTCCAGTCTCCAATACCACGAGGCGAAGATCAGGATATTCGACACCCACAGCGCTCCGGCGGCCCTTAACAAATCCGCCGGCGGATCCTTGTGCGACGGCAGCCGCGATACCAGAATCGCCAGCGATACGGCCAGAAACGCGGTCACCACGCCCTGCGCCAGATACCCGAAAATCTTGTTCCAACGGAGCA
>JBBIVT010000004.1:42006-46421 GCA_037439565.1 Acidobacteriota bacterium | reverse complement strand
ACCGCGAGACCTTAGAAATTGAACCGCATCTGCAGTTCCAGCCGCCGGTTGTTCGCGTTTTCGGAGAACATGCCGTTGTTGCCGGCCATCGTATTGGCCTGCCCGAACAGAGGAGAATTGATATTCCCGATGATCGGGCCCGGGTTCGTGTGATTCAGCAAATTGCGTCCCTGCATGGAAACGGTCAGGTTATATTTCCGGTCCGTCGTGGGAGCCGCGAAAATTCCGCCCATCGGGCCATGGTCGTGTCCAGGTCCGCCCATCCCTCCCTGCGGCGTGTTGCCCGATGCCGCCGCTTTTTCCGGTCCAAATCCGAATGTCTTCGAAACGCGCAAATTCACGGTATATTGGCCTGGCCCGCGCCCGAAATTACGCGGGATGATCTTCTCGCCCGCCGACGGATTCGGGTCCAACAGTCCATAAGGGGTTTGAATCAATCCCGGCAAGGAGGGGTCCGTGACGATTCCCGGCCGGGCCGTGAACAGCGAGGTGCCGTACGGATCCGATCCCGTCGTGATGTTGAACGGCGCGCCCGAACTCAGCGTCACGAACGGGCTGAGCCGCATGTTCCACTTGGTGTTGATGGACCCTCCAACGAAGACCCGATGCCGGACATCGTATGCCGATGGCCCGTATTCGCCTACCTGCGAGTAAGGACTTGCTGGATAGGTGCCCAAGCCGTCCGTATTGCTCATCGCGTTGTTCAACATGTAGAAGCCGAACAACGAAACGTTTTGATTCAGCTTCGTGTTGATATTGGTCACCAGTTGATTCTGGTTAAACACGCCGGACGTGGTCATCAGCAACTGAGGATTCGCGTTCCCGAAAGGGTACACCGGATTCCCCGGATAAGTTCCCAGTAGCGGAGCGTTGATATCGAACGACCGCAGCTCGTGCAGCCCGTGGGAGTTGGTATAGGTCACTGCAAGCGTAGTGTTCGCGGGCAACTGCCGCTCCACGGTAAACGCGGTCTGCATCAGGTAGGGCGAATGCAGATTTGAATCCTTGAGATAACGCACCTGCGGCGCGAGCGCCCCGCTCAGCGTCGCAATCGACGGAATATCCGGGAAAAACAGGGGATTCGTCACCACGTAGGCCTGCTCCACCATCCCGTTGTAGCGATCCGCGGTCAGCGTATTGCTCAACGCGAAGCGGTCGTAGAACATGCCGAATCCACCGCGGAATACGGTCTTCGGCTTGGGATTATTCGCTCCGCCGGGAGCCCATGCGAAGCCGATACGCGGCGCCCAGTCGTTGTGATCGGCGATGTTGGTTTGCACCTCATAGCGCACGCCCAGGCTGAGGGTAAAGTTGGGGCGCAGCTTCCAGTCGTCGCCCGCGAAGATGCCCGCGTCCATCTGATGCAGCGCCATGTTGGGATTCCCGGTGCTGATGCTGAACTGCGACGGCTCGCCGCCCAGCGCCTGGATCTGCGCCGGCGTATACCCCAGGTTCTGGAACAGCAGCGTCCGCCGGTAGCGCTCGATCGAGGTGATTTGAATCGCCGTTCCCGAGATCGGCTGATTATTCGCGTCCAACTGCGGCCCCAGGCCGCCGGCAAACGTGAACGAACCGCGGAAATTCGAAGGCGATGTGTTGGCGTCGGTCTGCCCGCGCATCCGCACGCCGAATTTGATCTGATGCGTGCCCTTGGGAATCGTGGTGTAGTTCTGCAGCTCGTAGTAATTCGAATGATCCAAGGTGTTCCCCACGGTCGAGCCGCCACCGCTGAACGAATTGAGTACGGTCAGCGCCGGCGCCGCGGTATTGGCCGACAATTCATAGGCGGCCCGGTAATACTGGAAGCGCGTTTCGTTGATCTTGCTTCCGAACACGGAGGTTTCGGTGGCCTGAACGGTCTGGCTCAGATAATCGTTGCTGTAGCCCCGCTCCGCCAGGTTAAACCCACCGATGTTGCCATCGGTCACGCCGATCTTGGTGGTGGAGTAGCGCACGACCAGTGTGTTGTTCGGGCTCAACGCGTAGTCAATCCGCGGGCTCGCCATGAACCGGTGCTGCGGTGTGGTGGTGTTCTGAAAAAACGGGTTGATCGCCAGCGTCTTCGGATCCAGGGTGACGGCATTGACGATCGATCCGTTGTCGACGATATTGTCCTGCGTGTCTATCGTGAACGACGCCCGCTTCGAGAGCGGACCGGTCAGGCTGCCTCCGAATTCGTCCAGCGACAGGTCGGCCTTTTGCGCCGAATACGGATTGCGCGAGTTCCATACCTGGTTGGCGAAATTGTAAAAGAACGAGCCGCGGAATTTGTCAGTGCCCGGCTTGGTGAAAATCTCGATCCTGCCGAAGCCGATGTGGTCGTACTCCGGCGCAAACGGATTTTGATTGATGCGGATCTCGCGGATCGAGCTTTTTGGAGGCAGTTCACCGCCGCTAAACCCATCGATGAAGATTGAGCCGCCGCTCGGTCCCGCCGAAGGACCAGCCAGCGCTTCCAGATCCGCCTGCAGATCGTCAGGATCGTCAGAGAGGCTCTGCAAATCGTCGCCGCTCAGAACCAACTGGTTGGCATTGTTCGTCACTTCCGTGCTCACCACCGGCCCGGCGCTTTCCTGAACTGTCACCTGCTGCACGGTCGCGGCGACCTTCAATTGCAAATTGAGCGTCTGCTGCCCCGGCTTCAGCGTAATCCTCACCGGCTGCATGGCCAGATCCGGAGCGGCTACCGTTACGATGTAAGTCCCCGGCGCGAGGCCGCCGATCGAATATGTGCCATTTGCATCTGAAGTTGCTGATTTAATGACGTTTCCAGGTCCGGCAAGAGTGATTTTCGAGCCCGGAACCACGGCTCCAGACTCGTCGGCCACTTGACCGCTCAGCGTCGCCGTCTGAGCAAATGCACCGGCCGCTGCCAGAAGAAGGGTAAGGATAAGGATCTTGACACGTTTCATCATTGGATGATTGGGAGGGGTAAAGATTCATTTTATCGCGGCAGGAGAAAAATTCTCATAGCGTCCGTACTGTATTGCTGTAAACGGTGGTCCCGCAGGGGGCTTTCGCGATATTGTGAGGCAGGAACTTCATGCACACAAACGAGTTGAATGCTCCTGAACTCTGGGGCAAAACGGCCGCAACCCCGGAGGAGAAAGTCTTCCTTGAAGGTCCGCAATCGCGAGGTTTCGAACTCGGGCGCGCCTTCCGGATCTTTCGCGAGCTGATCCATGGCTTTCGTGCTCTCCACTTCGTGGGTCCGTGCATTACCGTCTTCGGCTCTGCCCGTTTCCCACCATCCCATCCCTACTACGCGTTGACACGCGAGTTGGGATCCGCGATCGCGCAAGCGAAATTCACCGTCATGACCGGTGGCGGACCCGGCCTCATGGAAGCAGCCAACCGCGGCGCTAAGGAAGCCAACGGCATCTCGATCGGCTGCAACATCGTCCTCCCGCAGGAGCAGAAACCGAATCCTTACCTCGACAAGTGGGTGGAGTTCCGATATTTCTTTGTGAGGAAGTTGATGCTGGTGAAATACTCCTACGGATTCGTCGCTGTTCCGGGCGGTTTTGGCACGCTCGATGAACTGTTCGAAGTATCGACATTGATTCAGACCGGGAAAATCGAAAATTACCCGGTCGTTCTTCTCGGCGTCGAATACTGGTCTCCGCTGGTCAAATTTCTCCGGGACTCTCTTTTGCCGAACGCGGCCATCGATGCGCGGGATCTCGATCAGATTCTGGTGACGGATTCGCCGCGCGACGCAGTCTCGTTCATCCAAAAGAGTGCGATGGAGCACTTCGGGTTGCGTTATGTGCGGAGACAGCCGCGAAAGTTCCTGTTCGAACGGGGCATCTAACCCTCGGAGGAGTTCGCGATCGGATATTCTTCTTCTTGGCACCAGGATTTCCCATGCGTAAACGTTTCTTTCTCGCATCTGTATTCGCCGCGATGGCGCTCGCCGCCGCTCCTCCCTCAGAGGCAGTCAAGAATCGCGCTCCATTGGCCGCGAGCGCCTTCTACCGGCTCCCGCTGACCTCGGTAAAGCCCACTGGCTGGCTGCTCGATCAGTTGCGCATCCAAGCGAATGGCATCACCGGGCACCTCGACGAATTCTGGCCGGACGTCGGGCCGAACTCGGCCTGGCTGGGGGGAACGGGCGAAGGGTGGGAGCGCGGTCCTTACTATCTGGACGGCCTGGCGCCGCTGGCCTACCTGCTCGATGACCCGAGGCTGATCGCAAAGGTCCGCCCTTGGATGGAGTGGACGCTGGCGCATCAGCGCCCCAACGGATCGATCGGCCCGGAAAAAAATCGCGACTGGTGGCCGATCATGATCATGCTGAAGGTGCTCACGCAGTATCAGGAGGCCACCGGAGACCCACGCGTGATTCCTGCGATGCAGAAGTACTTCGCGTATCAGTCCGCGTCGCTCGCCTCCGCGCCGCTGGTGAGCTGGGC
>JBBIVT010000004.1:40667-41906 GCA_037439565.1 Acidobacteriota bacterium | reverse complement strand
AGCGGAGACGAGCATTTCGCCGGACGCAATCCGTCGCAGGGCATCGAGACCTGCGCCGTGGTGGAGGCCATGTACTCGCTCGAACTCGATCTGGCGGTCACCGGCGATGCCGCGCTGGGCGACAGGCTCGAAAAGATTGCCTTCAATCCCCTGCCCGGCGCGCAGACCGCGGACCAGTGGGGCCACCAGTACGACCAGCAGCCCAACCAGGTGCTATGTTCGCTCAGCCGCCGGGATTGGGGCACGAACGGCCCGGAGTCAAACCTGTTCGGGTTGGAACCGAACTACGGCTGCTGTACGGCGAATCTGCATCAGGGCTGGCCGAAGTTCGCCGCGTCGCTGTGGATGGCTTCCCAGGATGATGGATTGGCGGTGGCGGCCTACGCGCCCAGCGTCGTGCGGACCAGGATCAAGGGAACAGGGGTCAAGATCGAAGAAGTCACGGACTATCCCTTCCGTGGCAGGATTACGCTGGCGGTTTCACCGGCGTCTCCGCTGCGGTTTCCGCTCTATCTCCGCATCCCGGCGTGGACCAGCGGCGCGGCCGTCACCGTGAATGGCCGCAAATTTGACGATGCCCGCCCCGGCTCCTACCAGCGCATCGACCGTAGCTGGCGCATGGGCGACCGCGTGGAGATCACGCTGCCCATGCCGGTTCGAGTCATCTCCGGATTCAACGGATCAGCCTCGGTGGAGCGCGGACCACTGGTTTTTTCGCTGCGCATCGGCGAGAGCTGGAGTAAGCTCCGACAGACGGGCCCGGTGACGGATTGGGAAGTCTACCCAACATCGCCCTGGAATTACGGGCTGCGATTGAATCCGGCCGATCCTTCATCGTCGTTCGCAGTGGAGGAAGCCCCCATTGCGCGCCAGCCGTTCAACAATGGTGCGCCCCCGGTGCTATTGAAGGCCAAGGGCCGCCGGTTGCCCCAGTGGGTCGCCTTGGACGATAGCGCCGCTCCGCCCCCAGTGAGTCCCGTCCGAGGAGAGCGGAAGGAGGAAATGGTGCATCGCCCGGCGGACGAGACCATCACGCTGATCCCCTACGCCGCCGCACGGCTTCGTATTACCTCGTTTCCAGTACTCGGCGAGGATCCGCCCGCGATGAAGTAGGAGGGGTGGCTGACTGGTGGGGATGACATGGCGGAGAGAGAGGGATTCGAACCCTCGATAGAGTTTCCCCTATACACACTTTCCAGGCGTGCGCCTTCAACCACTCGGCCATCTCTCCCCGGGAAG
>JBBIVT010000004.1:36744-40567 GCA_037439565.1 Acidobacteriota bacterium | reverse complement strand
CGTTAGCGGCGCGCCAGGTTGACCTTGGGCGCTGCCAGATAACCGGCCACTCCATCCTTTTGCACCGTATTGACGACGATTTCATACGGCTGCTTGCTGTTGCCGGTGTACAACTGAACCGGCTCGTTGATGGTCTTGTCCTTCTTTTCGACCATCCGGTCGTCCACCAATACGGCCATGGTGTAGCGATTGTGCTTCGGGTCGGCCTTCTTGAGGGTAAGCGTCAGGCTGCCTACCTTCTTGGTCATTTCGCCCTTCTTGAGCGAAAACTCAAAGTAGTTGCGCTCGCCAAGGTCGCGCAATGCCTGCAGATCTTTGGAGTTGGTGGCGATCAGGCCGCTCATTACGCCCATGTCGCCCATGGCGCGCTTCAAGTCCGCTCCGGTCTTATCGAGATCGGTCCGGGTTGTCGCCAGATCCGTACGGACCGAGCCGACATCGGTTTTTACGCCGCTGACATCGTCATTCAGCTTGGCGGTCGCGGTGGTGTTGGCTTCCTTCACCTCGGCGATCTGTTCGCCGACGGCTTTCTGCTCCGCTTCGATCTTCGCGGACAGCTTGGACGCGGCCTTTAGAGCTTCCTGTCTTGCTCTCATGACGGCCGAATTGGCGTTGGCGTACTTGCCGGTCACGTCGTCATTCAAGGCCTGGATCTGTTGGCGCTCCTGCTCCAACATATTGGTGGTCACTTCGCCAAGTCTGGCCACCTGCGTCTGCGCATCCCTGCGGGTTGCCGCGAGTTGCGCGCTGATATCGCTGGACCGGACAATTAAATACGCGTCGCCGGAAAGAGCAAGTACAAGTCCAGCAGCGAGTCCGAAGTAAACGGCCGGGTGGGCGCTCCCTCTTGACGTCTGGGAGATGTTGTTTTCGTCCTGGTTCATAAAGCCTCCGCCTGTTCGAGCGCAATTCCACAGCCGTTGTTAACTTGTTGATTTAAAGACATTTTTACACTGGCAATGATCGGTAATTTTTACCGTCCAGCGAAAATTGCCGGAAAATCGAGTTGTGGAGGCAGCCTCATCGGGGCTATGCTGGGATTTGGACCCCTATCGCCACGAGCGAATCTCCGAGAGCATCCGGGAGGAGCTGGATGAACTCATCGCCTATGAGATGTCCGACCCTCGCGTGGGGAGCGCCACCGTCGCAGAAGTCCTTCTTTCTCATGATTATCGCAAGGCCGTCATCCGTCTCGCGTTGCTGGGGACGGCAAAAGAGCAGGCCGACACCGTCGCCGCGCTGAATCACGCAAAAGGATTCATAAAGCGTGAGTTAACGGAGCGCCTCCAGCTCTTTAAGACGCCCGATCTGCATTTCGAGGCGGCGCTGGCGGCGGACCTGGCGGCCAAAGCCACGAAGATCCTCAAACGGATTGAGCGGGGCCGGCCGAGAACCGATCCTGAAAAAAAATCCATTTCATGAAAAGCGCTGTGCTAAGTTTGTTGATAGGGCAAGCGGTCTTGTCCTGGGCGCAAGGCGCTTTGACTCAGCGGGTTGAGGCGAATGTCGACGCCATGGGTTCGACGTACACGATTGTGGCGTACGGCCAGGATGAGGCGCGGTTGAGAGCCGCGGTGGAGGACGCCTCGGAAGAAGCGAGGCGGCTGGACCATCTGCTTTCCAACTACATCCCGTCGAGCGAATGGAGCCAGGTGAATCGCGAGGCGTCGAACCAGCCGGTCCGCGTTTCGACCGAGTTGTTTCAGTTACTTGCGGCGTGCGTCGAGTATAGCCGTGAGAGCGGCGGGGCGTTCGACATTACGGTGGGCCCGCTGATGAAAGTGTGGGGGTTCTACAAGGGAACCGGGCACCTTCCGCATCGGGCGGAGGTTCGGGGCGCAATGGCCAAGGTGGGATATCAGAACATCCTGCTGGACCCGGCGGCGCACACCGTGCGGTTCGCCAAGGAAGGCGTGGAGATCGACCCCGGCGGGATCGGCAAAGGATACGCGGTAGACAAGATGGTGGAGATTTTGAAAGAGGACGGGGTGAAGTCGGCGCTGGTTTCGGCCAGCGGCAGCAGCATTTATGGCCTCGGCGCTCCACCGGATGAGCCGGGCTGGAAGATCAAGATCCGCGATCCAAAGGACGCCTCCAAGACAGCGGCAGAGGTGGTGCTGAAGGACAACTCGCTGTCCACGTCGGGAAATTACGAAAAATTTTTCTTCGCTGAGGGGAAGCTGTACAGCCACATCATGGATCCAACGACGGGCTATCCGTCGGAGGGGATGCTGTCGGTCTCTGTTGTTTCGCCCAGGACGATCGATAGCGAAGCCTGGTGCAAGCCGTATTACATTCGCGGCCGCGCGTGGGCGGCGCAACACAAAAAACCGGATTTCAAGGTCTTCTTATGCGAAGACAAAATGGGGAGTGACAAATGCGCGTGGCTCCAATGAATAGCCGCTTTCTCGATGCCTGCCGGCGCCGGCCGACCGATGTTCGTCCGGTGTGGTTCATGCGGCAGGCCGGGCGGTACATGAAGCAATACCGGGACATCCGGCAAAAAGTCGGAATCCTGGACATCTGCAAGCGTCCCGATCTGGCCGCAGAGGTGACGCTGCAGCCGGTGGAGGTTCTGGATGTGGACGCGGCGATCATTTTCGCCGATCTGCTGCTGCCCGTTGAACCGATGGGACTGCGCCTGCGCTTCGCCACGGGCGAAGGGCCGGTGATCGACAACCCGGTGCGCACCTCCAGCGACATCGACTCGCTGTCCATCTCCAATACGGACGAACTGGGCTACGTCGGCGAAGCCATCCAGCACGTGGTCAAGGCCCTGGCTGGACGCGTTCCGGTGATCGGCTTCGTGGGCGCTCCGTTTACCATGGCCAGCTATATGATCGAAGGCGGACCTTCCCGGCACTTCCTGCGTACCAAGCAGATGATGTATCGCGACGAGACGCTGTGGCGCAGGCTGATGGGCAAGCTGGTGGACGTGCTGGGCTCCTTTGCCGTGCTGCAGGTAGCCGCCGGGGCCAGGATCGTCCAGGTGTTCGATAGCTGGGTGGGCGCGCTGGGTCCGGACGATTACGTGCGCTACGTGGCCCCCTACTCGCGGGCTCTGATCGAGCGGATTCGCGGCGCCAGTGTTCCGGTGATCCACTTCGGCACGGGCGCGGCGGGATTTTTCCGCGAACTGCATGCCGCCGGCGGCGACGTGATGGGCGTCGACTGGCGCGTCAACATCGACCAGGCGTGGATGGACATCAGCTACCGCTCGGCGGTGCAGGGCAATCTGGACCCGGCCGTTCTGATGGCCCCCATTCCGGAGCTTCGCGCGCGCGTTCACGAACTACTGAAGCGCACCGGATCGCGTCCGGGGCACATCTTCAACCTCGGCCATGGCATTCTCCCGGAAACGCCGGTGGAGAGCGTGAAAGCTTGTGTCGAGATCGTACGCGAGTTTAAACTCTAACTTATGGCACAGCACGTCGTCGTTGTAGGCGGCGGGATTGCGGGCCTTTCAGCAGCATACGATCTCTCTCGCGCGGGGATTTCCCACACTCTTTTCGAAAAAAACCTTCGATTAGGAGGCGTGGTGGAAACCCGGCGCCACGACGGCTGTATTCTGGAGTGCGGCCCGGACAGCTTCATTTCGGCCAAGCCGGAGATGCTGGCGCTGATCAAGGAATTGGGCCTGGAAGGCGATGTGATCGGTTCCAACGATCATCAGCGGACCACCCACATCGTCAAGCATGGCAAGCTGGTTCCACTGCCGGAGGGCGTGATGATGATCGTCCCCTCCAAAGTGATGCCGATGGTGAAATCCAACCTGCTGGGCTGGGGCACCAAGATCCGCATGGGCCTGGAGATGTTCCGGCAG
>JBBIVT010000004.1:18244-36644 GCA_037439565.1 Acidobacteriota bacterium | reverse complement strand
CAACCTGCTGGGCTGGGGCACCAAGATCCGCATGGGCCTGGAGATGTTCCGGCAGCCGAAGCGCTACCCCGACCGCAGCGTAGCGGAGTTCGTGGTAGACCACTTCGGGCAGGAAACGCTCGACTATCTGGCGGAGCCTCTGCTATCCGGCGTCTATGGCGGCGATCCGGCGGAGTTGAGCATCAACAGCGTGCTGCCGCGGTTCGCGGAAATGGAAGCCACGCGGGGGAGCCTGGCGCGATCCGTGATGTTTCCGAAGCGTCCGGCCGGATCCGCAAAACCCGGCGCGCCAAAGGGTCCGGGCGGAGGCGGATCGCTCTTCCGAACGGTGGCGAGCGGGCTGGGCAGCGTGGTCGAGGCGCTGGGCAACTATGCCAACGTGAAGCATGCCGGCGTGGAGTCGATCGAACGCCAGGGTACCTGCTTCCGGGTCCGCGCCGGAGGAGAGTGGATCGAGGCAAGCGCGGTGATCGTCGCCGCGCCCGGGCCCCAGGCCGCGCCGTTGGTCCAAGGCATCGATCCGGAGCTGGCGGCTGTGCTGGGGACGATTCCGTATAGTTCCTCTTCGCTGGTCTCGCTGATCTACGACGAGGCGAAGTTCGACGGACGGCGCGCCGGGTTCGGATTCCTGGTTCCGGCCAAAGAGCGCAGGCGCATGGCGGCGGCGACGTTTGTGGGAACCAAGTTTCCACATCGCGCGCCGGAGGACCGCATCGTGCTGCGATGCTTTTTCGGAGGCACGAACGACGAGGCGATCCTGAAGGAATCCGACGATTCGATGGTGGCTATTGCGCGCGAGGAATTGCGAAGCATACTAGGGCTGACGGCGGCTCCTCTGTTCACCGCGGTTTCGCGCTGGCCGAAGTCGATGGCGCAATATACAGTGGGACACGGCAAGCGCATCGAGGAAATTAAACGGCGCGCGGCCGCGATTCCAGGATTTCACCTGGCTGGCAATGCTTACGACGGCATCGGCCTGCCCGATTGCGTTCGCACTGGCCGGGCCGCAGTGGCGAAGATCCCGCGCGCCTAAATGAAGATTCTGATCAGCGACGATCAGCCGGACGTTCTGGAGGCGGTGCGCCTCCTGCTGAAAGGCGCGGGGCACCACGCATCGACAGCGGAGTCGCCTCAGGCCGCGGTGGCCGCCGCGGAGAGGGAATCCTTCGACCTTGCGCTGATCGACATGAACTACTCCCGCGACACCACGTCGGGCGAGGAAGGCCTGGCGCTTTTGGACAATCTGCTGGCCCGCGGCGGGATCCCGGTGATCGTGATGACGGCCTGGTCCAACGTTGATCTGGCGGTGGAGGCGATGCGGCGCGGCGCGGCCGATTTTATTCAAAAACCCTGGGACAATGCGCGCCTGCTGGCCACCATCGAGCGGCAGGCGAGCCGCTCCAAGGAGCGCGATCAAGCGCGCGGCGAGATGGAGATCGCCAAGCACGTGCAGCAGCACCTGTTGCCGCACCACGTGCAGCGCCTGGAAACCGCCGAGTTCGGCGGACGCTGCCTGCCGGCGCGCGAGATCGGCGGCGATTATTACGATTTTCTCGACCTCGGCCCGGGGAGGCTTGGTGTTCTGTTAGCCGACGTCTCCGGCAAGGGCGTGGCGGCGGCGCTGCTCACCGCGAACTTGCAGGCGTCCTTCCGCAGCCAGCTCGAATTGGGGATGAAGCATCCCAGGGCGCTGTTGACCAGCGTGAATAAGCTGTTCCACGAATCGACTCCAGCCGAATACTTCGCCACCATGTTCTTCGCCGAGTATCGGGACCAGAAGCGGGAGCTGCGCTACTTCAATTGCGGGCACCCGGCGGCGCTGCTGATGCGCGCCTCGGGCGCGATCGAGCATCTGGAAGCCACGGCGCTGCCGGTGGGCATCTTCGGAACGTGGAAGTGCGAGGAGAAAACCGCCACGCTTGCGCCTGGCGACCTTCTTGTCGCGTTTTCCGACGGCGTGCTCGAAGCCGGCGTCGAGCGGGGCGAGGAGTTCGGCGAGGAGCGATTGATCGAGGCGCTCCGGCGCTCGCGCGGTGCGGACCTGCAAGCGCTGCTCGACGAAGTGGTGGCGGAGGTGCTGCGGTTCAGTCCCGAAGTGCAGTCGGATGACGTCACGCTGGTGGCGTTGCGGGCGAGCTGAAGGGCTCGTGACCATCCCGAGGCTCACGGCGTGCGATGCTCAAGGCGAGGCAACCGGTGACCCCTACTCAAGAACATCTATCTCAGCGCATTGAAGCCTTGGAGCAGGAACTGCTGAGCGCGCTGGCGGAAAAGGAACTCGCCTTTCAGTACACCCTCGCAAGCGGGAAGGCTCGCTTTGAGGACTCCGTGCTGCGCAGGCATGGAACCTTCAAGAGCTCGCTCCTATCGTATCTCCTGCACGGACGCGCTCTGGCTTACGTGACCGCGCCCATTATTTATGCCGGTATCGCGCCGTTTTTGCTGCTGGACGCATTTCTCACGGTCTACCAGGGCGTCTGTTTTCCGGTGTATGGCATCCCTAAAGTGCGGCGTTCCGATTACATGGTCTTCGATCGCGGCCACCTGAAATACCTGAACCTCCTGGAGCGCCTCAACTGCGCCTACTGCTCGTATAGCAACGGCCTCTTCGCCTACGCGGTGGAAATCGCTGCCCGGACGGAGCAGCACTGGTGCCCGATCAAGCATGCGCAGCGTCTACGCGCTCCGCATTCCAGGTACGGACACTTCCTTGACTATGGCGATGCCGGGCGCTATAGCCAGGAAGTGGAAACCGTGCGCAGCGACTTCACGGATCTGAAGCCGCCGGATCAGCCCAGCGCGGGATAATCCGTGTAGCCCTTCTCACCGCCGCCGTAAAATGTCTTGCGGTCGTAGGGATTCAACGGGCTGTCCAGAGCGAGGCGAGCCGGCAGGTCGGGGTTGGAAATGAACCAGCGTCCGAACGCCACCGCATCGGCCAGACCCTCGGCGATCGTCTGCTCCGCGGTCTCGCCGCTGTAGCCGCCGGCGGAGACCAGCACGCCTGAAAAGGCCTTGCGGAACAGCTCGGCTGTGCGCGGCGCATCGGAGTAGCCGCTCTCTCCGCCGCGCGGTTCGATGACGTGCGCGTAGGCGATGCCGCGCTTGGATAACTGCTCCAGCACGTACGTAAACAGGGCAACGGGATTGGAATCGCCCATGTCCAGAAATTTTCCAAACGGGGACAGGCGCACGCCGACGCGTCCGGGGCCCCAGACGCCGGCCACCGCGTCTACCACTTCCAATAACAGGCGGGCGCGATTCTCGATCGAACCGCCATATTGATCCGTCCTGTGGTTGGACTTGTCCTCCAGGAACTGGTCGAGCAGGTATCCGTTGGCGCTGTGGATCTCCACGCCGTCGAATCCGGCGAGCTTGGAGTTTTCCGCGCCATGGCGATACTGTTCCACGATCTGCGGGATCTCCGCCAGCGTGAGCGCGCGGGGCGTTTCAAACGGGACCTGGCGGAAGTCCGCCGTCAGCGCCTTGGAGCCGTCCTGCGGCGCAATTGCCGAGGCGGAAACCGGCACGCCGTCCTCCGGATGCAGCGAGCTGTGAGACATTCTGCCGACGTGCCAGAGCTGGAGGAAAATATAGCCCCGCTTGGCGTGCACGGCCTCGGTGACCAGCTTCCAGCCCTCTACTTGCTCGGCCGAATAAATGCCCGGCGCGCCGGGATATCCCTTGCCGAGCCGGGAAATCTGGGTCGCTTCGGTGATCAGCAGCCCGCCCTCGGAGGCGCGCTGGCTGTAATAAGTGGCGTTAAGGGGATTGGGCACGTCGCCCGGCGGCGTGGAGCGCATGCGGGTTAACGGCGCCAGAATCACCCGATGGGACAGATCGATCTCGCCGACGCGCAGCGGCGAAAGGAGGTAGGGATATTTTTTCACTCTCTTATGGATGCTCAAACGGGCGCGGCGTTGCAGGCAAAACGGCAAGAGTAAGCGATTCTGTGTCAATAACTTCACTCTTCCGGGGTCTGGAAGCGGACTCCCTCACTCTGAGTACCGCGCCAACGTCCGGCTTGACGGGTTTCACAAGCGGCCGGAACCGGCGTTACGCTTAAATATCACGGAGGCAGAGGAGAAACAATGCTGAAGCGCAAACTAGGCAATAGCAAATTGGAGGTATCGACGCTCGGGCTCGGGTGCATGGGCATGAGTTTTTCCTACGGCCCGCCCAAGGACAAACAAGAGATGACGGCTCTTCTCCATGCGGCTGTGGATCTCGGGATCACGTTCTTCGACACGGCTGAAGTTTATGGTCCGTTCACAAACGAAGAGCTCGTGGGCGAAGCGCTCGCGCCGTTCCGCGGGCAGGTCGTCCTTGCCACCAAATTCGGATTCGATCTGAGTGGCAGCGATCATCGGCCAGGAGCCGCAGGCCTGAACAGCCGGCCCGAGCACATCCGGCAAGCCGTGGAGGGCTCGCTCAAGCGGCTCAAGATTGATGTCATTGACTTGCTTTATCAGCATCGGGTTGATCCGAACGTTCCAATCGAAGACGTAGCGGGGACGGTGAAGGATCTGATTCAGGCCGGCAAGGTGAGGCACTTCGGACTTTCCGAAGCCGGAGTTCAAACGATCCGCCGCGCACACGCAGTCCAGCCGGTCACTGCTCTCCAAAGCGAGTATTCGCTGTGGACGAGGACTCCCGAGAGGGAGGTGATACCGACCCTTGAGGAACTCGGAATTGGATTTGTCCCGTTCAGTCCCCTCGGCAAGGGCTTCCTCACGGGTAAGATCGGCGAAAATGCGCAGTTTGACAGTTCTGACTTCCGCAGCACTCTGCCTCGCTTTACGCCGGAGGCTCTCAAGACGAATCAGGCCCTCATTAATCTGCTGGCCAGCATCGGGGAGCGGAAGAATGCGACACCTGCTCAGATCGCGCTCGCTTGGCTGCTTGCTCAAAAACCGTGGATTGTTCCGATCCCAGGCACGACAAAGCTGCCTCGTTTGGAGGAGAACATCGGGGCGGTCTCCGTAGAACTGACGTCCGACGATTTGAGAAGCATCGATGCCGCAGCCTCCAAGATCACTGTGCAAGGCGCCAGGTATCCTGAAAAGCTCGAGCGGATGACCGGCCTCTGAAAGCCGCGAGCGCGAACGAAGGTAAATCAAAGCATGCCCGTTTCAAGGCACCTGGAGAAAAAAGGAACAGAAATGGAAATTAAAAGAAGCGGCTCACAACCTTCCGGAAAAGGACCGGCCGACTATTTTACCGGCACCGTTCGCGTGGACCCCCTATTCAACCCGCCGGAGCCTGCTCGCGTTCGAGGCGCAAGTGTCACGTTCGAACCGGGCGCCCGAACCGCATGGCACACGCACCCGTTGGGGCAAACTCTCATTGTCACCGCCGGCTGCGGCCGGGCGCAGCGCTGGGAGGGGCCGGTCGAGGAAATCCGGCCCGGTGATGTGATCTGGTTCCCGCCGGGAGAGAAGCATTGGCACGGCGCCACTCCAACCAGCGCGATGACCCATATCGCCATTCAGGAACAGATCGACGGCAAGGTTGTCGAGTGGATGGAGCAGGTCACCGAAGAGCAATACAGGGCCTGAGGCGGGGGCCAAGATGCCTCATCTTCAGTGCGCCTGCCGGAACGCCACCCGCCCGGTGGCGTCGAGATCGATGTCGACGCTTTCTCCGACCTTCAAGAACAAGGTGCTCGGGTTCTTCATGTTCCATGCGACGTACGGCACGGTGAAGTGGGCAATGGCATGCATTCGATCGCCGGTTATGGTGACGAGGGCGGAGGCGGTTAGGGGGTGCGATGCTCCGTGGATCGTGAACATTCCATCGATTTCCACCTTGGATTCGCCGCTTGGACTCACGGCGCCGCGCAGCTTCGAAGGAACAAAGGACATTTCCGGGAACTTCTGACTCTCCAGGACGTTCTGATGCATCCGCTTGTCGCGGGCGCCGCTGCCGCTGTCGCCGCTGGTCGCGTCGACCACGATTTCACCCGCGCAAGCTCCCGTTGCCGTGTCGAATTGAATGGAACCCCGTTTCACCTTGAAAGCGCCATGAACGGTATGCAGCACATCGCTCAGTGTAAAGGCGGCGTGGCTCTGCGCCGCGTCCAGATCGAAGACGGCCTGGGCGTTCCCCGCACAGGCCAGGCAAATGAGAAGAAAGATGTTTTTCATACCGTGAGAAATTTCCAACCGAGGGCGAGAGGAATCCGCAAACCGGATCCGAGGCCGAGCGAAGCTCCGTTGTGGATGGCGAGCAGGCGTGAAAACTGTCCCTGCTCCGCGTCCAGCGCGCGAATGGCCCGGCGGCGGAAGCGATCGTGGCGATCCATGGCCAGCATGAGCGCTTCCATCACCCGGGGCATTCGCACGATCCGGCGATGCGCCGCCGCATAGCGGGATAAGTCTCCTTCCGCCAGCGCGTCCGCCAGCGCCTTGGCTTGCTGAAATGCCAGCGAAAGGCCCAGCCCGGTGACCGCATCGACGGAGCCGGACGCATCGCCCAGCAACGCGATGTTCCCGCGCGTAACACGCGCTAAGCTTCGCGAGACGGTAACGCCCCCGCGCGCAGTCGAGGAAGCCTCCGCGCCACGCAACCGCTGCTGAAGCTGTGGGAAAAGTGGCAGCAGATCCTGGAAACGGCGCGGCTCCCGTGAGACGATGGCGACACCCACTTCGCCGCCTGCGACGGGTGTCACATAGGCTTGTGCGCCGCTTGTCCAATAGACTTCTACCAAATCGGTCCAGGCCTCGACTCTGAAGTGGAGGCGCGTCGCGAACCGGCGCGGGAACACGCCGTCCGGCTCAAGTTCCGCGGCGCGGCGCAACGCCGATTGCGCTCCATCCGCCGCGACAATCCAGCGGGCCTGGATCGACTGCAAATCGCGCACGGGATTGGCGCGGAAGACCGTGACGCCAAGATCTCGCGCTCTTTCTTCCAGCAGGGAATGGAGCACGGTGCGGCGCACGCCGGCGCCGTTCTGCCTCGGGAAACGCGCTTCTGCGCAACAGCCGCTTTCTAAAAAGCGAATGCCCGCAAAAGGAGCAGCGGCCGATGGCGGAAAGACCACGCCCAGTTCGCGCAAGGCGTCCACGGCGTCGGGCATCAATCCTTCGCCGCAACATTTGTCGATCGGGCCGGGGGTGGAGATTCCTTCGAAAACCGCGACGTTCAGGCCTTTACGGCGGGCCGCAATGGAAGCGGCGAGTCCCGCCGGTCCACCCCCAACCACGGCCGCATCCCATCTCACCATTGCAGCAGCACCAGTTCTGAACAGAATCCCGGACCCATCGCGGCGAGAAGGCCATACGTTCCAGGCGCTGGTCTCCGCCGTTCCAGGAATTCTTCCAGCACAAACAGCACAGATGACGAGGAAAGATTTCCCACGCGGCTAAGGCAGTCCCATGACGCCGAAAGCGCGCCATCGGGTAGCGCCAGTGCATTCTCGGTTGCGGTGAGAATCGCCGGTCCGCCGGTATGCATCACCCACGCGCCGATGTCGGCTCGGAGCAAGCCGTGATCGGCAAGAAAGGCATCGATATCGCCCGCCAGATGCTTGTAGACCATGTTGGGCACTTCTTTTGACAGCACGATGCGGAAACCCGTATGGCCGATGTCCCATCCCATCACGTCTTCGGTCCCGGGATAAAAGACGGAGCGCGTGCCGAGAATACGGGGACCCTTGCAAGGATACTGGTCGCCGCAAACGATGACCGCGGCCGCGCCGTCGCCGAATAGGCCCGACGAAATGAGATTGGCCGTTGATAGATCGTCGCGCTGAATGGTAAGCGAGCAAAGCTCGACCGACAACAGCACCGCAGCTTCATCGGGGAATGCGCGCACGTAATCGGCGGCCCGGGCAATGCCGGCCGCTCCGGCCACGCAACCAAGGCCGAAGATCGGCACGCGCTTGATGTTGCGATTCAGGCCCATGCGGTTGATGAGCTTCGCGTCAATCGAGGGGCTCGCCACACCGCTGATCGAAACGAAAAAGAAAGCCCCTGGGTCGCGCACGGTTAAGCCAGCGCGCTGAAGGGCTCCGCCAATCGCACTCTCGCCCAATTCGCACGCCGTATCAATCCATACCTGATTGGCCTCGCCCCAGTTCTGAAGCTCGGGGTAGGCAGTAATCGGCAGCGCCAGCGAGCGCGTCTTCACTCCGGTCCGGGCGTGCAATCGATCAAGCATCTCCGGCGCGTCCAGTTTGTCCTCCCAATGGAGTTTCAGGGCTCCGAGGATCGTCTCCTGATCGTAGCGATACTGGGGCAGCGCGGTGGCCGCGCTGGCGATTCTCATATGTTTATTTTGTACCCTTCATTCGATCCAATTCAGCCGCGTAGAGACGGTTGTGAGGAAAATCCCGCACCAATTCCGCCAGGAGCCGCGCCGCGGTTGCCCGGTCGTTATCTCGAAGCGCGGCCACCGCCAGAAGCATCTTCGCGTAGGGCTGCAGCAGATTGCCCTTTTCGGCCACGACGCGCAGTTTGGCGACGCCTTCTTCCTTGCTGGTTTGCGCGCCGGACCAACTTAGCACCCAGCGCACCGGCGCGGGCTTCAAACTCAAAAGATAGTTTTCGACGCCAATCGCGAGATAGGCGTCATAACAGTCCGGATGCGTTTGGATCAAGCGCAGAGCCAGCGTTCGTCCCTCCTTCACCGTCCCGAGCGCCGCCAGATCGCGATGGTCGATCAGGGATTGATAATCGGCCTCCAACCCATGCGCGAGAACGCCCGCGAGCAGCGCGTTGCGGTCGTCCGGCGCATTTGCGCGGACCCGCTCGGCCGACCTGTTGCCGCTCGCGAGCGCGTCTTCGAACGCGCGGCGAATCGCCGGATCGGCGCTCAAACGCCGGCGAGACTCAAATCGGGAGTTATCCACGAACAACTCCGAATCGAGCACGCGCAGCCGCTCCAATTCGGAAAACAAAAACGCCGCGGCATTCGACACGGGTCCCATGGGATCGTCAGGGTGCGCCCGCATGAACGAGGAGAAGATCCGGTGAGCTCCGGCAAAATCCAGGTCATACATGGACCGGTAGCCCGAGACGAGATCCTCCCCGGAGGCAAGAGACAACACGAGTAAGATTGGAGTTCCGAATTGCACGACGCTACTTATATGTTGACAACTCCGCGGGCCAGCGCGAGCGCTTCGGTCCACAAGGAACCCGAGGTGGCGAGTCCATTTGCCGCTTCGGTGACTCCTGCCACAAACCGGTCAATCTGTTCGCGCGTCACGACGAGCGGCGGCGAGGCTTTCAGCACAACGAAGTTGTTTCCGCTGATCTGCGTGAGAATGCTGGATTCGCGGAAGATTCGCCGCACCAGCATTTGTCCGAACGCCGCCGGATGAATCTTGCGGAACGTTTCAAAATACAGCCGGAGGTCGAGCCGGCGCGGCGCCTGAAATTCAATTCCGTTCATCAGACCAATGCCGCGAATTTCCTTCACGACGTCGCATCCTGTGAGCGAACCACGCAGAGTGGAGCGCAGGTACTCACCCATTTCGGCCGCGCGATCGCCCAGACGTTCGTCTTCGAGCACATCGAGCGAGGCGAGGCCGGCGCGCATCGCCAGCCCGTTTTCACTGAACGTCGAGGTATGAACGATGGACCTCTTCAATGATCCGTATACGGCGTTGTACACCGCGTCTTTCATCAGGACCGCGCCGATCGGCACAAGGCCTCCGCTCAATGCCTTGGCAATGACGACCATATCCGGCTCGATCCCAAAGTGGTGGCTGGCAAGAAACCGCCCGCTGCGAAACATTCCGCTCTGGACCTCATCGGCGACAAGCAGGGATCCGTAGCGGCGGCAGAGCGCCTGCGCCGTTTCGAGATAACCCGGGGGAGGTAGAATGACCCCCGCCTCGCCTTGAACCGGCTCAACCACGAACGCAGCGAATGTCTTCGTCGCGAGCGCGGCCTCCAGCGCCGCGGCGTCGCCAAAGGGAACATGTTCCGCCCCGGGGAGCATCGGTCCGAAGCCGCTGCTCCAGAAGGGGTCGGACATCAGCGAAAGCGCGCCGCACGTGAGGCCGTGGAATGCACCGCGAGCCGAGAGAAGCCCTGTTCGCCCCGTCTTCGCGCGCGCGAACTTAATCGCCGCTTCGATCCCCTCGCTGCCGGAACTGCAGAAGAACACCTTCGCGAGACCACCCCCGGCGAGCCTCGACAATCGCTCCGCAAGCTCCCCGGCTGCTTCCGGGACATGACTCTGCAGCATCGCCGGGCCGCGGCGATCCAATTCGCGCTTCAACTCCGCAATGATGCGCGGATGATTATGGCCGGCGTTGTGCACGCCATAGCCGGAGAGAAAATCGAGGATCGTGCGTCCGTCACCGGTGTGTAACTCGACCCCCTCGCAGCGTTCATACTGGACGTTCATTTCCAGCAGGTCAAGAAGTTTCGCCCACTGTGGATTGACATGGTCCTGATATAAGTCGCTCGCCGTTACGCTCGCTTGCATGTGAGCTACTGGACGTATGCCGGACGCGTCCGGTTATCATGAATTTATGGGAGACACTCCGAAGGTTCCCGCAACGCCTGGTGGATCGAGCGCGTCCAGTAATGCTGACATGCCCGAAGAGTTTAAAGCCCGCGTCATCGGAGTCATCGCGAAAACACAAAGGATTCCGCTGGAGGCGGTATCCATCGACAGCACGTTTGAAGAGCTAAAGATCGACTCCCTCGATGGAATTAACCTGATATTCGCCCTGGAAAACGAATTTAGTGTCGATATTCCGGACGAGGACGCGCGAGCTGTGAAGTCGGTGCGCCAGATGGCAGAGGGGATCTCGCATTTGCTGGCGCGGAAGGCCGGGGCGCAAGGTAGTCCGGCTTGAGGCGCGTCGCCGTTACCGGCATCGGTGTGATTTCCGCGCTCGGCGCGGATCGTGAATCGTTTTGGAATGCGCTGGCCGCCGGAACGGGCGGAATCGGCCCGATGCAACTGGTGGAACCCGACATCGTCCGTTTCACCAACGCCGCCGAGGTACGCGGCTTTCGCCCCGCGGATCATTTCGAGGAACGGGATGCCGCCCTGCTCGACCGTTTTGCGCAATTCGCTGCTGTGGCTGCGCGCGAGGCGATTCGGGATGCCGGCATCGAATGGACGCGGGATCTGCAAGAACGAACGGCCATCGTCACTGGCACGTCGACGGGCGGGCAGACCAGCGAGGATGAATCCTTTCGCGATTTTTACGAGCGCAAGCAAATGCGCTTTTCTCCATTCACAATCCCCAAGGCCATGTCGAACGCCGGAGCCAGCCGCATTTCGTTTGAACACGGCGTCTGCGGACCGGTTTACACCGTCTCTACCGCGTGCTCTTCCTCCAATCATGCCATCGGGCAGGCATTCTGGATGGTCCGAAACGGCGCGGCGGAGCTTGCGATCGCCGGTGGCAGTGATGCGCCGTTTTCACCCGGGATGCTAAAGGCCTGGGAAGGCATGCGAGTCGTGTCTCCGGATACGTGCCGGCCGTTTTCCAAGGACCGCAAGGGTCTCATTCTGGGCGAGGGTGGGGCAATGCTGGTACTGGAGCCCTTCGATCGAGCGCGCGCTCGCGGCGCGCATATTTACGGAGAGATCGCCGGTTTGGGCATGTCGAGCGATGCGCACCATCTCACACAGCCACTGCCGCAGGGCGCAGTGCGGGCGATGCGGTCTGCTCTGGCCGACGCGGGCGCTTCGCCGGAGGCGATCGGCTACATCAACGCCCACGGAACCGGGACCACCGCCAACGATCTCACGGAAACCGCTGCGATCCGCGAGGCATTCGGCGCGCACGCGTCAAAGCTGATGGTCAGTTCCAGCAAATCGTTGCACGGGCACACGCTTGGCGCGGCTGGCGCAATCGAGGCGGCCGCTACTCTGCTGGCGCTCGATCGCGGCGTCATTCCTCCGACCGCGAATTTTCTTGGTCCGGACCCGGACTGCGATCTCGACGTGGTGCCGAACGTTCCGCGTCCCGCGGTGGTGGAATGGGCTCTGTCGAACTCGTTCGCCTTCGGAGGATTAAATGCCGCCCTGGTGTTCCGGGGCTGATCTGCTAGTGCATGTGCAAGCAGAAAGTAAGGCTCCTCACCAAATCCAGCCTCGCGCCCATGTCCTGGTGAATCGCCACGCCGGAGTCCATGACGTCCTGTAAATCATCGAGTTTGAGGTGCGGGACCACCTGCTTGTAAAGCGCGATCGATCCGGCAACCAAAGGGGCGCTAAAGCTGGTTCCCCACACTGCGGCATAGTTGTTGCCGGGATAGGTGGTGATCATCGCCTCTCCAGGGGCGGCCGTAGTCGCGGAGTTGTCGAAATTGCTGAACGGGCTTCTCTGATCGGCAAAATTCGTGGAGCCGACGCCAATCACTTGAGGAAGCGCCGCGGGATAGTAGGCCCGTTCCGAACCATTGTTTCCAGCAGAGGCGACGCAGATCACCCCTTTCCCGGCAGCATACTGAATCGCCGCCTGAAGGTCCGGCGACGGGGTGTCGAACGTAAAGCTCATCGTGAGGACATTTGCTCCGTTGTCGGCCGCATAGCGAATAGCGCGAACGATATCGGAAAGGTTTGCAGTTCCATCGGCATGAAAGGCTTTCAGCGGCAAGATTCGCGCCGTCGGGGCGACCAGATGCACCAGTCCGGCGACCATGGTTCCGTGGCCGAAGGACTTCGGCAAATTGCCGCCATCCAGAATGGCGACCGTGGACTGATCGAGGATTGCGACGGTCGATTGATTTAGCACCACCGGAAGATTCTTTGAATCGAGGATCGCAACGGTGGACTGATCCAGGATGGCAACGGTGGATTGACTTACGTCGGCCATCTCCGAAGCGCCTGGCTGGTCGCGCGTGAAATCGTAACCGGACATTAACACGGGGGCCAGCGCGGGATGAGACGGATCAACGCCTGTGTCGATAATGGCGACCGTTCCCGACCCTGTCGGCGCCACTAACCGAGCGTTGCTCAATTCAATCAGCTGCATGGCAGGCTGATTTACGTACCCGCTCCGGACGGCAGCTCCGTAGTAGGTCACGGTGGAGCTGTCGAAGGCGTACAAACCAAGTGATTGAAGGGCTATCGCGGCTTTGGACGCAGGACTTGCCTCGGTATTGTCCACCGTGGAATCGACTTCAAAATCGATTACCCCAGGTTCTGCCCGGATGCTGGCGATTTGCGCGGCGGACAACGGCGGAGCGGAGACTTTATACCCGAGGTCGGACCCTGATCCCCAAGTCTTCAATGTCGTGAACTGGTACTCGGAGGCGAGGGTATTGAAATTCGCGTTGGGATGCAGCTCGAGAATGTAGGCGTTCTGGGCTGATGCGGTGGTGGCCGAACAGACGGCCAATAGGATGGCGAGCCAGGTTCTCTTCAGCATCGAATCTCCTGTTCCAGAATGGATCGGCAAATCAGATCGGTTACTGGAGAGGGAGATCGATTCTTTTGCCAGAACGTTTCATGGCAATACGCAAAGTCATATGCCGGTTCTGCGGTTTCTCTATGATGAATTCTCCAAATTGGTTGGTTTCGGTCTCGGCCACCGTCTGGCCGCCGGCAACGATCTGGACGATGGTGCCGGTCAGATTCTCCTTTTCTTCAAAGTCGCATGTAATCTGGCCGACAATATCGAAGGACGCTTCAAGGGTTTCAATTTGGAGGTCGACGGAGTAGCCGTCGGCATGGTACCTCTGCCGGATCCGGTCCGTCTCCACCGCCCTGACGCCGGCCGGCTGAAGATCGCTTCGGGAATCGAAGACCAGCTCCGCGGCAAGCTGTCGCAGTTTTTCGACCCAATCGCGCGGCTCCAGCGCGCGGAAGACCGCGTAGGCTTCCCTCACCAGCTCCGCCGGAGGATCATTCCTGTTGTCTGCATCGGCCGTCCGCACCAACCCGGTGAGCCACGTTACCGTATTGCGGCAGCGCGCGCACCCCGAGTCCAGGTGTTCCTGCATCCGGCTACGCTCCTCTGGAGCCGCCAGATCGCGGACGAAGTCAGACCACTTCTCTGCACTGAAGTGTCTCATCGCCCCTCTCTTAGAGCATAAGGGGAAGACGCAGGGCGAAGAAATATAGAATCCGTAGACATAAATTACGTTGAACCTCCTACGAGGATAAACGGGGCCCAATGGTATGGATGTGGCTCGAGTTGTCGAGTCTCCAGCATTGCTTTTCGCAAAGCTACCGGCAGGGGAACGTCAGCGGCCAACTGGGTGTAGAAGAACCGCATGAACTCTTTCGTGCTCCAGTCGTTGATATCCCATAGAGAAACCAACAGGTTACGAGCTCCCGCAGAGAGAAATCCGCGGATCAGCCCAAGCCGTTCATCTCCCCCCACCGAGGTGGTAGAGCCGGAACTGCAGGCGCTGAGCGCCACCAACTCCGCGTCCAACGCGATTTCCTGCAGATCGATGGTATTCAGCCGCCCATCGGCCAATTGAATGGACGAGAACAAGGAATTGTCCCGGCGGAAGAAACCATGCGTGGATAAATGAAGGAACCGGTGCCCGGGCGCCTGTTTACGGAAGGCCTCCACGGTGGCTTCCGAACCGGAAATCAATTGAGCGGAGGGCAGGAGATCCGCCACCAGTGCGGCTTCTTCGGATATCAGGGGCGCTTGCCCATCGGGGACCGCGAAGATCAAGGAGGGGCCCTGCGAGGAGGCCGCGCGACGGCGGCATCCGGCGAAAACGCTGGCGCTAGGGATGGTCGAAATCGTGAAGCGATCGATCAAAGCAGTTCCGTCCTTGTGCAAAGCTGCAAAAGGCAACCCGTGAAGGTTGCGGTGTGGCGCAATGATGAGATGCCGGATGCCTGCCAATCGAGTCTCTATTGGAGCCAGAAGCCGCGCGTAAAGTTCGCCGAGGTGATGATTCGCTGCTCCGAGGCCAAGGCCCGAGTATCCGGCCTGCGATCTGCCGAACTGAAAGTGAAGCAGCTTCATCCATTGGCGGACCGGAGCGTACGGTCCCAGGCGAAAGGCCTCTAATCCTCTCCGGTCGAGCAGAAAGGCGTACAACACACCGCGCGCCTCAAAATATTCAATCAGCAGTACGCCGTCTTCAAGCGTGTTACTGACCGCGCTCATCGCTTGAACCGGCTCCAATTCAAATCCGTCAGCCGTTCGACGTTCGGCGAGCATGTCTTCGAGTTCCCGTGCACGCCTCTGGAGGCGCAGGGATTCTTGCTCCGGACCGGCAATCCGAAGTTTGCGGTAGCACCAGTTCAGTTCGCTACGCAGACCTTCATCCTGCTGAGAAAGCGCACGCGTCTCCCGGGAGCCGCTGAGCCGGTCTGCCAGACATCGCGATTTTGCCTGCTGCACCAGGAGCATCGCCCGTTCGGGCCCTCCATCGGCACCTGGAGCATCGAGGCACATCGATACCAGAGCGTCATACACGGCGAGCTTATCCTTGAGAATCGAGATCCGCAGATCCTCGCCGTCTACTCGGGAGCGAAGATCCTCGATTTCGCGCCGCGCGGCTTCGTAAGCCTGCATCGCCTCGCGCCGGCGGCCCTGAACCTCGTCAATCTCGCCTTCGAGCAAGCTGGCGTGAAAGCGAAGGGAAGGCGACGCCTGCTCGCCCACCCGCTCGATCGCCGCCCGGCCAATGGCCCGGGCGCGATCCGCCTGTCCACCCTGGAGAGACAAGCGAGCCAGCAGGAGCTGGCAGTGCGCGGCGCGGCCCGGCATCGGCGTATCGGCAAGGACTCGCCATGCCGAGGAACCAAGTGTTCGCGCGGCGCGGTGCCGGTGCCCGCGCAATGCAAGCACCGCGCGCAGCAGATCCGTCATCGCCTGCCAGATCTTGTTATCTTCCTCCACAAAAAGCCGCCGGGCTTTACGCAAACACCGGTCGGAGGAGGCGTAATCTCCCCGCTGGCTTGCCCCGACGCCGCGATTGACCAGGGCCTTCGCCTGCTCGTAGCGCATGCCGAGCGCAGCGAATTCCCGCTCGGCCCGAATCGCCAGCAGCTCACCTTCGTGCGTGAGGTTGAGTTCCAGCAGCAATTCGGCTTCATCGAGATCGCACAACGCCGAATGGTAAGGATCCCGGTCCTGGCGGCACCGCTCGTAGAGCTCCCGCGCGGACCGGTAGTCGCCGCGCAAATAGTGAAGGTAGGCGATGTTGTAATCAGCCTGCGCGGCGAGCGTCATCAGCCCGTTCTGCACACAGACGTCGCGGGCTCTCTGATAGAACCCGAACGCCTCGGCGAACTTCGCCAGGCTCGTATGGCAGACCGCGAGATTGCTCAAGACCGCCCCGATGTCCTGGACGTTCCCGAGATGCTCGAACGCTTCCAGCGCCCGCTGGTAGTAAGCAATCGCCTCACGCGGCTGGTCCTGCCGGAAATAGATATTGCCCACGTTGGTGTCGAGGCGCGCCAGCCGGAGCGCGTCGCCGTATTTCAAGAAGATTTTCTCCGCGCGGGCCGCCCAGGAGCGCGCCTGATCGTAGCGGCCTAACAGTATGAGAGATTGCAGGCCGCTTGAGAGCGTGCGCGCGCCCTCGAGATCGTCTCCGGACTCGTCGAACAAGCGAAGAGCCTCTTCATAGCCGGCCGCGGCGCGTTCATGATTCCCTCTCACATACTCCAGGTGGGCGCCGCATTTTCGGGCAAACGCTCTGGACAAGGAGTCGGAGCGAGACTCGGCGATCGCTGCACACATCTCCGCCAGGCGGGTGGCGCGGGCAAGATCGGAATAAAGCAGCGAAACCACCATGTCGTGGATGCGCCTCGGAGTGTCGTCAGGAAGACCGGCCTGAGCCGGGGCTTCCGTGCGCATCGTCAGAGCGCCCAGCGCGGCAAGTTCCTCCAGCCAGCTTTTTTCGAGGGCCTCCATTCAGACCTCCTGCTGATCGTACAGCTTGCGCAGTTTGTCGAGGCACCGTCCGCGGATGAAACCGATCGAACCTTCCGCCAAGCCCAGTTCGCGGGCGACATCCAGATAGGGTCTCGGCGGCTGTTCGAAAAACAGCATCTGTACCAGCCTGCGGCAGCGCTCCGGCAAACGGCCCACACACTCGCGCAGTGTCTGCTCGCGCTGGGCATGCTCTAAAACCACGTCAAACGCAGGACTTGCGTCGGCAATCTGTGGATCAAGATCGCTTGAATTCAGCAGCCGCAGCCGCCTTTTCTTGTGCAGCATCGACCGGCGGGCCGCAGCCGTGATCAGCCAGGATCGCAGGCCGGTTACGCGCTCCAGCCGGTTTAAATCCCGGTACAAATCGATCCACACGCCTTGAAACACTTCCGCCGCCTCCTCGGGCGGAAGCTGATAATTTGCCGGCACGGAGTACACCAACTTCTTGTACTTATCCACCAAGGCAACCCAGGCAGCCTGGCTTCCGGCCCGGCAGTCGCGAACCAGGTCCTCGTCTGTCCAACTGGAATCGGGGTGCTTTCCCGTCATTGAATCCTGTCCGGAACCTTGCCAGGCGCCATCAGGTACAGCTCATCCGCGTTCCACAACGTCTGATGATCGAGAATCGCCGGCCGGAAGTTGCCCACCCCGCGCTCCGCCACCACCACATGCGGGCTCACCAGAAAGATCATCGGAACCTCGTCCGCCACGATTTCCTGCACGCGATCGTAGATGGCCTTGCGAGCCCGGTAGTCGAGCGTGACCATCTGCCGCCGCATGAGATCGTCCAATTCCGTCTCCCACCCCGTTGAGGGATGTTGTTGGCTGGGATTCCACAAATGCATGGCCCCGGAGGACAACCAGACGTTCATCTCCGGGTTCGGATCCGCATCTCCGCCGCCCAGCCCCATGATGCAGGTGTCGAACTGGCGCGTATTGAGAACCCTGTCGATCATGGACCGGAACTCCAGCATAACGACATTGACGTTGATACCGAGATCCTTCCAATCCGCTTGCAGCATGGTAGCCATCTGGATGCGTTCAGCGCTGCTTGCGCTGACAAGAATGGAAAATGCAACCGGTTTTCCGGCCGGATTGGCCTTCTTGAGGATCTCCCGCGCGGCGGGAACGTTTCGCGCCTGGCGCGGAAGTCCGGCATAGAACCACAGCCGATTCCCGGGGCTGACGTGTCCCCAAATGGGAGCGGCGCGGCCTTGATAGATGATCCGGGCCATGGCCTCGCGGTCCACCGCCAACGAAAGCGCCTTGCGGAATTCCTGATTTTGAAACAGCGCAAGATTCGGCGAGTTCGGCGACAAATTGAAACAAAGGAAATTGTAATCCAGTCCCGGGCCGAGGTCGGCCAGCGTGGCGCCCCTGCTTTGCAGGAACTGGATCGCTTTCGGGTTCAAGCGATTCAGGATATCGATCCCCCCCGCCGTGAATCTGGCCAGTTGTGCGTCCTCGTCGGGAAGAAACTGAAACACAATCTGGTCCAGGTAAGGCCGCGCGGTCTTCCAATAATACGGATTCCGTTCGAGCACCACGCGCTCGCCAGGGCGGTATTCC
>JBBIVT010000004.1:7340-18144 GCA_037439565.1 Acidobacteriota bacterium | reverse complement strand
TAGATCTTTCCATCCTTCGAAACGGTCCAGGATTCGGCCAGCGCGGGAACGGTGGCCTGGGAAGAGCGGTCGATCGTAATCAGGTCGGCATGCATGCGGCGCAGGACATCGCGCGATGGGGCGTCGAGGGCCAGAACCGGATTGAATGTTTTCGGCTCGGCTCTTTGGGCAACGTGTAAAACTCCGCCGCGGCGCGGTTGGGCGAATGTAACCGGGACCGTGGCGGCCAGGAAAATGACGCCGAGCGCGGACGCGGACCGACGCAGGAATTCGCTCATCGCCCACTATGTTAGCGTGACAGCCTGTATTTTCTCTCAATCTGCCGGGAAACCAGGGCGAAGCTGGCAAAGAAAGGTACCATGAGCACTACCGGCAGCATGATCCACCAATGGTCCCTCAACAAGTAGGCCTGTTTGAGCGGAACGATCAAACCGCCCCAACTGGGATACGGCTCGCCCGCGCCAAGTCCGAGAAAGGACAGCGTGACTTCCGCCAGCACGAACCGCGGCAACAGGGAGAGCGCCTGGGCAACCAGCGCGCCCGTGGTTCCGGGGAAGATGTGATCCACCAGAATTCTCCAACGCGGAACGCCGAAACCGCGAGCCGCTTCGACATATCCTTTGTGAGAGAGGCTCAGCACCAGCCCGCGCGACAGCCTGGCAGGCCGCGCCCAGTTCAGGGCGGCGATCAACAGGACGATGGCGAGCATCGCCGTTCGCGGGGGCAGGCTCAGCGGCATGGCCGCGCGCGCCGCGACGAGGACATAAAGCCACGGCACGGTCATGAACCACTCCGATACGGCCATGACCAGAGTATCGGCGATGCCTCCGGCAAATCCAGCGGCGCAACCCGCTGTCCAGCCGAGTGCCAGGGCCACCAGCGTGCCGGCTCCACCGGCCAGAACCGACCACCGCCCGCCGTAGAGGAATCGAGCCGCCAGATCGCGGCCATAATCGTCGGTCCCCAACCAGTGGCGTGGACTCGGTCCCGTCCCCGCCGCGCCGCGGTCCTGGGCGATCGGATCGGCTGGACAGAGCCACGGCCCCGCGGCCAGGGTGAGGAGAATCACGACGATGGCAATTCTCGCCGTCATGCTCGGAGCCGGATGCGCGGATCGAGTCGATACAGCAACAGATCCGCGGCCAGATTCGTAAACGTGAGCGCCGTCGCGAGGATCACCACCACCGCCTGAACCACGTCGTAATCGCGCGCCTGCACGGCCTCCAAAAACAGCGGTCCGAGGCCAGGCCAGCCCGTCATCGCTTCAATCACCAGCGACGATCCAACGGCGGCGGCCAGCGATGGCCCCAGCAGGGAAATTAGAGGATTGGCCGCCGCCGGCAGGATGAAATGAGTCCACAGCCGCTTTTTTAAGACGCCGCGCGATCCGGCGATGCGGACAAAATTCGCCTCGCGCGCGGCCGTCAACGCGCTGAACGCGTGGAGAAAGACCAGCGGCGAGACGACGCAGATCAATCCCGTCATCGGAAGCCATGCCCCCGTGAGCGGCGCGCCGGCCCAGACCGCGAACCAAAGCAGCACGCTGACCAGGATCACCTCCGGCGACATACTCGCGATGCTCATGACCGGTTCGAGCACCCGGTCCCGGCGGCCCGCCGCCCAAACGGCCATGCCAAGCGCGAAAGCCCATCCCAGCAGCAGCGATGGGATCAGCAAGGCCGCGCTCTTTCCAATCCTCGGAGCAATCAACCGCATGACCGGTACGCCGTACGCGAGCGACATTCCAAATTCGCCGTGCAGAGCGGAGCGGCACCACAGCACGTATCGTTCCGGCCAAGGTTTATCGAGTCCTTTTGCCGTCCGCCATTCTGCGACGGACCGGCCCTGGAGCTGCGGGCTGAGCCGGTCGGCGGAATAAAAATCGCCCGGCGCGACACTGAACACGTAAAACGCCAGGAGCGAGATCGCCGCGATCTGCACGAAGCAAGCGCTCAAGCGGCGGATCATGCGGCCTGTTCCCTCAGGCGCCCGCCCTCCATCGCGAGCGCGCGGTGGGCCAGGCCGCTCGCCAAATCCATGCGATGCGTGATCAGCAGACAGGCCAATCCGGTGCTACGCTGCGTATCTTGAAGGAAGCCCGCGACGGACTGGATCGTGGCCGGGTCGAGGCTGGCGAGCGACTCATCGAGAATCAGCAGCCCGCCGCCGGCCGCGCGGATGGCGCGCGCCATCGCCACCCGGGAGCGCTGACCCTCGCTCAACGCCGAGACTCTGCGGTTCATCCAAGTTGACTGCAGCCCAACGTTTTCGAGGATGGACGCGTCTGCTTGCGGTGAAGCCTCGCGGAACGCCGCGCCGATGGTCCAGTTGGGGTTCAAGCTCTCCGACGGCTCTTGCTGGACGAGTTGCACCGGGCGATTCCCCAGGTCGATACTTCCTGCATCCCAGGTCTCCCGGCGCGCCAGACAGCGGGCAAGCGTCGACTTACCGGAACCCGACGGCCCCGAAAGCGCCACCGTCTCGCCCGCGCGGATTTCGAGGGACACGTCCTCAAGAATGCGCGGGCCCCGCCGCTCGCGCAGGAAGAAATCGCGATGCCCGTACGTCTTCATCAGCCGGTTCACGCGCGCCACCACCCGCGCGTCCGCGGCAACTGGCTGAGGCGCGGCGAGAGGCGAATCCAGCGGCGGCGTGAGCCGCAGAACACGGCAGCCAAGGCGGCCGAAGACTGTCTCGCGATGCGACGCGACGATCAGCGCCGCGCCGCGGCTCGCGACCCACTCGTCGAGCAGGCGCAACGCCAGCGCTTCACTGGCTTCATCGAGATTGGCCGTGGGTTCGTCGGCGACGATCACGTCCGGATTTGCCGCCAGCGCCTGTTGAATCAGAACCCGCTGCCGTTCGCCGCCGCTCAACTGATGGGGGTAGAGCGCTTGGCGCTCGCCCACAATGCCGATGGCGGACAGAAGTTCTGACGCTCTGGCGCGGGATCCCGCGATTTCAGCCACCTGGCTAACCGCGGTTAAATACGGCGAGAGGCTGTTCAAAGACTCCTGCGGAATGTATCCGATTTTGCCGGATACTTCCATTGTTCCGCCGATTTTCCCCGCCGGATCGAGAAGCCCCGCGATGGCGGAAAGCAACGTGGTTTTTCCCGAGCCCGATGCGCCCGCGACGCCGATCCGCTCGCCGGCCTTTACCTGCAGCGTAAGCGGCCCGACGGCGCGGCTCGCGCCAAACTGAACGCTCCATGTATTCAGGAAAACCAAAGTTCCCCCGATCATCGCACGACGAGACTGCGATGTTCCAGAAAGAATTAGCCTTGCCGCACGGCGCCGGCGGTGACCAGTAACGCTTCCTGGCTCGCTTCCGCGGTCAAATCGCGGGATCCGAAGCCAACGCCAATCTTCTTGAGGAAATCGTTCGGGGCCACGCCGCCCGCGAAGATCCACACATAGTCGTTCGGCAACTCCTCCCGCTGCCCGTCCACATCGAGCGTCAAGCTGTCCTCGCGGATCTCCACTGGAATGGACAGCAGCGCGACCTTGACTTTGCCCTTGCTTTGCAGGTCGCGAAGCTTCTGCGCGTTCCGTTCCTTGATGCGAACAAACGCGTCCTTGCGATAGGAAAGAGTCACCAGGTTGCCGGGTTGCATCGCCAGGCCGATCGCCGCTTCCACGGCGCTGTCGCCGCCGCCCACCACCAGGATCTTCTTGTGCGTGTAATGCTCGGCCTCGATTAAGCGGTACATCACCTTGGGCAGATCCTCGCCCTTCACTCCGAGCTTTCGAGGCGTGCCGCTGCGCCCGATTGCCAGAATCACAGCGCGGGCGTAGTATTCTCCGCTGGCTGTCTTCACGGTGAACCGGCCGTTCTCTGCGCCGATGTACTCGACGGCCTCATTCAGCCTGGCGCGGAAATCCTTCCGTTCCCCGATGGTCTGCCAAAACGACAACAGGAATTCCTTGGATAGCGTCATCTGCTTCATCCGCCCGTACAGCGGAAATTCCAGGGGACTCGTCATGATCAACTTCTGCCGTGGATACTTGGTGACGGTGCCGCCAATGCTGTCCCTTTCAATGACGATGTAGTTGAGTTTCTGTTCGATGCAGCGCAACGCCGCACTGATTCCCGCAGGTCCCGCCCCGACGATCACGACGTCGTGTACGCCCTCCACGGAAGGCCGTTCGCCGGCGAACCGCCGTGCAATGACATCCACACACTCCTTCCCTTGCCGCACGGCGTTCCGGATGAGCGCCAGGCCGCCGAGTTCGCCTGCGATGAACAGATTGGGGACGCTGGTCTCGAACTCCGGCGTTAAAAACGGAAGGTCAGCGGAGAGTTTCGGGTCCGAGGTGCGCATCGTGATCGCGCCCACCGGGCACGCTTCCGCGCACATTCCATGTCCGATGCAGCGATAGGCCTTCACCACGGCGGCCTTCCCTCCCACCATTCCCAACACGTCTCCCTCGGGACACACCGACGTGCAGCCCTGGCATCCGATGCAGTTCGTCACATCGATGTGCGGATGCTGTCCGCGTGGTCCACCAGAGAAGATCTCGCCTTTTTCCGCCGCTTGCCGGGCCAGCATCTCCTTGCGGCTCTGGCGTTTGAGATAAACAAATACCGGCACGGCCAGAACACCGGCATACAATGCGAAGAAGAAGTTTGAGTCTGTCATAGGCGTCAGTAATAGCCGAGAATGAGGATGACCGAGACGTGGATGATCACCAGCGCGATAAAGGAAAGGCTGAAGGGCCGGTGCACCACGTGCCACAGATGAAAAATGCGCTCCGTCCGGTCGAGAAACGCCATTTTCGTCAGGAGCCACGACTGGCGCCGGATATTGGAGACGATCGCTTCCACGTCCTTGTGGCGCGAAGCAAACAGGCCGCCTAGAGTAGTCACGACCTCAGACCCGTGAAGGAAGCGGCGCCGCAGCCGGGCGATTCGAAACGGCCGCGCCAGGTCTTTTACGCTCATCGCCCAAAGCAAGGGGAGCAAGCCCAGTTTGCGTACTGCGGCCGCGGATGGAACTTCGAGGAGCGGCGCGATTTCCGCCGGATCGAACGTGTGCTGGTTGGCAAGACTATCGGCGAGCGCGGTCGTCTGTCTCTCCAATTCGCCAGCGTCCAATTTCGCGGAGTTGAGGCTGCGCGGGATCTGCGCGTAGACGTAGCGGCCGACAAATCCGCTCAGCGCCACCGCGATCATGATCCAATATGCGAGCCCTGCGAGCCCCTGAAACTTGAACGACGCGTGAAAGCTAATAATGATGGGCGCGGTGATTCCCATCAGGACGTGAAAATCCAGCCATCGCCGGGTGCTTCCAATGCGCGAGAGCCAGGGCCAGCGCTTTCGTAACGGGTAGAGAAACAGAACTCCGAACATCCCCACGCCGAGCATCCCGAGCTTTACTCCGATGGTTCCGCTGGAACGCAATTGCGAGTGCAGCGGCGACAGCGGCCTCTCCTCGAGACTCATCCGGTAGTAGGTCCAGCCGTGGAGGGCCAGATAGACAATCAGACCGGCTACGAAAAGCGCGACAAAACTGACCCGGACCCGGTGATGGAAAACAGCTTCTCCGGCCCGGCGCGGCGCCGAAGTGGAAGTTGCGGATAACGGTAGTGTCGCCATAATTTGTCCTTCTAATGACATTTCACGCATTCGACCGGTGTGCCTCGATACACCCGGATCGGCTTTGTGGTTGATGCAATCTGCTCTTTGTGGCACTCCTCGCAAGCGACGTTGCGGTGAGCGCGGTCCAGCGGAAATCTCGTGGTGTCATGATTGAAGCGGTCGATGTACCACCTTACGGGCGTGTGGCATGAGGAGCAATCCTCCGCGCGCGCGGCCGTCTGAAACTGCCCTCCGTGCGCGTCCGTCTTTTGGTGGCATCCACCGCAGGCAACCGGCGTCGCGGCGAATCGCGGCGCAGTTGCGTGTTCGGAGCGCTCCGCCTGGTGGCAACTCGTGCAGGCCACCTTTTCATGGCCGCCTTCGAGACGGAATTTCGTCTGGGAATGATCGAACTTGGCGAGTTGCTTCCAATCCAGTGTCTGATGGCAGGTTTCGCAGGCGATCTTGGTCTGGTGGGGATCCTGATGGCAGCTGCCGCAAGCAAGATTCGCGAAATGATATTGGCGCCGCGCGCCGGGTGCTTTGCTCTCAGCAAGGACCGGCTTGGCAGCGACGGGTGCAGGAGCCTCGCCCAGCGGCTTGTGGCAGGAGGCGCACTCCACTTTGGCATGTTTTCCGGTGAGCGCGAACCGGGTGTGTGAATGGCTCACCGCCGTAAACGTCGCCGGCCGGAAGCTTTCCTGGGTATGGCACGCATCGCAGCGGTTGTTCAACGGAGCGGCCGCGAATTCTCCGGCGTGCGGATCGGAATGGCATTGGGAACAAATCAGCAGGCCGGTGACGTAAGCCGCTCCGCGGCCGGACGGCTGATGGCATTTCCCACAGTCGAGCGAGGCGTGCCTGCCTTCCAACTTAAATGCGCTTTGCTGGTGCGCTGCGCGATCGTACTTCGATGGTTTGAAGCCTTGCTCGCTGTGGCACGCCGCGCAGTCGGAACCGGCGGCGCGGGTGGCGAATTGGCCTTTGTGCGGATCCTCATGACACTGCTGGCAGCGCTCATGCGGAATCGCCCGATGGAAGTCACTGCCCTTGTGACACGCCGCGCAGGCCAGTCCAGCGTGTTTTCCGAGCAGTTTGAACGCCGTCTGGTCATGATTGAAACCCTGGGCCAGGCGCGAAGCTTTCCAGCCGGCTGTCGAATGGCAGCTATCGCATCCGCCGCGGAATTTGGCTTCCTGAAATGCTCCGCGATGAGGATCGTTATGGCAGTTCTGACACCCCGCGAACGCTACTCCTTTGAATTGGAGCGGCGCTGCGGGCGTCTTTGACGCGTGGCACCTGGCGCAAGCAACCTGCTGATGGAGGCCCGTCAGCGGGAAGCGCGTTTGGGCGTGATTGAATCCTGAGACAGCCTTCCAATCCTCCTGTCCGTGGCAGCGCGCGCAGTTGGCTCCGAGCTGGCCCCGATGCCGGTCGTCATGACAGGTAAGGCACTCGCGGCTCAGGCCGAGAAACGACTTGTTTAAGTCCTTCACTTTGATTTCCGGCTTGGCCGCAGCCGGAATTTTCGCTGCGTTGTGACATGCCTCGCATTTTTGTAGGCGATGCTTGCCTTCCAGCGCAAAGCCCGTTTCAGCTCCATGATCGAATCCCCCCCGATCTATGCGGATAAGAGAGAATTTCTGGCCGTTATGTTCCGCATGGCAGCGCGCGCAGTCTGTCTGATCGGACGACGGCTTAAAAGCACGCGAGTGAAAGCCGGTGTGTTGGGTCAATCTTCGCTGGATTTCAACGTGGCAATCGAGACACTTCAAAGCTCGGGGCCCGGCCCGGAAGTTGTGGCAGGAAACACAGGACGTTACCCCCTCCAGTTGCTGATGAGCAAGGGACAACGGACCCGGTGAGATTTGAGCAGACACAGTACCCGTGCAAGACAACACGAGTACGATACTTCCGAGAAGGATCCTGGCTGCCATTCCGGGTTTCGTTCTGCCAAAGCTCTGGCGGGTTCCGCGCTCGACAATTCCTCCAAAATCTGAGGGGGCACGGCAGCGTATAAAAATATATCCGCTCTGAAAAATTAACACTCGTAGGGGAACAGCTTATCGGGCAGTAAGTGAATCGGCCGAGATGGTCTAAGAGTTTCGAGCTAAGTCGAATTTTCGCCGCGCAAGTATATTTTCCGGCCAGGTATCCATCCCTCCCTAAACAAGTACTAGACCGCTTGCCGCCTCCGCACTATCACGGCGACAGCCAACTGAACTTGCGAAATGAAGAGTGACAGATTGATCAACGGCGTGATGTTGGGAATTTCTCTCGGTGTTCTCGCGATGGCGGGAGACTCGAAACAGGCCAAGCCTTCCGCGACACCCGTGAGCGATCTATTTTGGCCGCTTCCGCCGGACCCGCCGCGCATCCGCTGGCTCGCCGAGTACGGCGATCTGGCGAAAGTAAAAAACCCAGTCGTGAAGAAATCGAGTTGGGTAGACAAAGTCACCGGATCGAAGACTCCTGACGAAAAAATGGAGCTTCGCAAGCCCTACGGAATCACCACCGACGCGCGCGGGCGCATCTACACGGCGGATACCGAACTCAAAATCATTTTTGTGATCGACCCGGTCGCAAAAACCATCGAGCGCCGCGAAGGCAACAGCAGGGCTCCTTTAGGGATGCCCGTCGGCGTCGCGATCGACGCCGATCAGCGACTGTTTGTCTCCGACGCCGAGCTTCATTCGATTACCTGCTTCGATCAAAACGGCCGCGTTCTTTCGCGGTTCGGGACGGGGGATTTGGGACGGCCAGGCGGCATCGCCATCGATCAGGCGCGAAAGCGGCTTTACGCCGCCGACGCCAAGGAGAGCCGCATCGCGGTCTTCGATACAGCGACCCAGAAGCTGGCCGGATTCTTTGGGCGTCCGAGCAAAAAAGGCACGCGCGAAAATGGCGAGTTCCTGGCTCCGACCAACGTCGCGGTGGATCGCAACGGCTTTATTTATGTCTCGGACACTTGGAACTACCGTGTGCAAGTCCTCTCGCCCGATGGGAAATTCGTCCGTGCGTTCGGCGCGCAGGGTGACAGGCCCGGCGAGTTTATCCGGCCCAAGGGAATCGCAGTGGATTCTGAAGGACACGTCTACGTCGCCGACGCGGAGTTCAATAACTTCCAGATCTTAAGCCCAGAGGGAAGGCCTCTGCTGGCAATCGGAACCCTGGGAACCGATCCGGGCCAGTTTGCCCTCATTGCCGGTTTAGCCATTGATTCCAAGGACAGAGTTCTCACTACTGAGATGTTTCGGGGGCGCGTGCAAGTGTTTCAGTATCTCAAGCAGCCGGCCTCGATCCCAGACAAGGGGGTGACCAAAGTCCAACATCCGTGAGCGTAGACCGCGCATGGCGCGGACCAGTAGTTTGAAAATCCATTTACTCATTTAAGGAGGAATTGAAATGAAGCTGAAGTTAATCACTCTGGCAGCGGCCGCCGGGATGGCGTCCAACCTGCTTGCCGGCGTGGCGAATCTCCCGAAAACCGGACTGGCCGGATCGACGCACGACATCGGCGGGAACGGATGCAAATCGTGTCACGCCCCCCACTCCGGTTCGGTCGCCAACGGAGGGACGGAGTCCACCGGTCTTATCCTGCTGTGGGCCCGATCTTTTCCGTCCGCTTCGAACACGTTCGGAGTTTATGACTCCGCGACGATGCAAAACAAGGCGGTGGAATTGGGCGGAAGCGCGCTCACGACATCGACCGACGTCCGCATGTACTCGCTGTTGTGCCTGAGTTGTCACGACGGTGTAACCTCGACGTTTTCGCCGGCGATGAAGACCAAGAACGAGGTCGGCTCGCGGGCCGCGTTCGGCGGAGGCGCCTATGAATCGCTGGGTCTCACCAACGATCATCCGGTGAACATGCCGTATGATCCAACGAAGAATCCATCGCTGCAAGCCGTGGCGACGGTTTCCTCGGCGCTGCCGCTGTACGGGTCCACCAACTCCGTGCAGTGCGCGACCTGCCACGATCCGCATAGCGACGTAAACACAAATTATCTGCGCCAAGCAAACAACACGGCGCATTGCACCACCTGCCATCTGTAAGAAGACTTTCCTCAAAGGTGGGTGAGCCGGCTGCGGCCTACCCACCGCCTTTTTTACTTGGAGGCTTGATGCTGAAACCGTCCGCTCTCGCGCTGTGCCTGTCCGCATTCGTGCTATCGCCCGAAGTGTGCGCACAGGAGCAGCCCCTGAGTGTGTCCACGACGGTTTACTCCGGTTACTACACCACTACCACGCGTGGCGACGCGAATCAGTCGTTCAGTTTCGTTCCTTTCGGGGCGAACTTCGACATCAACGGATTCCTGCTTTCTCCGGATTTGCTCAGCTTTTCCGCGCAGCCGGAAGTCAGCGCCGGCCCGCAGGCGAGCGAAGCCGGGATAGGCGGAGGAAACGGAATCCGCCTTGAGATAACGCTGTTGCGCAAACGCGCCTTCCCGCTCACCTTCCGGTACTCAAATGTCCAGGTTCAGGACGTCTATTTCGGCAGCTTGTCCCAACTCTCCGGTTACAGCACGCAGAATCGCATTAAGGATATGGGCGTCACCTGGGAGGCGCGTCCTCTCGGTAAGCAGCTCTCGGTGATCCTCGATTGGGGCATCGGATCGGTCGATTCGAAGTCCGATCTGGTGGCCATCCCTGATTACCTCTCGACGCAGAACCACGTCAATGTCGACGCCCGTTACGAGCGCGCCGGATGGGACGTACAGGCCTTTGGGCATCACGAGCAGCAGCAATCGAATCTGCTGATGCCAGTGGATGGATCGGCGACTCCCGGGAATCTGACCCAGACGGTGGATCAGTTTCAGGTGTCGGCCCGAAAGAGCCTGGCTAGAAATAGCGAATTTTATGCAGACGGGGGAACGCAATCGACGTCCAGTATGTTGTTCGCCCTCCCGCTCGATCTGCGGACCAAATACGCCAGCTTGAATCTGCGTCTGTTCCAGAGGAGCCGCTGGAAGACGTCGTTTCGAGCGGGATATTCCTCCAATATTGCCAGCCAGTTGCTGGCACAAGAGATCGGGAGCCTCGCGTCTCCCGGAGCGGTGGCGCCTACTGCCGCCATGCTTCTGCCATTCTCGAGTGGGATTTCCAATCTGGATCTGAGCGCCGTGACCACCGTGGATCTGGCTTATGGTTTCGGCGTCTTCGCCAACATGGAGCGTAACGAGGTACTCAGTTCGAATCAGAACGGTCCGCTGAATTCTAACTA
>JBBIVT010000004.1:0-7240 GCA_037439565.1 Acidobacteriota bacterium | reverse complement strand
TGGAGCGTAACGAGGTACTCAGTTCGAATCAGAACGGTCCGCTGAATTCTAACTACTTTACCTCCACGGCCGGCGTGAACTATTCAAAGAAGTTGAAATGGGGCACGCTGAGCGGAGAGTACGGCCGCGAGTTGGGATACGGTTCGATCACCGGTCAGTCCGGCACCATTACAGGCCAAACCTATCGCGCCGGGTTCCAGCACGCGACGTCCAATGGGATGATCCTGGAGGGAACTGTGCGGGGATCGGACCAGGCCGTGCATAATGCGAATCCGCTCTCGGATAAAAGTTTTTCGGCCGATGCAGGCGTGTCTTTTCACGTGGTGGGAGACTTCAGCACGCGTCTGGGCGGCGGCTGGCAGAACAGTTCTTTTTTGAGCGCCGGCAACGAATTCCGCTCCAGTGGATATACGGCGCGCGCCAGCATCGAACATCCGCGCTACCAGATCAGCGCGACGTTGAACAACGTCCTCGGCGACTCGCTGCCGTTCACCTCGCAGGGTCTGGGCCTCGGTGTCGGGTCGATTCTATTGAACCCGGCATTGATCTTGCCAAGCGATTATCGCGCCCTGGGATTCGCCATGCACGCGAATCCAATTCGTAAAGTCGAGGTGTCAGCCTCCTGGACCCGCTCGCGCCAGCATCTTGACGGAATTCTAAACAACGATTTCGAGCTCTTGAATTGCAATCTTACTTACCATTTTCGAAAGCTACAGTTGGAATCGGGCTACATCCGGTTCAATCAGACATACGCGCTTTATCCCAATCTCTACCGGTCGCGTTTCTACGTGAAGGTACAACGAACTGCTAAAGTCCTGTGATTCGAAGCCTATTTCTATTTCTAATGGCCGTGACGTCGGCCGCGGCGATGACGCCCGAACGGGGCAGGGTGGACTACGTCCGCACGATCCCGTCGGTGCGCGAGTTCACCAAGCCCAAAAAATTCTTCGCGAAGTTATTGACCTGGGTGGCCGGACCACCGGACGATAAGCCGGAGATCATTCGTCCTTATGCCACGGCTCATGACAGCGCGGGGCGCCTGCTGATCGCGGATCCGGGCCAGCGGGGAGTCCACATCTTCGATTTTGAGAAGCAGAAATATCAGTTTCTCAAAGGGTCGCGTGGTAGGGATTTTGTGTCGCCGATTGACGTCGCATGCGACGGCAGAGACAACATTTACGTCAGCGATTCCGTGCGGGCCCTGGTCTATGTGTTCGATGCCCGGGGCAAGTTCCAGCGCATGATTGGCGGCGGGACCGGGGAGTCCCGCCTGCGGCGTCCGACCGGGATGTTCCTGGACGCCGGCTCGAGGCGCTTGTACTTGACAGATACACTTCGCCACCAGGTACTGGTCTTCGGCCTGGATGGTTCGTTCATTCAAGCCATCGGGAAGCGGGGTACAGGAGAGGGCGAGTTCAATTTTCCGACTGCGGTAACGCTCTCCGGCGGAAAATTATACGTTGTCGATGCCATGAATTTCCGGATTCAAACGCTGACAACCGACGGCCAATTCGTCAACGCCTTCGGACAGCTTGGGATCCGGACGGGCACGCTGAACCGGCCCAAGGGAATCGCTGCGGACACGAATGGGAATCTGTACGTCGTCGACGCCTTGTTTGAAACGGTTCAGGTTTTTGATCCATCCGGGCGCCTGCTGTATTACTTCGGCTCCGGCGGCTCGAAGCCCGGTCAATTTAACCTTCCTTCCGGGATCTCGATCGATGGCCGCAATACGATCTATGTCGCGGACTCGCTGAACCACCGCGTGCAGGTATTTCTCTACAAGGGGTGGCAGGAATGAGACGCCTCGCGCTCCTCGCTCTGTTCCTGAGCGTACTACTGCGTGCGACCAGCCTAAAAACGGCGGTAATTGGCAGCCAGCACGATCTGACGGTCGGCGGAAGTGGTCCGGTGAAGTCGGCGGAGGCCAACGCCTGCGTCTTCTGCCATGCGCCGCACAATATTAATCCCAATGTGACTCCGCTATGGGACCAAACGTTGTCTACCCAGACTTACACCACTTACACGAGCAGCACTTACACGTCCGGACCGGAAACGCCGGGCACTGGCTCGTCGAAACTATGCCTGAGCTGTCACGACGGCACGGTGGCGGTGGGATTGACGGTGACGAAGGGCCTGATTGCAACATCGGGATCAATGGCATCCCCCGACGTGCTCACGACGAATTTGTCGACCAGCCACCCGGTCAGCATGACGCCGGCGGACGACGGATCCCTGGTCACGACGCTCTTCACCAATCCTCCGTCCACCCGGGATCCCGCGGTGAAACTGGTCGCAGGAAAAGTGGAATGCACCACTTGCCACGATCCGCACATGCAGAACATCGATCCTGCGGTACCGATGTTCCTGGTGCGCTCGAATGCCAATGGCACGATGTGCCTGTCCTGTCATGATCCCACGCGGCTTCAGCCGAACTTCCTGAACGGATGGACAAGCAGCGCCCACGCGACGTCCGCCGACACGGTTCCCGCAACGGCCCTTTTCGGCAAGTACGGCACGGTGGCAGCCAACGCCTGCTCCAACTGCCATAACGGACACGATAATGCCGCCGGCCCGCGCAATCTCCGCGGCCTGGAGGAGGCAGCATGTACGGCATGTCACAGCGGAAGCAACGTCTCGCCCGCACTACGCAACGTGATGGGCGAGTACACCAAAGCCTACGCGCATCCAACCTTGACTGTTTCCGGCGTCCATGACCCGGCGGAGGGAGTTCCGGTGAACAACGCCCGGCATGCCGAGTGTGCCGACTGCCACAATTCGCATGCGGCAACGGCGCAGACCGGGATCGCCTTGCCGCCGACGGTCGAGGCGGCGCTCGCCGGCGTCAGCGGTTACGACACCTCTGGCGTTCAGACGGTGGCCGCCTCCGAGTATCAGGTCTGCCTCAAGTGCCATGCCGACAGCTCCAATAAGCCCGCTACCAGCGTCTATGGGCGGACCGCTGTCCGCTACCCGGCGGGGCCCATGCCCACCGGTCTGCCGCTCCAACCCCCGAAGCCGGCCGACCAGTACAACCTGCGCCTCAAGTTCACGAGCACAATCGGGCACAACGTGATGGGCTTCAGCACCGTGACCACGTCGAACACCAGCCTACGGCCCTACATGCTCGATGTCGACGGCGTCACCAACAACACCAGCCGCCCCCTCACCACTTCGACGCGGCTCTATTGCACGGATTGCCACAACAACGACCAGGCGCGGTCATCGAATGGAACCGGACCAAACGGGCCGCATGGCTCCATCTACCCGCATCTGCTGCAGTTCAATCTTTATCAGGATCCGGTGGGAGGCGGCGGAGGAGGAGGCCTCGGCTCCACTGGCGGCGCGCTTTGCGGCAAGTGCCACAACCTGACTACCGTGCGCGGTATCAGCCCGCATGGGGACGATCATTCCAATGTAGCCTGCACCACGTGCCACGATCCTCACGGCGTCATCGGCGGAACGCCCACGGCGAACCGCGCCATGATGAACTTCGATATCGGTGTTGCTACAAAGGCGACCACCTATTTCGGCTATTACTACACGGGAACGACAAAGGGCTGCTACACGAACTGCCACGGGGAAAACCACAATCCTCATACGTATTGATGGGACGCGATGCGGAAACTGGCTGGATTATTCATGATGGGAGCCGCTCTGGCGGGCGACCTAGGCGTCGATTCCGTGCAGTTTCGCCACGAATGCACCTTTGGGTCGAAAAACGGAATTCATCCCCCGCGCGTCTCCAATAAGCGATGGGCCGTTGCCGCCACCGGCCAAAGCGACCATCCCTACGGGCTGGGTTTTCCTACCGGGGTCGCCACAGACCTCCAGCAGCGCGTCTGGATCACCGACAGCGGGACGGCGTCGGTGCATGTGTTCGACCGTTTGAGCGGAGCATACCGGGAGATCCGGCGCGCAGGCGACTTCACGCTGGTGCGCCCGTCCGGCATCGCCTCCGATCGCCAAGGCCGCATGTACATTGTGGACTCGGAACTCGCCAACGTTTTCGTGTTCGAGGACGGAGAATATGCGCGGGCGCTGATAAAGCGGGGGCAGCGCACGCTGACGAATCCGACCGCGATTGCGTTTTCAGAGGATCAGCGCACGATCTATGTAGCCGATCCGCCCAGGAACCTGATTGTCGCGCTGGACCGCGAGGGCGAAGTCGACGGAACGATCCCGCTGACGGAAGCAACTCGCGAGCCGTGCGCGATCTCTGTCATCAACAACCAGGTCTATGTGCTCGGCGCGCGCCAGCATCGCGTGGAAATCTTTAGCCCGGCCGGACAACGGCGGGGCGAGATGCGCTGGGAAGGCATCGCACTTCCCCTGGCGTTTACCTTCGACGCAACGAATCATCGCTTCCTGGTGGCGAATCCCCGCGGCATGGTGGCGGAGGTGTTTAGCGTCGACAACCAAGGCATCGGCGCCTTCGGACAATTCGGAGATCGCGTGGATCAGCAGGAGCGAATCGAAGCCATGCACGTCGACAGACAGGGCTTGGTGTACCTCATCGACTCCCATCACGGAAAAGTACTCGTTTTCCGGGAGATCAAGTAATACGGCGTGTCGTGTCCTCGGATCAGCGAGCCGCGGAGGCAGCATGTTGGAGGTCCGCCTGCGCAGCTTCCGTATCTCCCAGGCCCTCCAGCGCGCTGGCCCGAGCACGGTATACCTCTGCAAGGTGCGGGTTGAGTGTAAGGGCGATCGTAAAATCAGCAACCGCTTTCGAATAATTGCCCATCAAGGTGAGAACTACGCCCCGTCCATAGTAATTGTCGGGAGTAGGTTTCAGGGCAACGGCCATGTTCATGTCGTCAATCGCGTCGTCTAATTTCCCCAGCTCTCTGTGGGTTTCACCCCGAACCGCGTAACCTTCGATCCAATTCGGCGAAAGGCGAAGCGCGTCGTTTAAATCGTCCAATGCCTCTCGATAATTCCGGCGCTTTATTAGGATTTCCGCGCGAAGCTGGTGTGCCAGGCCATCCGCTGGTGCCAGACGAATCAATGTCGTTAGATCCGCCATTTCCTTTTCATCATCGCCGAGCTTTCCGTAGGCGGCCGCCCGCAGGTGGTACGCCTTCATGGTGGGATGCTGACGGATGGAATGAGTGAGGACGTCCACTGCTTCCAAGTACCGAGCCGCGTCAATCAACGCGTTCGCCTGCTGCAGTTCTCTCCTCGCCGACCACGCTCGCCAACCCCACACGCTGACGAATCCGACTGCGAGCAACCAGGCGATCCCAACAAAAAACCAGCGCTTTTTCCGCTTTCCAGTCCCTGGTGTGACGAGCCCAAGACTGGCTCCTATGGATGAAGGATGGTGTGTTAGGGAAGGAGCGTTTGGCCGCCAGACAAGTTTGACCCGCATGACTTCCGATGGGGCACGATCAGCTAGAACTTCAGCGTACGCGACAGAAAGTAGTATGCCACATTCGCGGATTCTCCGTGGCGTCAGTCAATGGCCCATCACGCGGCTTGCGCTGTGTATGTACCGAGGGCTCGCCGGGTGGCGCTCTCTCCGGCGGAGATCATGCGCTCGACCGCCTCTGCACCTGGCAGGTAGCCCTTTAGAGGTACTTTGGGATGAATGAGGAGATCGGTGTCAAGAAACGCGGAGTAGTAATGTAGAGGGTACGCCCGGTTCGCCCGAGGATGATGAGGATCAATGCCGACCCCGCGCAGCAAAGAACTGAGTTCCCAGACATCGGAGCCAATGATGAAGTCCGCGCCCATGGACCGGCAGACCTCCGACGGCAGCACACATCGAATACCGCCGTCCTTAAGGAGCTTCCCTTCGCGGTCGACGGGGCGCCGAAGTCCGCGCAAGGCGCAACTGGCGCTGATGGCGGAAGCAAGGTCACCTTCTGTGATCACCACCGTTCGCTTTGCAGGAAGTTCGGTGGTGACGGCAGCAAAGGGGAGCTTTAGCGCAGCGAAGCTGGAAGGCAGGTGCTCCTTACAAAAACTCTCCAGCGTCTTTCCGTGCAGCAACCTGGGCCAGAATGTTTCTCGCGCCAGCGACGCAACTTCGTCCCATTCCATTCCGGCGGCAAACATCGCCCCGATCAGACTACCCGCGCGGTTCCGGTGATGACCGCCGGCCTGATTCCGGCGTCGGTAAGGGCCTTGAGGACGCCGATATGGGCCAGTCCGCGAACGGAGCCGCCACTGAGGGCCAAACCGATACGGCGGGTTCGAAGGTGATGCAAAACAGTCCTCACCCTCCATTATATCCGGGCCGGCCGAGGAACTTCGTAACGGAAATCGCCCGGCTAAGCGCATTGCGCCGGCGCTCGGGGACGGCTTCCTCCGCCGTCTTTCACAAGGTCGGACGGAACCGTGTCTCGCGGTTGACCGATACGGTCATCGAGTTCATCCGGCGTTATCTCCCCCCGCTCCATTGGATCATCATCAGGATTTTGGCGCTCATGTTGTACTGGTATGCTCGCGCGGTTCGCGCGACGGCGGAAATCGTGACCGTAGGAAGTTGCCGGTGGCCCGATTTTCCGCCGGGGTCCGTGCTCGCTGTCTGGCATGGAAGCGCTCCTTCCCTTTTGGTTGCGTTCAACGCGCGGAGGCCGGCGATGCCGGTGAAACTCATGGTCTCCCGCGACGGGAGAGGCGATTGTGTCGCACTTTTCTGCCGGTGGCTGGGCTTTGAGATCGTCCGCGGCGACGCGGAGCACGGTGGCTGGAAAGCTTTGATGAAGATCGCGAGCGAAGCGCGGGGCGACGGCGCGGCCTTGATTTCTCCCGATGGCGGCGGTCCTCCACTCTTTGCGAGGGTTGGTGCGGTCGCACTCGCATCGGCGTCCGGAATGTCTCTCATCCCGATCGGCGCGGCTTGCCGCCCCTCCGTTTTTGAACGCCATAAGTGGGATGAAGCTCGAAATCCGGTGCCATATGGGCGAATCGCCATCGCCTGTGGCGAACCACTCCGGTTCCCGCCGTTTGAAAACCCGGCTTCCCTCGAAGAAGCCCGGCAGCAACTGCAAGAAGCGCTGGGCCGAGCTGCCGATGAAGCACGAGCCGCACTCGGCCTTCCGAGATCCATTCATTCGCGCTGTTAAGGGGAGCGTCGCTCGGAATGGCGACGGTGCGCCCAACCTGAGCCTTTGCGGGCTTCGAGATTCCCGCCGCCCTTCTAACGCTTTGGATACTGCTTGTCGTACCCCTTACTGTCCCACCACAGAATCCGGTTCAGGACATCGGAAGGCACGTCGTCCGGCCGGTG
>JBBIVT010000003.1:41582-100286 GCA_037439565.1 Acidobacteriota bacterium | reverse complement strand
CGCCATGGCCGAGCGGCTCCATGCCCTTATCAAAGCCAGCGCGCCAGCCCTCTCGCCGAGAACCTGGTACGGAATGCCCGCGTACGCCAAGGACGGCAAGGTTGTCTGCTTCTTCCAGAGCGCGGACAAGTTCAAAGCCAGATACGCGACGCTGGGCTTCAGCGACAAAGCGAACCTCGACGAAGGAACGATGTGGCCGGCCGCCTTTGCGCTGAAGAAGTTGACCGGCGACGACGAGGAAAGGATCCGCGCGCTCCTGAAGAAGGCGGTTGGTTAACCTTGCGCGCGCAAGGCTTCATAGGATTGGTTGCTGCGGTTTCTGGCTTGCCTGGCCTGGTGGATTTGGGTTTCTGAAAAAACGAAGCCATCTTCGGAGGGGTCGTATGGTTCACCGTTTCGCTCGTGGGCTTCGAGGATGTTGAGGAGATATTCCATCTCCTGTTCTTCTTTGGCATGGCGGATGTGCTGGAGCTCGCGGAGCTGGGCGACGGTGCGTTCGAACTGGCGCGAGAGGCGCTGGGTATGCAGGCTCAGATTGGCAAGGGCTTTGGACTGATGGGCAAAAGCTGCGGCGATGGCCATGGCTCCCTGGATTTCGTCACTGCCCTGGACGGAGAGGGCGAGGACGTTGGCCTCTAACGCGGCGATGCGGTTTAAGCGCCAAGAGGCGTCGGCGAGCGATTGGACGAGCTGGGCTTCGGTGGCTCCGGCGGGCTGATATTCGTCGACGAAGTTCTGGACGTGGCGCTGGTAGGCGGCGAGATCCTCGCTGGGCATGACGACGATCTGGCCGGTGAGGCCGTGGCGGAGGGCGTTGAGGGCGGAGCGGCGCTTGCCCTCTTCCGATTTAGGGCCCGTCGAGTGCTGGGCGTTGGCGCGGTTGACGTCGGCTCGGGTGGTCGGCTCGGATGGTGACATTGAGGTTCCTCTCTGCTTGGTCATCGCACGCGGGGGAGCGGGGCGGTGGTGGGTGAGAGTGGAAAATGGCTGATGGGCCGGGAGTTGGGGTGGTCGGCGGGCGGGTTACGGACGCGATCGACGGGCGATTCGCGGGTGTTATCCCCGCCCTTACGGGCCGGGGCTGCGCTTCCCCGGCGTGGGCCGGATGGGAGCGTGAGGTGTCCGCATGCTGACGCATGGCGTTTCAGAATCGCGACCGTCAGAGCGGGCAAGCAGGGCCCCTGGAGCCGCGGCTGCTGGCGGGCGCGCCTCGGCGGTGGGGCGGATCGGGCGCGGGCGCTCGATTCAGGCCGTGCTTTTCGTGCTCAATTCTGTTGGCTTGCGCGCAGGTCCAGCGTCAGTGCCGTGATCCCGATGTTTGCGAACTGCTCGGGATGTGCATCGGGCTATGCGCTAATCCTGACTGGATTTTCTGAGTTTTCGTGGACCACTCCAGCGGGCCGAGGGTTATCCCCGCCCTTACGGGCCGGGGCTGTGCTTCCCCGGCGTGGGCCGGATGAGGTGTCCGCATGCTGACGCATGGCGGTTCAGAATCGTGACCGTCAGGAAACGGACAAGCGCGGCCGGTCCTGGAGCCGCGACTGCTGGTGGGCGCGGGTGCCCGGCCAGGCGAGGAATTTCTTCTTGACCCAAAATGCGAGCTCGATTCAGGCCGTCCCTTTCGGGGGGCGGGGCGAGGGTTATCCCCGCCCTTACGGGCCGGGGCTGCGCTTTTCGCCCGCGCGTCGCGGGGCTTGCTAATCCTGACGCAGCGCGAGCAGCGGATCGATACGCGCGGCGCGGCGGGCGGGCAGCCATGACGCGGCCAGCATGACGGCGGCCAGGATCACGGCGACGCCCGCGAAGATCGCCGGATCGTGCGGGCTGACGCCGACAACGAATCCGGCCAGGGCTCGGCCGGCGAAGAACGCCGCGAACAGGCCGATGGCGAGGCCGGCGGCAGTGAACGCGAGGCCCTGCGTCAGCACCATGCGCAGCACGTCGCGCGGCTTCGCGCCGATGGCCATGCGGATGCCGATTTCGCGGGTGCGGCGTCCGACGGCGTAGGCGACCACGCCATAAAGCCCGATGATGGCCAGCAGCAGGCCGATGGAACCGGCGGCGGTGACCACCTGCATGGTGAGGCGCGGACCCAGCATGGCCCGCGCGTCGTAAAACGCGTCCATGGAACGGACGCTGAAGACCGGCATATCGGGATCGATGGCGCGCACGGCGTCGCGGATGGCCGGAGACAGCGACGCCGGATCCCCGCGCGTGTGAACCTGGAGGGTGACGCCGTTGCCGTAGTCCTGCGTGAACGGCATCCAGAGAAACGGCGTGGGAGGCTCCGACCAATAGATGTAAGTTCCCGTTTTGGCGATGCCGACGACCTGCACCAGGGGACCGCCGGCGTTGTCGAGGCGGAACTGCGCGCCCAGCGCGTCGCGATCTGGAAAGAATTTCTTCGCGGCGACTTCGTTGAGAACCACGACGCGCGGCGATGTGGCCGTATCGCGCGCATCGAAGAAGCGCCCGCGCAGCAAAGTCATGCCAGTGGCGGCAAAGTAATGATCGTCCACGATATTGGCAAACGCGTACGGATTTTCCTCTCCGGCGCGAGGGCGGTAGCCGTCCACGGAAACGTTGCGTGTGAAGACATTGCCCCCGAACGGGTAGGTATCGGCGAGCGAGGCATCCACCACAGCAGGCATGGCGCGCACGTTTTCGATCAGCGTGTGATAGAACGCCCGCGACTTCGCTTCGTCATAGCGGATCAGGCTGGCGTCGAAGGAAACGAGCAGCGTGTGGTCGATGCGGAAACCGGGATTCATAGCGCGCGCGGCGGCGAATCCGCGCACGAACATTCCCGAGGCGACGAGCAGCACGACGGACAGGGCCAGTTGCGCGACCACCAGAACGTTACGGCCCGTCAGGCGTCCGCGCCAGAGGCCGGGCTTGCCGGGGCCCTGATCGGCGGCCTTCATCGTCGAGCTCAGATCCATCCTCGTCGCGCGCAGCGCCGGGATCAGGCCGAAGACGATTCCGGTGACGGCCGAAAGGGCGAGACTGAAGACGAACAATCGCATATCCATGCGGACACCGATCTCAATGGGATAATCGAGCGGAATTTTGACGGATTGCAGGAACCGCACGCCCGCGTAACCGACAGCGACTCCCGCCAAACCGCCGAGCAGGGCGAGCAGCATCGATTCCGTGAGCAGTTGGCGCAACAGCGCGCCGCGGCCCGCACCGACGGCCATGCGGATGGCAATTTCCTTGACGCGAGCCGTGCCGCGGGCCAGCAGCAGATTCGCCACGTTGGCGCAGGCGATCAGCAGCACCATTGCGGTGATGCCCAGCAGCGTCACGCCCAGGATCACGTCCGTCGTCGCGCGCTCATAACGGTCGCGTTCGTAGGTGAGGATGGTCACGGTCCGGTCGCGATTCGTCTCCGGGTACTGCGCGGCGAGCGCGTGGGCGATGGAGGCCGCCTCCGCCTGCGCGGTCTTCATGCTGACACCGGGTTTGAGGCGCGCGAACATGTTCACCGGCTTTAATTTCCGCGACGTCAGGAAGTCCGGCTCGCGAATCATCGGCGCGGCCTGTTTATAGCTGTGGAAGGGCACGTAGAGGCCGGGAACGACGTAGGGCTCGGGGCCGGTGAAGTCCTCTGGAGTGACGCCGATGACGGTAAAGAGTGCTCCGTTTACGCGCAACGTTTTACCGGCCACATTGGGGTCGGAGTGGAAATAACGCTCCCAAAGCCCGTGGCCGATGACGGCGACGAGGGGAGCCCCCTCGCGGTCCTCGGCGTCCTGAAATCCGCGCCCGGTGGGGATGCCGATGCCCAGGCCGGAGAAGAAATTTCCGCTCACCAGATAGCCCAGCGTCATCTGGGGCAAGGCCTCGCGGCTGGCGCTGATGCCCGCGGGGAACGAATTGAACGCCACGGCGCTGGCGAGCGTGGTGGAGCGGTCGCGCAGGTCCTCATAATCGGGCCAGGACAGCATGTCCAGCCGCGCGCCGGGAGACGTGGCCTTATACGACACCACCGCGGCGGAATCCTTTACCGGCAGCGGGCGGAACATCAGGGCGTCCACGAAGCTGTAGGTCGCGGTGTTGGCGCCGATGCCGAGCGAGATCGACAAAATGGCGATCAGCGCGAAACCCGGGCTCTTCCACAGAGTCCGGAACGCATAGCGGAGGTCCGCGTGAAGCGTGCGCATAAGCGAGGATACGCTCGCGGGTTCGGAAAGGTTCCAGGAAACGTTCCGTAGAGACGTTAGAGGTTCCCGCGCAGGGCTTGTTCGCGCTCGATGGCCTCGAAAAGAGCCTTAAAATTGCCTTTGCCGAAGCTGCGGCTGCCTTTGCGCTGGATCACTTCGTAAAACAACGTGGGGCGGTCCTCCACGGGGCGGGTAAAGACCTGCAGCATGTAGCCTTCGTCGTCGCGGTCGACCAGGATGCCAAGTTCCTCCAGGCGATCGAGGGGCTCGTCGATTTTGCCGACACGCGCGGTGAGTTCGCGGTAGTAGGAGCTGGGGACTTTCAGGAAATCCACGCCCTGGTGGCGAAGCTGCGCCACGGTTTCGACGATATTTCCGGTGCCCATGGCGATGTGCTGCACGCCAGGTCCGCCGTAAAACTCCAGGAATTCCTCGATCTGGGACTTCCTGCGGCCTTCGGCCGGCTCGTTGATGGGAAATTTGATACGCCCGTTGCCGTTGGCCATTACCTTGGACATCAGCGCCGAGTATTCCGTGGAGATGTCGTTGTCGTCGAAGGTTTGATAGAGCTTGAAGCCCATCACGTCTTCGTAAAAGCGCACCCACTGGTTCATCTGATTCCAGCCGACGTTGCCGACCATATGGTCGATGTACTTCAATCCGGCCGGCCGGGAAACCGTATCCTGGGCCGTGACCGCGATGAAGCCTGGCAGGAACGGTCCTTTGTAATTCCGCCGTTCGACGAAGGTGTGGACCGTATCGCCGTAGGCCGCGATGGACGCCATGCGCACTTCACCCGAGGCATCGCGCAGCGTAAACGGCTCCCGAGCGGGACGCGCGCCCCGCTTCACTGTCTCCCGGAACGCCGCGTCTGCGTCGTCGACGGAGAGCGCGATGTCGCGCACGGCGTCGCCGTGGCGATGGACGTGACCGGCTACCGGATGATCGGGGCGCAGAGCGGTGGTCAGCACAAAGCGAATCTGCCCCTGTTCCAGGAGGTAGGAGGCGTGATCGCGGACGCCGGTTTCGGGGCCGCAATAGCCGGTCCATTGCATGCCGAAGGCAGAGCGGTAATAATGCGCGGCTTGCCTGGCGTTGCCCACATAAAACTCGACGAAATCCGTGCCGTTGAGCGGCAAAAAGTCCTTGCTGGCGGCTGGCTGCTGGCTGCGAGGTTGATCTATCGCCGGCATACTCCCTCCTTGCAATAAAGTGCTTCCATGGCGTCCAGAAACATTCGATTGTCTTCGTCGGTTCCCGTGGAAATGCGCACGCAGTGCGGAAGCCCGAACGCGCCCAGAGGCCGCACAATCACGCCCCGGCAAAGCAGTTCCTCGACCAGCCATCTGGCCTCGTCCGCACTCTCCAGGGGCAGCATCACGAAGTTCGCCTGCGAAGGCACCACGTCCAGCCCCATCTGCTGCAATCGTTCCGTTATCAGCCGCAGCCCGCGGGCGTTCCGTTCGAGCGAGCGATGCACGAACTCCTTGTCGCCGAGCGCGGCAATGGCCGCCGCCTGCGCCGGCTCGCCCGGCTCAAAGGGAAGCTTCACTTTAAGGAGATTCCCGATTAACTCTTCGTGCGCGAATCCATAGCCCACGCGCAGCCCAGCCAAGCCATAGACTTTTGAAAACGTCCGCAGAGTGATGACATTATCGTAGCGGTAATGCATCGAATCCGGGTAGCGGGGAGCGTCCTTGGCGTACTCGAAATACGCTTCATCGAGGATGATCAGCACGCGCTCCGGAACGTGCTTATAAAATTCGTCGAACTCGCTCCTGGAGAAAATGGTTCCGGTGGGATTGTTCGGATTGGCGAGGTAGATGATCTTGGTTTTATCGGTGATGGCCGCGGCCAAGGCGGGCAGATCGTACTGCCAGTCGCGGTAGGGGACCGTACGGTATGCCACGCCGCGGGAGCGCGCCAGCACCTGGAAGCCGATGAATGCGCCGTCGGTGGTGAGCACTTCATCGTCGTCGCACAGGAACGCGCGGATAATGCCGGACATAATGCTATCCGAGCCACTGCCGGCGATCACGTTTTCGATTTTGAGGTCGAACTCTTCCGCCAGGCGCTCGCGCAGGTCGAGGCCGCCGTTGGGATAGAAATTGAGCTTGCCCAGGCTATCCTGAATGGCTGCCAGAGCCATGGGCGAGGGCCCCAGCGGATTCTCGTTCGACGCCAGCTTGGCAATCCGCGTAAGTCCATACGTCCGGCGCACTTCGTCGATGCTGCGGCCGGGTTCGTAGGGGCGCAGATTCTCGATGTAGGGAGGGACGAGGGGCATCGGAATCATCATAGCACCACCAAGTCGTGGTGTCAGCCGGAGCGCATCGCGCGCAAGCTTATTCGAGCAGCCGCTCGAGCAGACCGTGCACGATGCGCAGGGCGGAGGGATTTATGGCGGCCAAGGCCATGGCAAGGGCGGCTCCGGCGACCGCAATCGAAGGGCCGGGAAGAGGCTGATGCGCGAATTCCTGGACATTCAGAAGCCGGTCGACGCGAGCACACAAATCTTCTTCCGAATCGATGAGGGTAGCGATCAACGAAGGAGCTCCGGTTTGCATGCGAGCGACGCGCACCAATGCCTCTGCGAGAGCGAGGGCGCGGGCCGGATCGCCCGCGGATGCCCGTTCGTCGGCCGACCATTCGGCGCAGCGCTCCCAGGCGCGCTCCAGCGCGCGCGATCCGGAAAACACCGCGGGCGTTAGCAGGATGAGCAGGCGCTTGAAGTTATCGCGCGATTGGCGATGGGCGTCCTCATGCCGGAGAGCGGCGTCCAGTTGAGCCTCCGACAACTCGCGTCGGGCGCGGGCCGAGATCAGCACGCGGAAGCGAACGATGCCGGCAAGAGCGATGCCTCCATCGTCGGAAATGGTGAAGCGGGCACTGCGAACCCAGGCGTGCGCGGATCGCCAGAGGGCAGAAAAAAAGAAAGCGAACCCAAGACCAGCCGCCACCGAACAAACCACGCCGATTTCCTCCCGCGCCGATCGAGGCTCGAAGCGGAGATAGCTGGGGACACAAAGGATCGCCACAAAAAACGCAGAAAAAATGGCCGGCAGAAGCCGGAGGGCGAGCAGAAGGCGCGCGCCCCGGTCCGGACGCATGCGCTGGGCGCGGCGAATCGCGGCGGATGCCGCGAACGAAGTGAGAGCCTCCGCGATGAATCGCAGCAGGAAGAACGAAGCGCTGGCGAGAAACAGCAGACGGAGCGAATAGGATGTGGTCACGATTTCCTCCCGTCCAGTTCTTCCCGCTTGAGCTTGATCTTCCGCTCCAATTCATCGAGAAGAGCCGCGTCGCGGCCGACCTCGTCGAGCAAACAGGAGATCAACAGGTCTCCGCCGCGCGGAAGCATGTCCGCGACGATCCGCCGCTCCCACTCCGAACGCGTCAGGCGGGGTGAATAGACGAACGCCCGGTCCGCTTTGCGCCGGTCGAGGAGACCCTTTTTATAAAGACGGTCGAGGGTGGTCATCACCGTGGTGTAGGCCAGGGGCCGGTTGAGCTTTTCGGCCACGTCGCGCACGCTGGCGTCGCCGTGCGACCAAACGGTTTCCATGACGTGCGATTCCAGGCTTCCGAGTTGCTGCGGCCGCGCCGGCTGCTTAAAAAAGCGCATTGCGATTTCTTCACAGTAGCGCAACGCGCGATGGCATACAATATCGGCATGACGGATCTTGGGATGGACCTCCTCCAAACGCGACGCAGGGTGCTTCGCAACGCGTTCGCGCCAGTGCTGGCCGCCGCCGCGCCACAGATCGCGCGAGCCGCGGCGAAGGGCGGCATGCCCGGCCGCTGGCCTGGCCGGGTGGCCGCGGTGGAGCACGCGCACATCATCGAAGGAGGCCTGTATCAAGCAGGCGCGGTGAAGGAGACAATGACGCGTGGCATGATGGAATTGACCGGCGCGCCTTCCTGGACCGACGCCTGGCGCACGCTGTTCGAAAAGGGCGACGTGGTGGGCATCAAGGTGAGTCCGGTGGGAGGACCGAAGCTGTGTTCCGATGCGCTGGTGCTGCGGCAGGTTCTGGACGGGCTTGCGCAGGCCGGTGTCGGCGCGCGGGACGTGATCGTCTTCAATCGCTACAAGGACGAGTTTCTGGCCGGGGGCATCGACAAGTGGATTCCGCCGGGCGTGCGCTGGACCACTTCGTCGGAGGGGTACAACAATACCCAACTGGACATGGGCGGCTACGATCCGGACGTGTTCATGGAGATGGCCCTGATCAAGCCGGGCGAAAACGCCAATGACTCGCATTACCGCCGCAGCTATGCGGCCAAGGTGGTGACCAAAGAGATCAACAAGTTCATCAACCTGCCCGTGCTGAAGCATCATCAGTCCGCGGGCGTGACCATCTGCCTGAAAAACATGTCGCACGGAATGGTGAATAACGTGAATCGCAGCCATTTGACGCCGACGCAGAACGCTTGCGGCGTGTTTATTCCGTCGGTGGTGAGTTTGCCGGTGATGCGGGAGAAAGCCACGCTGCATATCTGCGACGGCGTGAAGGCGTCGTTTCATGGCGGACCGCCCGCGCGTCCGCAGTTCGTGTGGGAACACAAGACAATGTACTTCGCCACCGATCCGGTGGCGCTTGACAAAACGGGATTGAAGGCGATTGACGCGAAGCGGGCGCTGGCCGGGATGGCTCCGCTGGCGCTGGCGAAGCCGGATAAATTCAGCACGTATCTGAACTGCCAGGTGGAACACATCGAATTCGCGGGCGCGCTTGGCCTGGGCGAGTTCGACGATTCCAGGATCGACGTGCGGCGCGCGAGTCTGGCATAGCGGACCCATGCTTCGCTACGCCGCCGTCGATATTGGGAGCAACTCCACCCGGATGATCGCCGCCGAGGCTGCTCCAGGGGAGCCTGTCCGCGAACTGGTTTCCGAGCGCGTGGTGACGCGTTTGGGCGAGAGCGTATTCCGGGACGGCCGCATCAGCGCACAGGCGATGGAGGAAGTGATCCGGGTACTGGCGCGGATGGCCGACATCTACAAGCGGCTGGACGTGGCGGGTGTGCGCGCGGTGGCCACCAGCGCGGTGCGCGACGCGTCCAATCAACTGGAGTTTCTGGCGCGGGCCTCGTCCGCGCTGGGGACGCCCGTCGAAATCGTATCCGGCCGCGAGGAGGCGCGTCTGATTCACCGGGGCGTGATCAGCCGCTGGCCGCAACCCGGCAAGCGCATCCTGATCGTCGACATCGGCGGAGGCAGCGCGGAAATCATCGCCGGCGAAGACGACCGGTTAGTGGACGCGGTCTCCAAGCCCCTGGGCGCGGTCCGCCTGCAGCAGATTTTTCTCCGCGGCGATCCTCCTTCGCCCAGGGAGCTGCACCAGATGGCCGAGTTCGTCGACCAGAAGCTGGGCGCAGCGGTCGAGAAAATGGGCACAAAGTGGGATCGCGTCATCGCGACGTCGGCCACGGCGTCGGCGGTGGTGTGCGCGGTGAATCGCGTTTCGCGCAGCCGCCGCGATCAAGCAGACCGGCTGCGCGCCTCCACCGCGGAGATCCGCAAGTTGTACCGGCGGCTTGCCGAATCCGACCTCGCCCAGCGCCGCAAGATCGCCGGCATCGGGCCGAGGCGGGCGGAAATCATCGTCGCCGGCGCCGGGACGCTGCTGCGCATTCTGGAGCGCTTCCACGCATCCTCGGTTTATTACTGCGCGGCCGGTGTGCGCGACGGAATTCTGGCAGATATGGCCGCGCGCGGAGTGGGCGGTGAATTGGCGCGCATGGGCCGCGAGCAGCGCAAGGAAGTGGAGCGCGTCGCGACGCGGTTCGGCGTGGTCCTGCCGCACGCGCGCAAAGTCGCGTCGTTCGCACAGACTCTGTTCACGCGTCTGGAGCCGATCCACGAGTTGCCGCTCGCCTTCGGGCGGTTGCTCGAAGCGGCGAGCTACTTTTGCGACACAGGGCACCATATCAACGACTCCGGCCATCACAAACACGCGTATTACATTGTGTCCAACGTCGATTTCAGCGGCTTCACCAACCGCGAGCGTGTCTTTATCGCGACGCTCTGCCGCTATCATCGCAAGGCCATGCCCTCCGCCGCGCATCCCGAATATCAGATTCTCGCGCCGGACGACAAACGCGCCCTGCTGCTGCTGATTCCCGTGCTTCGGTTAGCGGACAACCTGGATCGCAGCCGGGATCAGGACGTCGAAATTTCGTCGTGCGAAATCGCCGGCAACCAGGTTGCCGTCAAGCTGGCCTCGCCGCGGGAACCGGATCTGGCGGAGTGGGCGGCGTCACGAGTGGACGATGTATTCCGCCAGGTTTACGGGCGAAGTCTGGCCGTCAGTTACGAACGCTCATGACGATCCGCGAAGCCACACCCGGCGATCTTGCCGAAATCCGGCGGATGCTGCGCGAGTACGAAGCGTGGCTGGAAGTGGATTTATGCTTCCAGGATTTTGAGAAGGAACTCGCGGCGCTTCCCGGCGATTACGCTCCGCCGCGCGGCAGGCTGCTGATCGCGGAAGGGGCCGGCTGCGTCGCGCTGCGGCCTATCGGGGAGGACGTGTGTGAAATGAAACGGCTCTACGTCCGGCCGGAGCATCGCGGATCGGGGCTCGGGCGGCGTCTGGTGCAGGCGCTGATGGAGGAAGCACGCGTCATCGGATACAAGCGCATGAGGCTCGATACGCTGCCGAAAATGGCGGATGCGCAGCGCATGTACCAGTCTCTGGGCTTTCGGGATATTGAGCCATACCGCGTGAATCCAGTGCCGGGCGCGCGATTTCTGGAGCTGGAACTGTAAGCGCTCAGTTTTTCTCGAACGTGAGCATATACTGCGTCTTCGGCAGATGGTCGCGTTTGTCGATCAGATGAAATCCGTTGCGCTCGACTTCCGCCGCCACCTCGTCGCGCTCGGCGCGGATGTGGCCGGGAGAGGGGCTCGCCGACTTGTAGAAATCGACAATTACGAGGTGCGCGCCGGGCTTCAGAGCGCCTCGAATTGCCGCCAGCATTTTCTCCGGATAGTCGAAGTGATGATACACGTCCAGCGCCAACGCGATATCCACCGAGGAGGGGGGCAGTTTCGGATCCGTCGCAGTCCCGAGAATCAGCTCGGTATTCGGAACGTTTTTCGCCCGCGCGCGGTCCAGAAAATCGGCCTGAATATCCTCACCGAACACCTTTCCGCCGGTTCCCACCGCGGCGCTCAGAAAGGGGAGCATATAACCGGTTCCGGTACCAATGTCGGCGACGGTCATCCCAGGCTTGATGTGCATGGCGGCGATCAACTCGCGGGGCTTCTGCTTGCCGTCGCGATGGGGATCGTCCAGAGTGGCGGCGACCCGGTCCCGTCCATCCTTCGTCTTGTAGCCTTTATTGGCGTTATCGGCGACCTGCGCCCATACGCCGATCGTGATGAGGAATGCAGCGAAAAGTTTCATAAAGGAAGCTCCATGGGCATGGCCAGCGGCGGTTCAATCAGGAAGTTTAACGCCGCCATGCGCGCGATGGCGGCGCGGATCGATTGTTCCGTGGCCGGCTCGACGGTGATGACGAAAGGCAGATCCCGCCAGTCGGCTTTGGGCAACTGAAGAACGGCGTCGATGGAGATGCCTTCAGCGGCCAGCGCCGTGGCCAGTTGCGCGATGATTCCCGGCCGGTCCTCCACGCGGAAGCGCAGATAGTACGCCGATTTGCTCAGCGTGATCGGAACGGGCTTATAGACGCCGAGGCTCGCATGGGCGAAAGGAGAAACGCGCTCCGGGCTGCCCGAGCGGATCTCCCGCGCCACGCGCATCAGATCACTGACCACGGCGACGCCGGTGGGATGGGGACCCGCGCCGCGGCCGTAGTAAAACGTATCCGCGCCGTATTGTCCGCTCACCCAAACGGCGTTGTAGGCGCCGCGGACGCTGGCCAGGATCGTGGATTGGGGGATCAAAGACGGCCGCACGGAGAGGATCAGGCCCTCCGGAGTCTGGCGGGCGGCGCAGATCAAACGAATGGTGTGATGCAACTGGTGCGCGTATTCAAAATCCACCGGCGTGATACGCCGGATGCCTTCTGTATAAATATCGGCCGGATTGATCTGTTCCCCGAAGGCCAGCGCGGCGAGAATCGCCAGCTTGGAGCGCGCGTCGAAACCGTCGACATCGGCCGACGGGTCGGCCTCCGCATACCCGGCGCGCTGGGCCTCGGCCAGAACGTCGGCGAACGACGCGCCGCGGGCTTCAATCTCGGTGAGAATGAAGTTACAGGTGCCGTTCAGGATCCCGTAGAGAGCGTTGATGCGATCGCCGGAAATTCCCTCGCGCAGGACAGCGTGAATGGGAATGCCCCCGGCGACGCTCGCCTCCATCGCCAGGTTGATGCGCGCGGCGATGGCGCGATTCCACAACTCCGCCCCGGCCAGGGCCATCAACTCCTTGTTGGCCGTCACCACGGACTTGCCCCTGGCGATGGCAGCGTCGATGATTTCGCGCGCGGTCGTCGTGCCGCCGATCAACTCCACCACCACGTCGACACTTGGATGACTCACCACGTCACGCCAATCCGCGGTCTTCAAGGCGCCATCCAACGCCGACGGCAGCTTCTTTTTCGCTACACCGCGGCTGCAGACCGCGGCGATGCGCAGCGGGAAGCCGAGTTTCGCCTCAATGTGGGCAGCATTTTCAGTAAGGATGGTCAGCGTGCCTTCGCCGACGTTGCCGAGGCCGATGAGGCCAATATTCACGGGCTGCATGGAGTCTTCCTTCAATGTACGACGAGGTGGAAGTCCACCACCAGGACCAGCGCGTCCGGTCTCACTTGAACTTCGTTCAGAACGAAGGACTCCAGCCCGGCTTTGTAGGACGCTCCGTCACGCGTCTGCTCCAGAATTTTGCGGGCCTGATCCTGCACATCGAGTTTCACATCCCTGGAGAACGCCCGCATCAGCGCTGCCCGCACCCTCCGGATGTAGAACGAATCCTTGGCGGTGGTGATCCTCACGTCCTTAAATCCGATTCCTCCATTACGAACCACGGGCGCGGCAGCCATCGTCAAGTCGAAGGAATCGCCCAGACCGACGCAACCGCCGAGCACGCCGACCGCGCTTCGTCCGCTGAATCGCGCCTGTACGCGGAGCAGTCCGTTCTCCGCTCCGATGCGCGGCTTTTCCAAATAGGCGAACTGGCACTTGGCGGACGGCGCGCCGCGCACGTATTTGCGGCCATCCTGCGTGAATACCTGCTCCGAGACGATGCGCTCCAGGGCGCCGAAGCGCAGCTCGATTTCGGCCGCCCGGCATGGGCCCGCTGCAAGGAAGGAAAACGAAATGGAGGCGGCCAGGACTCTCATGCGCGTCTGTATCATTGTAGGTGATGAAACGAATCTTGCTCGCCTCCACACTTGCATTTCTGGGGCTGGCGCAGCAGCCGCCGCCAATTCCGCCACCGCCGCCGGGCACGCCCCCGGAGGTAACGCTTCCCAACGGCAAATCGCAACGCGACGAAATCTTAAAAGCAGAACACAAGAAGAACCTGGCGGATGCCGCAGCCATCTCAAAATTAGCGGACGAAGTGGGCGAAGAACTGGAAAAAAGCGACCGCTACGCGGTCTCCGTGAAGACCCTGAAAAAGCTCGACGAAATTGAGCGGCTGACCAAGGCCATCCGGGGCCGGCTGAAGAAGTATTGACCGGCGGCTCTGTGATACGCTGATACGTTCATCCGCCATGCCCGCCACACGCGAAAAAGCACAACTCATGAGCGCCTCCGAGATCGACCGCACGCTGGTCCGCCTGGCGCACGAAATTCTGGAGCGCACTGCAAATCTGGATAAACTGGCCTTCATCGGTATCCGCCGCCGCGGAGTTCCGCTGGCGCAGCGGCTGGCGAAGAAGATCGAGGATCTGGAACATCGAAAGATCCCGGTGGGCATCCTCGACATCAACCTGTACCGCGACGATCTCTCCACGGTATCGACGCAGCCGGTGCTCAACGCGACCGACATCCCATTCGATGTCACCGGCCGGGACATCATCCTGATGGACGACGTGCTGTACACCGGGCGCACCATTCGCGCCGCGCTCGACGCGCTGTTCGATCAGGGCCGCGCCGCGCGCGTGCAACTACTAGTGTTGATCGATCGCGGGCATCGCGAAATCCCCATTGAAGCGCAGTACACGGGCCGCATGGTGCAGACGACGGACAGCGAAATCATTGAAGTGAAATTCAACGAAATCGACAGCATGGAGAAGGTTCTTCTGGTGGAGAAAGTGGGATAGATGAAGCGCGGGTTGTTGGGAATCGAAGGCCTGACGAGGGATGAGATTCAGGCCATTCTGGACCGGGCTCGCGATTTTCAGCCGCAGACCGGCCAGGGCTTTCGCAAACTCGATCTATTGCGCGGGCGCATGGTAGTGAACCTGTTTTTTGAGGCCTCGACACGCACTCGCACCAGCTTTGAGATCGCCGCGAAGTGCCTGGGCGCGGACGCAGTGTCCATCAACGCGCAGGCCTCCAGCGTTTCGAAGGGAGAATCCCTGGTGGACACGCTGAACACGCTGGCGGCGATGCGTCCGGACGCAATCATCATGCGTCACGCGGCGTCCGGCGCGCCGCATTTTCTGCAGAGGCATCTGGACACGCCGATCATCAACGCCGGCGACGGCACGCATGAGCATCCCACCCAGGCCCTGCTGGACGCGCGGACGATCCTCGACCGCGGCGCGTCGCTCGAAGGGCTGCGCGTGGCCATCATCGGCGATATCGCGCATAGCCGGGTGGCGCGGTCCGACGCGTATCTGCTCTCCAAATTTGGCGCTCAAATCGTGCTGTGCGGGCCCGCGTCGCTGCTGCCGCAGGAGTTGCAACAGATCGCCCCGGGCATTACGCTGACCACGAATTTGGATGAGGCGATTCGCGATGCGGACGTCATCATGATGCTACGCGTGCAGCTAGAAAGGCAGCATGAATCGGCGTTCCCGGCCAGCGAGTATTTTCAGTTCTACGGCCTCCGCCTGGAGCATCTGCGGCTGGCGAAACCGGATGTCATCGTGATGCATCCGGGGCCGATCAACCGCGGACGCGAGATCTCCTCGGAAGTGGCGGATTCGCAGCGGTCAGTGATTTTGAATCAGGTAGAAAATGGAATCGCGGTACGGATGGCCGTACTGGAAAGGGTGCTTGGTGGCGGCGCTACTCATTAAGAACGGCCGTGTGATGGACCCAGCTTCGGGTCACGACGGGATCGCGGACGTCCTGATCGAAGACGGCCTGGTCGCCGCCGTGGGGGCGAACCTATCGAAGCAAGGCGCGGAGATTTTCGACGCGGGGGGGCTGATCGTCGCGCCCGGTTTCATCGACATGCACGTGCATCTTCGCGAGCCTGGTTTTGAGCACGCCGAGACCATCGAATCCGGCTCGCGGGCGGCCGCGGCGGGAGGATTCACCTCAATCGCGCCCATGCCGAACACGTCTCCGGTGAACGACAACGCCACGGTGACCAGCTACATCGTCGAGAAGGCCCGCCGCCGCGCCGTCGTGAACGTGTGGCCGATCGGCGCGATTACGAAGGGCAGCGAGGGCGAGGAACTTGCCGCCATCGGCTCCATGGTGAACGCGGGCGCGGTCGCGATCTCCGACGACGGCCGTCCGGTGATGAACGCGCGGGTAATGCGCCGCGCCATGGAGTTCGCCCGTAGCTTTCAGATCCCGGTGATTAACCACTGCGAGGATCTCCACCTGAGCGCCGGCGGCGATATGCATGAGGGGTACGAATCCGTGCGCCTCGGCCTGCGCGGGATCCCCGGCTGTTCCGAGGACGTGATGGTGGCGCGCGACATCCTGCTGGCGGAAGTGACCGGCGCGCGGTATCACGTGGCGCACATTTCCGCGAAGCATTCCGTGGAAATGGTCGCTTTTGCCAAGGCCAGGGGCCTGAACGTGACTGCCGAAACCACGCCGCATCATTTCGCCATCGCCGATGCGGACATGATCCCCTACGACAGCAATTTCAAAATGAAACCGCCGTTGCGGACGCACGGCGACATCGAGGCGGTCACCGCTGGCGTAATGAACGGCGCAATCGACGCTATCGCGACGGATCACGCTCCGCATGCGGGCAGCGAAAAGATGCAGGAGTTCGAAAAATGCCCTTTCGGGATCCTGGGGCTGGAAACCGCACTCGGCGTCTCGCTGGAGCGGCTGCTGCACACGCGCAAAACCGGCCTGATGAGGCTCGTCGAGCTTTTCACCACCGGACCCGCGCGCATTCTGAGAATTCCACGAGGGACGCTCGCCAAGGGCGCGGCCGGCGACGTGACGATTTTTTCGCTCGACCGCGAATGGACCTACGACGTGAACAAATCATTTTCAAAGAGCCGCAATTCCCCGTTCGACGGGAAAACGTTCCGCGGCGGTCCGGTTGCGGCCATCGTCAACGGCGTGATTGTCTGGCGGGTCTGACGGCCTTAGCGGGCAGGCGCGCTGGCGATGCGCACCTTCATACCGCTCACGAGCGAATCCGGCGGATTGACGATGACCTCATCGGACTCGTTCAAGCCGGAAATGACCTCTACTTCCGTGCCGTAGTCCTTCCCGATTGTGAGTGGCATCAACTGCACCGTGCCATCTTCGCGCACCACGCCGGCCTGCATGCCTTCGGCGCGAAACAACAGCGAGTTCACGGGCAGCACCAGCGCCGGCGCCTTGGAGGGAAGCGTCAGGTGTACTTGCGCGAACGCACCCGCCAGTAAATCCCCGTGGGTATTGTCCACGTCCACTTCCGTCAACAGGGTGCGCATCGAGGGGTCGATGGCTTCGGCATTGCGAACGACCTTGCCCGTAAAGAAGCGGTTCGGATACTCGGCAAAGGTGAGGCGCGCCACCACGCCCGGCAGTGCCGAGCGCGAATAGACCTGCGGAACATTCACGAACACGCGCAAGGTTGTCGTGGCGGCCAGCGCAAACAACTGCTGCGACGTCCCGCCGTTGCCGGCGTTGATGAGCGCCCCGATATCCGTGTTGCGCGCGGTGATGACGCCGTCGAACGGAGCGTAGACCTTCTCGAACGCCACCAATTGTTCCAGGTGCCTCACATTGGCGCTTTGCGATTCCACTGCCGCTTTGTCCGACTCAAATGCGCCGCTGGCGTTGTCCAGTTCCTGCTTGGAAATCGCGTCCTTCATCAATCCCAGATCGCGGTTCAAAGTGATTTCGGCCAGTTTCAGATTCGCCTGCGCGGTCTTCAAATCGGCCTTGGCCTGCTCCAGTTGCCGGTCCACTTCCGGCGACTCGATCTCGGCCAGAAGATCGCCCGTCTTCACATGGCCGCCGATATCCACGTGCCATGTTTTCAGATAACCGCTGGTCCGCGCGTAGATCGGCGAGGCGATGAACGGCTGCACGTTGCCCGGAAGCACGATCTCGCTCTGGAGCGCGCCGCGCTTCGGATGAACCACGGAAACCGTGGGCACGGACATATCGATGGTCGCCTGCTTCACATTCGCGGCGGCCTCGATCCGCGTATGGATACCGCGGTAAATACCCACGGCCAGCAGCAGAATCAGCGCCGCCACCGCGACGATTCGAAGCACTTTCCCGAACACATTCATATTCTTACTCACGCAATCTTCCGGTGTCTGTGCAGCACGCTGAACACGACCGGCACGAAAAGTAAAGTAGCAACGGTGGCCAGCGACAATCCTCCGATGACCGCCCGGCCCAGGGGAGCGTTCTGCTCACCGCCTTCACCCACGCCGAGCGCCATGGGAACCATCCCGATGATCATGGCCAACGCCGTCATCACCACGGGGCGGAAGCGCGCGAACCCGGCGTCGAGCGCGGCCAGTTTCGGATCGCCCTCCTCGGCGAAGCGGCCGATCGCGAAGCTCACCATCAGGATGCTGTTCGCCGTGGCCACTCCGACGCTCATAATCGCCCCCATCAGGGCGGGAACGCTCACCGCCGTATGGGTGAAGAACAGCGAAAGCACGATTCCCGCCATCGCCGCCGGCAGAGCGGTGATGATGATGAAAGGATCCAGCCAGCTTTGAAAATTCACCACGATCAGCAGATAGACCAGGACAATCGCCAGGGCCAGTCCGCCGAGCAGACCCGTATACGAGGATTTCATGGTTTGCACCTGCCCCCGGATGACCACCTGGGCTCCACGCGGCAGGGATTTACGGCTTGCATCGACAATGCGGGTTACGTCTGCCGCCACCGCGCCCAGGTCGCGATCCTGCACCGACCCGTACAAATCGATCGTACGCTGAATGTTGTACTGCGTCACCACGGCCATCCCCACGCCGCGGGTGGTGGACGCCACATCGCCCAGAATCCCTGCTTGCGAGGTCCCCGGGCCGGTGAGGGAAATATTTTCCAGATCGTCCAGGGAACTGATCGAATACTGCGGCGATTGCGCGATCAGGCTGTAATTTACGCCGTTCTTCGGGTTCAGCCAGAAGGCAGGAGTGGTCTGGAAACTGCCGCTCAGCGCGATTACCATGCTATTGGCGACATCCTTTTCCGTAAGGCCGCCCTCCGACGCCTTGGTCCGGTCCACCGCGACGTGCAACTTCGGCTGATCGAACAGTTGATGCATATGTAAGTCCACGAGTCCCGAAACCTGGCGCAGTTGTTCGAGCAGCGCCTGGGCGTAGGCGCGATTGGCGTCGATATCGAGCCCGACGACCTGCACATCCACCGGCGCGGGCAATCCGAAATTCAGAATCTGGCTGATGATGTCCGCCGGCAGGAAGGCGAAACTCACGCCGGGGAACTCGCGCGGCAGATTCCTGCGCAATTCGCGGACGTATTCGCTGGCCGGCCGGTGCCCGTCGTTGAGGGATACCAGGATATCCGCGTCCATGGTGCCGATCGGCGCGGAAGTGCTGTAGGAAAGGTTGATGCTCGAATACGGCAGGCCGATGTTATCGATGATGCTGGAGACCTCGGCCGGAGGAACCGCGCGGCGGATCGCCTGCTCCACGCGGTCGCAAACCGCGGCGGTCTCCTCGATGCGCATCCCGGTCTTCGTGCGGATGTGCAGCTTGATCTGGCCGGCGTCGCTGGTGGGGAAGAAATCCTGCCCTAACCAGGGATAGAGGGCGAATACCGCCGCGCAGGCTCCCAAAAACAAAGGCAAGAAGAGGCCCGGCGCGGCGATGAGACGCTTCAGCAAGGCGTGATAGGCATCGCGCGCGGCGTCGAAGGCTCCCTGAAACCAGATTTGAAAACGCGCCGCGATATTCCAGGGCGATGGCTTGCCCCGATGTCCTCCGTGCGCCCGCAGCAGGAACATCGCCATCGTCGGGACCAGGGTGCGCGACAGCACGTAGGACGCAAGCATGGCGAACACCACCGCCTCGGCCAGGGGGATGAACAGGTATCGCGCCACGCCGCTCAAAAAGAACATCGGGATAAAGACGATGCAGATGGCCAGGGTGGAAACCAGGGCGGGCAGCGCGATCTGCGCCGCACCCTGCAAAATGCCTTCGTGCAGGTCCTTCCCCTCTTCAAAGTTGCGCTCGATGTTTTCAATGGTTACCGTGGCGTCGTCCACCAGGATGCCCACGGCCAGCGCCAACCCGCCCAACGTCATGATATTGATCGTCTCGCCGAGCGCGCTCAGGCACATAATCGAGGTCAGGATCGACAACGGGATGGAGACGGCGATAATCAGCGTGCTGCGCCAACTGCCAAGGAATAGCAGAATCATCGCCGCCGTCAGGCAGGCCGCGAGGATCGCCTCACGGATAACGCCGTTCACCGCCGCGCGCACGAATAGCGATTGATCTGCCAGGGGTTCGATCCGCATCTCCGGCGGCAGCGCGGCGCGGATCGCCGGCAGCGCGTCCTTCACCTTCTGCACGATGTCGAGCGTCGACGTTGCGCCCACCTTCTGCACCGTCAGCAGCGATCCGCGCATACCGTCGCGGCGCACCACGTTGGTCTGCGGAGAAAATCCGTCGCGCACATGGGCCACGTCGCGAATGTAAATGGTTGTGCCGTTGGCCGATTTCACAGGCAGATCGTTCAACTCCTGCACCGTTTTGGGGCTGGCGTTCAGGTCCACGTCATATTCGAACTGCCCGATCTTCGACGTCCCCGCGGGAATAATCAGGTTCTGGGCGTTCACCGCCGAAACGATATCGCTCGGCGAAAGCCCCTGCGCCTGAAGTTCCGCGGCGTTCAGGTCGATCATGATCTGCCGCTGCTTCCCGCCGTAGGGCCATGGCACGGACGCGCCCGGCACCGTCGCCAGGGACTGGCGGATGAAATTGGTCCCGAAATCGTTCAACTGCTGCTCGGAAAGCCCCTGCCCGGACAGCGCCAGTTGCAGGATCGGCACGCTCGACGCGCTGTAGCTGATCACCAGGGGAGGAACCGTGCCCGGAGGCATCAGGCGGACCGCGGGCTGCGACGATGCCGTCAACTGCGCCACCGCGGCGGTTACCTGCACACCGGGCTGAAAATACACCTTGACCACTCCGATGCCGTTCAGCGATGTCGATTCAATATGTTCAATGTCGTTCACCGTGGTGGTCAGGATGCGCTCGTAGACCGAGGTGATGCGCTGCTCCATCTCCTCCGCGCTCAACCCTCCGTACTGATAGAGAACACTGACAACCGGGATATTGATGTTCGGGAAAATATCCGTGGGGGTGCGCAGAATCACCAGGGGACTGATGATCAGAATCAGCAGCGCCAACACGATAAACGTGTACGGGCGCCTTAGCGCGACTTCGACAATCCACACCTGAAGGACAAACTCCTATAGAAAATTAGATACCGCGGGACGGGAACCGATGCGGGAAACATGTCCGCTGTTCGGCATATACCGCTAGCGGCGGTTGAGTTCTTCTTCCACCGCAGCGGCACGCTCACCCTCGCCGAGCGCGCGATAAATTCCGAGAGCCTTCTTCAACTTTGACACACCCTCGGCGACCGCGCCATTGCGCAATAGTGCCTGGCCGACCTGGGCATTCGCCTGGGCCAGCGCCAGCTTCGTCTGATTCGTCGCATTGGGGCCTTCGGCGGCGGCGATCCCGTCGGCGACCCGCAAGGACCGGCTGAAGCTCGCCAGCGCCGCCAGGACGTTGCCGCGCGCCAATTCCACTCCGCCGATCTTCGCGGCGGCGGATCCCAGGCTCCTCTGGGTTACCCGGTCGCCGTTACGCGCGAGCGCCTCGAACTGCGCAAGCGCCTCACCGTAGAGTTTCCCCGCCGCCTCCTGGTCCTGGGTGAGATCGCCCAGCTTCAACGCCGCCTCCGCCAGATCACGGCGCGATTCGCCGTCGCTCTGATGTGTCTGCCAGATCGCCGAAGCGAGGGTATACGCCTCGCGGACGCGTGCGGCGCTGCCGACCTCCAGATCCGCGCGGATCAACTGGCGCTGCAGCATCACCGTTTGATTCTCGAAACGCCGCGACTCCGCGCGTTCCCGGCTGGCTAGAAATATCGCGCTGGCCAGCAGCGTGAGCGTCAGCGCGGCCGCCGCGCCCACCGCCAGAGCGTTGCGCCGGACGAATTTCCGGAACCGGTAGCCTGGCGTGTCGATGCGCGCGATCACCGGGCGGCGCTCCAGATATCGCCGGATATCCTCTGAAAACTGCTCGACGGAGGGATACCGCTTCTGGGGTTCCTTGCGCAACGCCTTCAGGATGATCATGTCCAGATCGCCGCTGAGCTTCTTCCTTAAACGTTTGCGCGCCACGTCGCGGGTCTCCGCCGTAATCGCTTCCATCTTCTGGGTGGCCTGCGGGATGGCATTCCTGGAGTCGCTGAGGATCACACTGCTGGGCCGCCGCGGCTCCATTTCGAGAACCGCCTGACGGATGGCTTCCGGGGTTCGCGCGTTCAGGGCATATGGCAACTTCCCGGTCAGGAGCTTGTACAGAAGCACGCCAAGCGAGTACACGTCGGTCGACGTCGTAATCGGATCCCCGCGCACCTGTTCCGGACTGGCGTAGTCGAGCGTCATTGGCCGCAGTTCCGGCCTGGTCTGCGCCATCTCCAGGGTGGAAAGGTCGGTCCGCAGCAGCTTGGCGATGCCGAAATCGAGCAATTTCACCACGCCCTCCTGCGTCACCAGGATGTTGCCGGTTTTGATGTCGCGATGAACGACAAGGTTCTGATGCGCGTACTGCACCGCGGAACAGACGTCGCGGAACAGCCTCAGCCGCTCCGTGATGGTGCTGGCGCGCGCCTCGCAATATTGATCGATGGGCACGCCCTCCACGTATTCCATCGCCAGAAACGGCATGCCATCGGGGGTCGATCCGCCATCGATCAGGCGCGCGATGTTGGGATGATCGAGGCTGGCGAGCACCTTCCTCTCCAGGCGGAAGCGGCGCAGGATTTCGGTGGTGTCCATCCCGCGCTTGACCAGCTTCACGGCCACCTTTTGCACGTCGCCGCGCCCATCTCCGCGCGACGCCAGCCACACCGAGCCCATGCCGCCGCGGCCGATGCGCTTTTCCAACCGGTAAGGGCCGGCGCGGAAGCCTTCCGGATATTCGCCCGATTCCTCGCCGGAATAGGGCAGCGTGTAGCCCAGATCCGCCGCCGGTTTGGCGAGAAAGCCGCTGGCCTCCTCGTGGCTGGCGAGCAGACTCTCTACTTCGCGGCGCAGTTCGTCGTCGCGGGCGCACACCACGCGGAGATACGCGGCGCGATCCCTGGGCGTGCGCTCCAGCGCGCCGTCAAACGTCTGCCGGACTTGCGCCCATCGCTCCGGCGTCACTCGCGCCTCCCGTCATCTGGCGATGCAGAAACGCCCGCGCAGAACTCCAACTGCGCTTCACGGTCGCCGACGAAACACCCATCACTTCGGCAGTTTCCTCAACAGAGAGCCCACCGAAAAACCGCAGTTCGACCAACTGCGCCTGCTCCGGATCCAGTTCGCCAAGTTGGCGCAGGGCGCCGTCGAGCGCGATCATATCCAGCGGCCTTTGCTCGGCGATGGCCATCGTGTCTTCCAGCATGACTTTTTGCCCGCCTCCGCCGCGCCTCTCCGCCCGATGCTTGCGCGCATAATCAAGCAGAATCCGCCGCATCTGGGTCGCCGCCACGGCCATGAAGTGCCCGCGCGTCTCCATGGGCGCCTTTTGATCCACCATGCGGATATAGGCCTCGTGCACCAGCGCCGTCGGCTGGAGCGTGTGCTCGCCGCGCTCGCGCCGGAAATAAGAACGCGCCAGCCGATGCAGCTCGTCGTAGACCAGCGGCAGAAGTTGATGCATCGCGTCTTTTTTTCCGCGCCCGACCTCGCCCAGCAGCCGCGTCACTTCGCCTGTATCGCTCATTCGTATGTAGAGTGTGTTCCCCACAGGGAACGTTTCGGATTATATCGCGTATAGGGGGGTCTGTCCCCACGCCGCATTTTTACTATCCTGTATGAATGAAACGTGCCGCCTTCCTGATTGTTCTGGCCTCGCTGGCTGTCGCCGCTCCCGCGCACACCGCCGACGCCCGGTTGAGCAAATCCTTCCGCAAGCCGGTCCAGGCCGGTTGGATTTTTGTCCACCTGGAGGGCAAGCCCTCGGAGATCGGCTTCCAGCACGGCTATCTGCTGGCGCCGGAGATTCTCGATGCGCATAAGGCCATCAAACTCGCGATGACGCACGAGTCCAAGGATTGGAAATATTTCCGCACTGCGGCCCAGAACGTATTGTGGCCGCACGTGGATGCGGAATACCGCGAGGAACTGACGGGCATCGTCGCCGGACTCGCCGCCAAGGGCGTGAAGCTCGACATTTGGGACATCGTGGCCACCAACGCATGGCTCGAGCTCGATCCCTACTACGTCAAATGGGCCGACAGCGCCTCCAATCGCACCACGGCGGACCATTGCAGCGCCTTCGTCGCCACCGGCAGTTTTACCAAGGACGGCAAGCCCGTCATCGCCCACAATAACTGGACCGATTACATGACCGGCTCGCGCTGGAACATCATCTTTGATGTGACTCCGGAACACGGCCACCGTTTCCTCATGGACGGTATGCCCGGCCTGATCCACTCCGGCGACGACTTCGGCATCAATTCGGCCGGCATGATGATCACGGAGACGACGATCAGCAATTTCCATGGCTTCGATCCCAACGGCGTCCCCGAATTCGTGCGCGCCAGGAAAGCCATGCAGTATGCGGGCTCGATTGACGACTTCGCGCGCATCATGAAGGAAGGCAACAACGGCGGCTACGCCAACGACTGGCTGATCGCCGACCGCAATACCGGCGAAATTGCCAGCCTCGAACTCGGCTTGAAGCACGTGAACCTGTGGCGAACCAAGGACGGCTACTTCGCGGGCTCCAACTATCCCATCGACCCGGCGCTCGCCAAGGATGAAACCGATTGGGATCTGAACAACAAGAGCCTCAGCGGGAACGCGCGCCACATCCGGTGGGACAGCCTGCTGAACGAGTATAAGGGCCGCATCGACGTCGCGCTGGGCCAGAAATTCCTGGGCGACCACTACGATACGTTCGCGAGAAGAGAGGAGCCCAGCGAGCGCACCTTGTGCGGCCACATCGAGTTATCCGCACGCGGATCGAAGCCCTGGCAGCCCTCTTATGGCACGGCCGGCGCGGTGCAGAATAAGGTCGCCGACGCCACGATGGCGGCGAATATGTCCTTCAATGCCGCCATGGGCCACTCCTGCGGCATCGACTTCAAGGCGGCGAAGCATTTGAAACTGCACCCCGAGTTCGCTTGGGAAAAACCGGAGCTGCGCGACCTGGATTCGCATCCGTTCACGACGTTCACGGTATCGAAGTAGCGGCCTGTATAATGAAGCTGGCATGAGTGAGAAGCAGCACGCCCATCGTTTGCTCGACCAGTTGGCTCCGGGCCAGCTTGCCGCGGTAGTCCATCTTCTGGAAGCGATGGTCGATCCAGAGGATGACGACACGTTATCCGAAGCTGAACAAAAAGCTGTCGCCGAAGCCGACGAATGGCTCAAGCACAACGAACCGATCCCGCACGAGCAGGTTCTAGCCGAATTCGGCCTGACAATGGCCGACTGGGAGAGAATGGCCAACGAGCCTGACCCAGCGCCTGGCGTGAATGGCTAAACCGCTTGTTTGGACGGATCAGGCGAAGGCTGACGTCCGCGCTATCGATCAGCAGATCGCAATGCAGGTTCTGAAGACGCTCGCTCGCTACGTCAAGAGGGGTCGGGGCAGCATCAAGCAGCTTCGCGGTTTCGAGCCTCCGCTGCTTCGCCTCCGCGCGCAGGACTATCGGGTCTTTTTTCGCGATAAGGGCGACCATTTCGAAATCTCCCGTGTGCTGAATCGCAACGAGGCGTATCGCTGACGCGGAAAGTCCGATCTTGAGCGCGGCCACAATCGCCGCTAAAACACTAATTTCAACCCAAACTGAATCTGCCGCGACGTCGTGGTGGTGCTCGTAATCAGTCCCGCCGACGAATTGAACGCCGTGCCAGAAAACACCGTTCCATTCGGCGTCCCGAAGTTCGCGTGATTCAGCGCGTTGAAAAACTCCGCCCGGAACTCCAGGTCGGCTTTTTCCGCCACTTTTGTGGTCTTAAACAGAGAAAGGTCCAATTCCGCCAGTCCCGGCCCGCGGAACACCCCGCGCCCCAGATTGCCGTACGTGCCCGCGGCCGGCCTCAGGAACGCGTTCGGATCGAACCACTGGTTCGGATTCCCCAGCACCACCGGGCCCGTGAACGCCGGGTTCAGCGACGGCCTGTCCGGATTGCGCGTATCGCCGTCGCCCGAACGGTTCGCGCCGATCACCGGCGTGAACGGGAATCCGCTCAACAGCGTCGCGATCCCGTTGATCTGCCAGCCGCCCAGAAAGCGGTTCCGGGGGGCGAACGGAAGCGTGTAGAGGCTCGAAATGCTGGCTTGGTTCGCCACATCCAGCGCCGACGGCCCCCAGTCCCTGCGCAGATTGTTGCGGTCGAGCACCATCTGCGGCTGATTGTTGGCCTGCGCCCCGGTCAGCGCGGAGCTCACGTCCAGATCCTTGGACCGGGTGTAATTCGCGCGAAGCTGTAAGCCGTGGCTCAGCCGGTGGGTGACGTCCAGTTGCAGCGCGTTGTAGCTGGTGTTGCCCTCGGTGTACCAGAAAAAGCCCGCGCCCAGGTAGGGATTCGGCCGCGTCCCCACGGGGATGTACTGCTGGCCCTGCGCCACGCTGCCTTTGAAAGCCCCCATGCCACCCGAAACGCAACTGGCGCTGGCGCAGACCTGCGCGGGAATCGTATTCGGGTCCAGGCTCACAAAGCCGTGATAGCCGAAAGAGCCGACGTAGGCCGCGCGCACCGAGGTGTTGCGGTCCAGTTGCCGCTCAATCGTCAGGTTCCACTCCTCCACCGCCGGGGTCTTGGCGTCCGGCTGCACGCCCTGCGGCGCGAACGTGGTGCACGGCTGCGGCACCGCGGGGCTGCATTGCGGCGCGGGCTGCACACCCGGCTTGATCGGAATAATCGACAGCAGCGAGGCGTTCGACACCTGCATCGCGCCGTTATAAGGCGGCAGCGAATTCAGCAGAAAACTCAGATTGTCGATCAGCGAATAGAACATCCCGAAGGACGCCCGTACCGCCGTCTTGCCGTCGCCGAACGGGTCCCACGCCAGCCCCACGCGCGGCGCGAAAAGATGGGTCGCGTTGTTTTTCGTGAACGCCGAATTGCCGATGGCGACGTTGGTTTGGAGCACGCCGCTGGCATCGGTGAGGTAATTCGCCGCCCTGCCCGACACTTCGTTCCATCCGTTGGTAAACTCCTCGCGCACGCCCAGCCGCAGCGTCAGGTTGGGCCGCAGCCGCATGACATCCTCGGCGTACCAGGCTCCTTCCGTGCTCCTCCACCCCAATTCGTTCGGGTTCGGAATCACCTGGAAGGTACTTACCGTGCCCTGCAACAGGGTCGTCAGGCTGGTGAAGGTCGTCTGCCCGGTTTGGCGAGACGCGCTGTCCTCATTGTCGCGAATCGGCTGGACCCACACGCCCAGGCTGATCTGGTGGATGCCCCGCGCGATCTGCACCTCGTCCGTGTAGGTGAATAAATTTCTGCGGTTCCAGGATAATGCCGCGTTGTTCGGACCCGCCGCCGTGATCCCCGCCAGCCCGGTGGTGGTCACGCCTCCGTTCACCACGATACCTCCCGGCCCTCCTCCCTCGACAAACGACTGATTGGCCGGAAACGCGGCCAGCGACACCGGATCCAGGTTGAACTCGGCGCGCGAAAAACCTGCCGTCGCGGTGTTCAGCACGCTGGGCGAAAATACGTGCGTTTCGCGGATGCTCGCCACCTGGCTGCGCAGCCGTTCCCCCGAGGCGAACAACGGGTCCGCCTGCGGGATCTGGCTGTTGCCGTCGTCGATGGTGTAGGCCACCGAAAGCGCGTCCCCGGCGCTGATGGCGTAATCGGCCCGCGCCGTGCCGAAATCCTCGCGAATTTGGGACCGCGGATTGTTGTAGGAAAGAGCCGTCCCGCTCGCCACTCCTCCGGCCAACAATTCCTTCCCGTTGGCCTGCGGCCACAGCGACAGAAACGGCAGCATCGCCGGATTCAGGTTCGCCACCGGAGCATACACGCCGGTCGCGGCGTTCGGAATCAATCCCAGGCGCACCTGCGCGTCCGGGACCACGCTTACGCTGCTCAATGCCAGCGCCTGCCGGAAGCCCTCATAATTGCCGAACAGGAACAGCTTATTCTTCTTCAGCGGACCGCCCAGCGCGCCGCCGAACTGATTGCGGCGGAACGGAGGAACCGCTCCCCGGTCGAAATCATTCCGCGCATCCAGGGCGCTGTTGCGCAAAAATTCGAATAGCGTTCCATGCAAAGAATTCGTACCCGATTGCGTGACGACGCTTACCTGCGCGCCCGCGCGCTTCCCGTACTCCGCGCTATACGTGTCGGTCAGCACGTTGAACTCGCGCACCGCGTCGATGCCCAGCAGTTCGCCGCTCACGCCGCCGGGCGAAATCGCGAGTTGGCTCGACCCGGTGTATTCGACGCCGTTGATGAGAAATACATTCTCCGACGTTCTCCGCCCGGCTACTGAGAACGTGTTGCCGTCACTGGTGCTGGTATTAGCGCTTTTCATCCCGCTGTAATTCACCGTGCCCGGATTCAGTGCGATCAGCGTGTCGAAGCTGCGGCCGTTCAGAGGCAGATCCTTCACCTCCCGCTCCCCGACCACGCCCGACACCGCCGACGTGGTGGTGTTCACCACCGGAACGTCCTCCGCCACGGTGACCTGCTGCACGAACTCGCCGATTTCCAGGTGGAAATTCACCACCGCGCTTTGCGCCACCTGCAGATGGATGCCCGTTCGCACGGCCTCCTTGAAGCCAGTTTTTTCCACGTGAACCGAATACGGTCCCGGCGCAAGGGAGAGCACATTGAACGCGCCCGTGTCGTCGCTGACCGCCGCGCGGATGACGCCCGTTTCCGCGCTGGTCACGGTGACCTTCGCGCCGCTGACCGCCGCGCCCGCTGGATCTTCGATGCGTCCGGATATCGCCGCCGCTACCTGCGCATACGCCTGCGCGGCAACAATCACAAAAATGACAAGCCTCATGACGCTACCGGGCCTCGGAACGCGTCGGGACCCAGCATACGGGCGCCGCGCTGCTCGCCCGCCCCCCAACCAAGGGACGCCATGCGCTGAGGATGGGCGGTAAGAATGAGTTGGTAACAGGTAAGATCATCGGGAGCCGCCGGAGTTTTTCCCCGCATCGGGGAAACCAAAGCCAGATATTTGAGGATAGTATAAATGTCGCCTTCTTCCGGGGAGCGCACGTCGAACTCCTGGGTCTGGAACCGGACTTCAGAGCCGCGCTCCACCAGGTGAAACGCCAAAAATGCGGCGCAATCCACCGCCGATTCGAACCACTCCTCGGAATCCGCGTCCAGATCCAGGTAAATCAGCGCGCGATTGTCCTGTTCCCGCGCGAACTCCCGCACTTGCAGTTCGCCCGTGTGAGCCGTCGCCCGCCAATCCACGTGACGCGCACTCTCCAGAGCCTCATATCGCCGGATGCGATAAAAATCGTGGCCGCGGCCGCGCTGCTGCGCTTCCATTTCGCCGCGCACGCCGGCCAGCAACTCCGCGAAGCCCGGCTGCGGATCCACGCAGGGATAGACCAGGATGTCGTGATGAGCGGTCACCATCTCCCGGCGCTCGGCGAATCCAAAGGGGAATCGCGTCGAGAATTGAAATGTGCGCTCCCGCTGCGTGCCGCGCTTGGGAAAGTACAGTTCCACCGGCTCCTCCAGGCTCTCCCCGCCCGGGATCACCGGGAAATACAGGGTTGATTCGAAGCCGCTCTCTTTCGATCCCGCCAGATGGACACTGAAGGAGGGAATCAGGCGCTTTACATTGCCGATGCGAATGGAGGCCCGCACTCTGCGGCGCGCCGAAATATGCTCCGGAGCCAAAAGGTTAATCTCCAGGCCCGCGATTCCCAGCCGGCTGATAAAGCCCGAAATCAGCAGCGTGGAGAGCATCGCCGCGAAAATCAGAAATAGCAGATTGTTGGTGGAAATAAACGCGCCCGCGCCCACCACCACCAGCGCCGCCGTGTATGCGATGCCGGCCCCAGTCACCTGCTGGCGAACTCCCTGCGTCCAAAAGGCGTGAACCCGCCGCCAAGTCCGGGGAAGCCACCAATCGTGAAGAGACTTGATCACGTTTTCAACCCATGCACGCGGCCAATCGCATTTACCAATTTACGATACGGTATCTTTTCCATGGATTCGAATCCCAGCCACTCCCCGTCGCGCCAGCTCGAGCCGTGCCAGCGCGCCAAAATCGCAAGATGCTCCAGGTTCGGGGGGCCTCCGGCGGGCAGCGCGCGCGCCAGGTCCCGCAGCCGGTGATCCATCGACGCGCCGGCCTCCCCTAACGAAAATCGCGCCGGCTCCTGCCACCGCCCGCCGAGGAGAAACAGGAGATCCACTGCCTCGCACACCGGCGCGCGCACCACGGCCAGGCCCGACAACCGGTCCACGGTCCTGGCCAGTTCCCCGCCCAGCGCCTGCACCGCCGCGATCTTCTCCACGCGCAGATGCATCCGTTCGGCTTCTTCGAACTGCATCTCCGCGCTGGCCCTGTCCCGGGCCGCCTCCGCTGCCTCGCGCAGCGACGCGCCACTGGTCCGCAGAAACTGTTCCACACGCGCCGATTCGCTGCGATACTCCTCCACCGTCACCGCGTCCTGGCACGGCCGGAGGCATCGCGCCATTTCTCCGTAAATGCATCCCGGATGCCCGGGCGATGGCGTCAGATTGTCCTCGCAGCGGCGGATCTGAAACAGGTCGAGCATCCCTTCGTCGAACCGCTCCGCCGCGGCGCGGCTGGCAAACGGCCCATAAAACACGCCCTTGCCCAGCCGCGTGGTGATCATCGTGCGTGGAAATGGATTTTCCACCGTCAGCCGGACGAACGCCGGAGGGCGCAGTCTGGTGATTCTCTCCCAATCCCCGGGGAAATATTTCTGCGCCAGTTCCAGGTGAAGCAGCGACGACTCCAGGCGCGAGCCGACGGGCCAGTAGTCGATCCGCTCCGCGATTCCGCGCAGGTTCAGCAGCCTGGACACGCGGTCGCGATCCGAAATCAGGCGCTTGAGGCGGCGCCGCAGCAGCGCCGTTCGCGCCAGATAGGGCTTCCCCTCCCCGGCCCACAGTAAAAAGACCGCCGGCACATCCGGAATCGACTCCAGATTTGAAGGGCTCGCGGAGAGCGGCGCACGCATGTTTCTTCAGGGTAGCTTGATGGCGATAAGGGTCGCGCGCCGGCTCTACTGCCCGCGCTTCTTCACTTCAATATTCAGCCGCTTGATTTTCTGATTCAACGTCGACAGCGGAACGTGCAGGGCCTCGGCCGCTGCCGTCTGGCTCCAGTCGGACTCTTCCAACTGCTCAATGATTTTGCGCCGCTCGAAATCCGCGACCACTTCGAACAGGCTAGCGTCCGCGGCCAGCCCACCGCTCGCGTCCCGGCGGATTCTCAGGCCCTTGGCTTCCAGCAGATGCTCCGGCAGCACATCGGCCGGAACCAGCGATTGCGACGCCAGCACCACCGCGCGCTCCACCACGTTTTCCAACTCGCGGACATTGCCCGGCCAGGCGTGATCCATCAGAATCTGCATCGCCTCCGGTTCGAACCGGAGCATGCTGCGCCCGCCGGAATCCAGGTACTTTTCATTTTCCCGGCAATACTTGGCGAAGAAATGATCCACCAGCGCCGGAATGTCTTCCTTGCGGTCGCGCAGCGGCGGCAGAGCGAGGTTGATCACGTTCAGCCGGTAATACAAATCCTCGCGGAACCTGCCCTCCTCCACCGCCTTCTTCAGGTCGGCATTGGTGGCCGCCACGATCCTGACATCCACGCGGATTGTTTCCGCGGAGCCGAGCGGCATGAACTCGCGCTCCTGAATCACGCGGAGCAGCTTGGTCTGCGTCTCGGGCGAAATGGTTCCGATCTCATCGAAGAAAATCGTGCCCCGGTTGGCGATCTCGAAATATCCCTTGCGCGACGCCACCGCGCCGGTGAATGCGCCCTTGACGTGCCCGAACAGAGCCGATTCGAGCAGATCGGGCGGAACGGAACCCGAATTTACCGCAACAAACGGGTGATCGCTGCGCGCCGACCTTGCATGGATCGCATTGGCGATCAGTTCCTTGCCCGTTCCCGTTTCGCCCGTGATGAGAATCGTCGCGCGGCTCGCGGCGACCTGCGCCACCAGGTCGAGGATCTTCATCATTCTCTCGCTTTTGCCGACGATATTCGGAAAGCTATAGCGCTGTTTCAGTGCCCGTTTGAGTTCGGTATTTTCGCGCTCCAAACGGTGCTTCGAGATCATGCGTTCGATCTCGATCACCAGCTTCTCGTTGTCCCAGGGCTTGGAGAAGTAATCGTTGGCGCCGCGCTTCAGCGCCTCCACCGCCACTTCAATCGACCCGTAGGCGGTGATCATGAACAGCGGGGTTTCGCGATCCCTCTGCCGGATCTCCTCCACCACTTCCATGCCGCTCTTGTCCGGCATCATCAGGTCCACCAGCACCAGATCGTACAGGGATGTTTCCAGCTTCTTCAGCCCTTCGGTGGCATTCACTGCCAGATCGACGCGATAGCCTTCGAGCGAAAGCAACGCTTCCAGGCTTTCGCGAATGTCCGGTTCATCATCGATCACCAGGATGCGCCCGCGAGGGGACTTTTCCGTGCTCGGCGTGTCGGGAGGAAACGGACTGTCGAGGATCATCTAATACATCAACCTATCGGTTCGCGCCACCGCAGAACTCGGCGCCGGGGACACGACCTGGGCGGACACCGCTTGCACCGGCGTCCCCGCCGGAATACCGGCCGGAAGCTCGCTTCGCTTGATCGCCGCCTCCAAAACTGCCGCCTCAGGAAATGATAGCTCGAAGCGCGTCCCCGCGCCGATCCTGCTCTCCACCTCGATGTCGCCTCCGTGCTCGCGCACAATGCCGTAGCTCACCGACAACCCCAATCCCGTTCCCTTTTTCGCGCCCTTGGTGGTGAAGAACGGATCGAAAATCTTCGCCAGATTCTCGGCCGCGATCCCCGCTCCGGAATCGGCCACGGAAACGATCACGCGGCCGTCATGGGCCGATGTCTTCACCGTCAGCAATCCATCCCGTTCCATCGCGTCCCTCGCGTTCAGGAACAGATTCAGGAATACCTGCTGCAGCTTTCCCGGGTTCCCCTTGATCCGCGGCAGGGACTCGTCGAACGATAGCGCCGTCTTCACGCCGATCTTCGTCAGCTGGTGCTCCATCAGCGCCAGCGTCTCCTTGAGCGTCTTGTTGAGATCCACGCTGACGAACTCCGTCGGCGAAGTGCGGGAGAAATTCAGCAGGGAATTGACGATCTCGCTTGCCCGGAACGTCTGCCGCGCGATTTTTTCGAGCAGCGGCGCCTTCTGCTCGTCGCCCGAAATCTGTTTGGCCAGCATCTGCGCGTAGGTCGAGATCACCGCCAGGGGCGTGTTGACCTCATGCGCCACGCCCGCGGCGAGAAGCCCGATGGAACTCAGCTTGTCGGCCTGCATGAGCCTCCGCTCCAGCTCCGCCCGGTCCGTGACGTCGTCGAAAATAATCAGCCGCCCGATCCGCGCGCCATCGCGGGAAATCAGCGGCGCCACCGCGATGTTCAGCGTCGTTTCCCGTGGCTGCAGGACGTATTTGTAGACGTTGTCCACGCCCGGCCCGAGCCGCTCGCACAGGTCCGCGGGCAACAGTTCGCTGAGCTTTCTGCCCACCGCCTGCGCCCGGGAAATCCCCGTCAACTTCTCGATCTGCGAGTTCCAGCTCTCGACGCGATCCTCGAGATCCGCGGCCAGAATCCCGACGTTGATCGATTCGACGATGTTTTCGCTGAACTCCTTCAACCGCTCGTACTCTTCCACCTTGCGCGCCAGCGATTGATACAGCATCGAATTATCCACCGCGATGCCCACGTAGCCGGAAAGCGTGACCAGAAGCTCGACATCCTCACTGGAGAGAAAATCGCCCGACTCGGTGCGGCTCACGCCCAGATACGCAATCGTCCGCCCACGCGCCAGGCAGGGCAGGTAATACGTCAGCTCCAGTTCGGCGATCGAACGCCGCGCCGACACCGGCATCTCGTGCGACACCACGTCGAGTAGGTTCCTTGTCCTTTCAAAGAACAAATACGGCTTTCCCGGCTTGGCGCTCAAAAAACTCAAGTCCAGCCCGTAGGGAACATTTTCCGTCTGCTTGCCGTGCCGGTTGCTGGCCAGTTCCAACCGGAACCGCGCTTCGGCATCGTCCCACACGAAGAACGCCACGTGGCGGATACCCAGCGTCCGGATCAACCGGTCCGCCACGCTCTCCAGCATCTCACCCAAATTCGTCGGCGAACCCAGCTCGCGCGCGAACTCAATCAGCGTGCGCCGGTAATCGTAGCGGTCTTTGTAGAAGTAATAGCGGTCCAACTGCTCCTGAATCCACTTGCGGATCGGCTGGAACACGAATGCCGCAATCAGGATCAGCGCCACCATCGCCGTGCCATTCAGTTCACCCGCCTTGCTCACCGTGAAGATCAGGCCGTAGAAGATCGACAGCACCGCCAGCGTGGCCAACGTGTAGACATAGCCTTCCTGGAAAATCACGTCGACATCCATCAAGCGGTAGCGCAGAATCGCGTAGGCCCAGGTGAGCGGAATCAGCGGCAGGGACAGCACCGCCAGATTCATGGCGTGATTCGGCGGCACGCCAAACAGATAAGGCAGGGCGTAAATCAGCGCGAACGGCACAATCCCAACCACCGCGCCGTTGCGCAGCCACGTCAACTGCTTGCGCACTACCGGATCCTCGGCCTTGCGCAACTGCCAGGCCAGAACGGCTCCGCCGCCCAGGTACATCCCGCACAGGAACGTCAGCCAGACCCGGTCCAGCACCCAACGCATTTCGAGCAGCGGCGCATCCGTATGGACGTATCCGAAAATCACGCCTAAGTGGGCGGCCATCAGCGAAAGGCCGGGGATGTACAACAGCACTGCCGCGCCCCGCCTCCTGATCCAGGATTGCGCCTCGGGAAACACAAAGCAGAAGTGCAGAAAAAGCGTCGGGGCAAGATACCCCGCCACCACGTTGCCCAGATAAATCAACTTGTCGAAGTTATTCAGCTTCCCTGAATAATGGAACGCCGACATGATGAACGACGCCAGGCACAGCAGGAAGAAATGCAGCGCCCGCGGCGCGCTTCCCCGCCGGAAATAAACAAATAGCCCGATGGCCAGATACAACACGGCCACCGCATATTGATAAAAAATTGTGGAATCGCGTTCGGCCTGACCGATGATCACCTTGGCGGCAAACGGCCGGCCGCCACGCATCATTTCGTACTTGGCCTCGCGCCACGGGCCTAGCCGCGCCAGCACCTGCGTCGCTTCGAGCGCATCGTCCATCCGGACGTCTTCGATGGAGAGAAGAACGTCACCGGCCCGCAGCCCCTGCTTTGCCGCCGGACTTCCCGGCATTACGTATGCCGCCACTACGTGCGCATTATGATCGGCCCCGATCTGATCCACCCAGGCGACGCCGTCGTCAGGAAGCGCAAATCGGCTCTGTTGCTGGAAGTTGACTGCTGCGGCCACCACCGCCGCCACCGTCACGATCACCAGCAACGCGCTAACGAGCTGTTGCCTGAATTCCTTCATACTGCCCGCTGAAGACACGAACCCGGGTGGAGTCAGTGCACGTGAAGGACCACCCTCTTGCCGAAGCTTGTGATTGATAATACTGCACTTCCCAGGCCAGAGCAAGTCCGGAATATGGGATTCGGAAGATCCTGCTATACCGATGTGTATCCTAACGCTCCGGCGTTTCTGGACGTAAACTAGAAAAGAGTGTCTGCCACCACCGTAAACCCAGGTCTCACTCAGGACGCGTCGGGAACCGCCTTCCGAATCCTGGCAGCCATCAGCTTCTGTCACCTGCTGAACGACATGATGCAATCCGTTGTCCCGGCGGTCTACCCGATCCTCAAATCGTCCTACCATCTCGATTTCAGCCAGATCGGCATGATCACCGCTTCGCTTCAGATCACCGCCTCGCTGCTCCAGCCGCTGGTCGGCGTGTATACGGACAAGCATCCGAAGCCTTACTCTCTCGCCATCGGCATGGGATTTACACTCGCCGGACTCCTCCTGCTTGCCTCCGCGCCCAGCTTTTTGGCAATCCTGGCCGCAGTCGCGCTGGTGGGCGTCGGTTCCGCGGTCTTCCACCCGGAATCCTCACGAATCGCCCGTCTGGCATCGGGTGGCCAGCACGGTTTAGCCCAATCTTTATTTCAAGTTGGCGGCAACGCCGGATCGGCCACCGGCCCCCTCCTGGCGGCCTTCATCGTCCTCCCCAAGGGACAGCACAGCATCGCCTTCTTCTCCCTCGCCGCTCTGATCGCCATGCTGATTCTTGTCCAGGTCGGATCATGGTACAAAACCCATCACCCGCCCACTGTCCAACGCCGCGCTCCGGAGCGTCATGCGACCCTTTCGCCCCGCCAGGTGACCCTCGCCATGCTGGTACTCATCGCCCTGGTTTTTTCAAAATATATCTATCTGGCCAGCCTGACCAGTTACTATACTTTTTACTTAATCAGTAAATTTCACCTTTCGGTCCAGAACGCCCAGATCCACCTGTTCCTGTTCCTGGGAGCCGTCGCCGCCGGCACTTTCGCCGGAGGCCCCATCGGCGATCGCATCGGCCGTAAGTACGTCATCTGGGCCTCGATCCTCGGCATCCTGCCGTTTACCCTGGCGCTGCCCTACGCGAATCTCTTGTGGACCGGGGTCCTCACCGTCATCATCGGCCTGGTGCTGGCCTCGGCCTTTTCGGCGATCCTCGTTTACGCACAGGAACTGGTCCCCGGCCGTGTAGGCGCCATTTCCGGCCTCTTCTTCGGACTCGCCTTCGGGGTCGCCGGCATCGGGGCCGCCATGCTCGGGCGCCTCGCCGACGCGACCAGCATCACCTTCGTCTACCGCACGTGCGCCTTCCTCCCGGCCATCGGCCTTCTGACGGTGTTCCTGCCGAATTTAGATCAAAGAAAAAAGTAGCCCGAATGGAGCGCAAGGCCCGGCGCGCGGTATCAACCGCCGGTAAATGTATCCTTCTCTCCAAAATAAGAATTGACCGCTTCCGGGATTCCCTGTACACTTTAGGGAACAAAAAGCGGGCCTCCGTGCGGCGGTTGTAGTTGGGGAAGGGATCCGCGCGGAGGCCTCACTCGCTTTGGTTATTAAGACGGACGCGTCGCGGTTTGGTTTTGTTCCTTAAGAATTATTTCAATCCTGCGCGAGCCAGAAATTCCGCCGCAGCGTCCGCCGCTTTCCTGTGATCGATATCCACCTGCGCGGCCAGCGCGCTCAACGCTTCATCGGTGAATTTTCCTGACAATTCGGCCAATGCGGGCTGGATCCTGGGGTCGCTCATGATCAAGTCCGCGCGCACCATGAGACAGGTTCGATAGGAAACAAAAACTTTTTTGTCATCGCGAAGGATTTTCCAGTCGCTGTGCCGGGAGAGAGGGCCGTCGGTAGCATTCCCGGCCACCATGCTTAACTCGCCCGACTCCAGCGCGGCATATAAAGAGGCTGCATCGGCCACCCGCGGCACCGCGGCCATCGGCAGGTGGTACTGATTGAGCGCGGTGAGTCCATCGAGGCGCTCATTGAAGTCGCGAGTCACGCCAAGTCTCCAGCCGGGTTTCGCTTCTTGCGCCTCACTGAGCGTCCCGGCCGCCTGATTCTTGGTCACGATGAGCCGCCACACGTCGTCAATGCCGAGCGGATCCAGCACCTCCACCTGCGCGATCCGCCGCATTTCGTTACGCCCCCGTTCGAGCGAACTGGCCGGGTCAGGGTTCGGCGGCTCCTTTAGAATAACCGCCTGAATGGTGGCGGTCTCCTCCGGATAGAGGCCGACTTCACCGTTCGTCAGGGCTTGGTACGCCATCGCCGTATTGCCGAGGCTCAAGTTCCTCACGACCTTGCGCCCCAGACGATGCTCCAGATGCTGGGCGGCGATTTCTCCGATTAAACCCTGCGCCGTGGTGGACTTCGCTCCGACCACCACAGGCTTCTTCGACCCACCGCAGCCGGCGAGCAGCAACGGCATCACGAGCGCAACACCCGGGATCCGCCAAAGCAGACAATGCTTCCTGATCTTCACGCGACTTAGCATAGCGCGATCCTTTGCTATCCTGTTAGGACTAAGCGTTCGCGATGTCCTTTCAGATTCAACCACTCAAAGAATTCCTGGTCCGCCCCGCTCTCCCGGCCTCCCTGCAGCGCATGCCGGAGCTGGCGTTGAACCTTCATTGGAGCTGGAACCACGCGCTCCGTTCCCTGTTCCGACGCCTGGATCCCGTCATCTGGAAAGCATCGAATCATAATCCGATCGTCATGCTGGGCCGCGTCTCCCAGGCGACACTGGAACGCGCTGCGTCCGATCCACGATATCTGGCGTTGTACCGGCGCGCCTGTGAAACGCACGACTCCTATCTTTCCGCCACCTCCACGCGGCCTTCCAACATGATGGTTGCGTATTTTTCCATGGAGTACGGCTTGCTTGACTGTATGCCGATCTACTCGGGCGGACTGGGCGTGCTCTCGGGCGACCACTTGAAGGCGTCAAGCGACGCGAATCTGCCGCTGACGGGCGTCGGACTGCTCTATCAGAACGGATACTTCAGCCAATCGATCGGCCCGGACGGATGGCAGAAGGAACGCACACCGGTCAACGACTTTTATTCGCTGCCGGTGACTCCGGTCCAACGCGCCGACGGCAGCGAGATGCTGGTTTCTGTGATGCTGTCCGGGGCGCAGGTATTCCTGAAGGTCTGGCGCATAGACGTGGGACGCGTGAAGCTGTATCTTCTGGACAGTAATATTCCGCAAAACCCCAACCCCGTGCATCGCGTGATCACGGCGCAGCTCTATGGCGGGGATGCTCATAACCGTATCCGCCAGGAAATTGCCTTGGGCATTGGCGGATTGCGTGCGCTCGAAGAACTGGGCATTCAGCCGACCGTGTACCACATGAACGAGGGCCATTCGGCGTTCCTTGCCGTGGAGCGCATCCGCCGCCTGATGCGGGACGAGAAAATGACGTTCGAGGAAGCGTTGGACGCATCCCGCACCAATAACGTCTTCACCACTCATACCTCGGTGCCCGCCGGAATCGATTTATTCGACTCCGGGATTATGTACGAGTACTTTCAAGAGTACTGCCGCGAATCGGGCATTTCCTTCGATCAGCTTCTGTCGCTGGGGCGCAGCCATCCGGAGGACGCCAGCGAATCGTTCTCCATGGCGATTGCCGCGTTCAAGACATCGGCCTACCGCAACGCCGTCAGCCGCTTGCACCGCCATGTTTCACAGGAGATGTGGCAGGGGCTGTGGCCGAACCTCCCGGTGTGGGAGGTTCCGATCACCTCCGTCACCAATGGCGTGCATCTGCCGAGCTGGATCAATGGTGATTTGGCCTCTCTTTACGATCAGGCTCTGGAGCCGGACTGGCGCGAGGGACATTCGACCGTGTGGGACCAGATCGACGATATCCCCATCGCGGATCTCTGGGAGGCGCATCGCCGCCGCAAGCGCCGCCTGATTTCCTTCGTGCGCGAGCGCGGCGCCTCCACCGCGGCGGAACGAAACGCTCCGGCTTCCGAGATCAAGCATCTGCAAGAAGTGCTGGACCCGGACGCCCTGACCATCGGCTTCGCGCGGCGCTTCGCCACCTACAAACGGGCGACGCTTCTGTTCCGGGACCTGGCTCGCTTGAAGCGGATTCTGACCAACCCGCGCATGCCGGTGCAGATCATCATTGCGGGCAAGGCGCATCCGCTGGATGTTCCCGGTAAGACGTTGATTCGTGAAATTGTGCAGTACTCGCGCGAGTTGGAACTGGCGAACCACGTCGTGTTCGTGGAGGATTACAGCTTACAGGTGGCGCGCGAAATGGTGCAGGGCGTCGATATCTGGCTGAACAACCCGCGCCGTGGCGAAGAGGCCTGCGGCACCAGCGGCATGAAGGCTGGCATCAACGGTAATCTCAACCTGAGCATTCTGGACGGCTGGTTCGACGAGGCTTCCGAGAACAGCGGGGGCTGGGCCATCGGCGACCGGGATCCTTATTCGGTGGACCGCGACGACGCACACGCGGCCGGTATTTACGCGGTACTCGAGAACGAAATTGTGCCCATGTACTACGAGGGCCGCGAGCAGGGCATCCCGATGGAATGGATGCGCCGCGTGAAGCAATCGCTGAAGTCAGTGAGTGCGAACTTCAACTGCCAGCGCATGGTGCTGGAGTACTCTTCGCAGTTGTACGAACCCGCGCATCAAGGCTTCGAGCGCGTCTCCCGCGACGGCTTCGAGGCTCCGCGCGATCATGTCCGCTGGCACAGCGGGGTGGCCGAGCGATGGCCGGCGGTAAAGTTCATCGATCACGGCATCGGCGGCGACACGGTCTCGGCCGGGTCGAGCGTCCCCCTTCGCACGCGGCTGGATCTGGCTGGGTTGACACCGCAGGACGTGCGCGTGGAAGGAGTCGTCGGCCGCATCGGTGCCCGTGGCGAGTTGGAAGACACTCAGGTGCTCACGCTGTCACCGATCGGGACACAACAGGAATCGGTGTTTCTGTTTGCGCGCGATTTCGCCCCGTTCACCACTGGCCGATTGGGCTACGCGTTGCGTGTTAGCCCAAATCATTGTGACGATCCCTTGAACCGGCCGTGCAACGCACTGATTAAATGGGCTGCCGAAAGCTAAAGATTTGCGGACAAGCCGCCGATAACAGCTCTGAAATAAAGATTTCTCTGGATTCTTGGCGAAATCCGTGGTAAATAGTGGTTTAGGCATTTAACAGAGTTCCCGGCTACCGCGTTGCCAGCCGGTTGAACTCGTCGACTTCCCAAACGTAATCATCGCGAAGCAACTTATTGCCAATCTTGTTGTACACCTAACAAAGGAGTGAGCCAACCCCCCTTAATTCGTTGAGGGCAAAGTACTATATGGAAGGCGAACGCAAGTACCGTCAGAATGGTTACCAGGACTCCGGTAGCCGAGACTCCAGAGAAAAGCGCGACGAGAGAGCGCGTCCGCAGGGTCCACGCCTGCCGCTTGACGTCACGGGTCCGCGGCTGCCACGGCTGGTGCAGGCAGTTACGGCGGCGCGATGCTTCAACTGCTCCACCACATTGCCTCCGGACACTGATTTCAAAGGCAACTGTCCAAAATGCGGCACCGCTCTGCACTGCTGCAAGCAGTGTTCCTATTTCGAGCCGTCGACGCGCTTCCAATGCCTGAAGCCGATTACGGCGCGGATCGCCACGAAGGATCAGGCCAACGACTGCGCGCTATTCAAACCGCGATTCACCGTAGCCCGGGATGCGGCGCACCCACCGGCTTCGAGCGGGTATGGGCAGCCAGCCGGCGGCGGCAGCGCCGCGTCGCTGCCGAATATCTCCGCGCCGCGTAGTTCCAGTGACGCGCGCGCAGCTTTCGACAGCTTGTTTAAAAAGACCGAATAAGCCGCAGGCATCCGTAGAGGACGCTATCGTCGCCGAGAGCCGCGGGAACCACGTCCAACCGCGCCCGCGACCACGGCGTTACCTGCCGGCGCAGTTCCGCGCGAAGCGGAACGAACAGCGCGTCCCCAGCTTTTGATATTCCTCCGCCGATGACAATGCGGGCCGGGTTCAGCAGCATCACCGCCGCTTTGATGCCCTGCGCCAAATCCACGACATAGCGGGCGACAAAGGCCGGGTCCTGCATCAATTCCTTCGCCGGTTTCCCGTAATCCCTCTCCAGCCAAAGGCCGCAGCATATGCGCTCAAAGCATCCATGCCATCCACAGAGGCATTCGGGGCCGTCCGGATGGAGAGTGATGTGACCCACCTCGCCCGCGTAAGAATCCGCGCCGCGATAGACGGTGGAATCCGCGAGCACGATCCCACCTCCGATGCCTGTCGAAAGGGTCATATAAAACAGCGGGCGGGCATCTCGACCTGCACCATAGATGGCCTCGCCCAGCGCCCCGACGTTGGCGTCGTTATCCATCGCCACAGGCACGTTGAACATGGCCTTGACGCGCTCGACGAGCGGGAAATTCTTCCATCCTCCGACATGGGTGGACAAGGCCACCGTCTGTTTGCGAAAGTCCACGGGCCCGCCGAAGCCGATGCCGCAGCGGTCGAATTGCCAACCTCGAGCCAGGCTTTCGATCCGCGCCAGCATCCATTCGGGGCCGCCATCGCGATCGGTGGAGAGCGATGCCCGTTGCACCATTCGATCGCCTTGAAACAAGGCTAAGGAAAACTTGGTACCGCCGATATCGATGGCCAGGATATTCATAAGATGGGAGCGGCCCTGAGCAGGCTATCCCGGTGGCTCATCCGGCAGCCAGCACTTCCTCCGGAGAGGCAGTGCCCGTGCCTTTTTTCATGATGGTGATGGAGGCCACAAGGTTACCAAAGCGCGCGGCGTCCACCGCCGAACCGGTGACGGCCAGAGTCATCGCCGCGCCCGCTGAAAAGCTGTCGCCCGCGCCGCAGATATCGACCGGGGTTTCCACCTTGCGCCCTTCCGCGATGGTCTGGCCCTGCTCGTCGATCACCAGGGCGCCATCGCCGCCCTGGGTAACGATCAGCAGTTTGGCATCCGTATGCGCCCTGAGCGCGGAGAAATCCACGCGGCCCAAAGCCCGCATCGACGCCTCCTCCGCCTCGTCACGATTCGGCTTCAGGATGACGCCGCGAAAATGCTCCGCGCGCACGCGAGAGTCGACCCAGACAATTTTCCGCCGCGCGATCGGCGTCAGGATTTCGCGCACGCGCGCCGTGACGATGCCTCCCGCCTTGGTCTCCGCCTGATCGGAGACGATGATCGCATCGAACTCGCCAGCGGCGGCGTTCAGAGCGTCGATCACGCGCGATTCGAGTGCGGGCGAAATTTCGCGGGTGTGAATGAAGTCGATGCGCGGCAGATCCTCTTCGTCCGTGGCGTCATTGATTAGCTTGGTGTAGGTGAACGTGGGGACTTCGGAGGAATGAATCAACAGGCCCGCGTCGATGCCGCGGACGCGCAGAGCGCGATCCAGTTCCCAACCAAAGCCGTCCTCGCCGGTCACGCCCAGGACGGCTACCCGGCCCGCGCCCAACGCCGCCAGATTATTCGCGATCGTTCCCGCCGCGCCCGGCGTCGTCTCCGTGGAGATGACACCGACGCGCGGCAGTCCGGTCTCACGCGACGCCAGAGCTTCCTTCGGATCGTAGCGGCACCAGCGATCCAGGCAGACGTCGCCCGCCACCAGCACTCGGAGGCCGCGAAAGGCCTGTAGGATCTCCGCGGTTGTCATTCCCGCTCCTGGCAAAGGCGCCATAGGGCGGGTACAGTCGCCCGATGCTCGCCGCGGAAATAGAAACTCTCGCCGCCGTCCTTCACCGTTCGAACCAGGATGGTCTTGTGCGGGCGGAAATAATAGCCTGGATCGGACTTGGGCAACTCGCTGCGAAAATCGCCGTGGATCGGGGCGAGGTCGAACACGGCGGTCGTGAATTTTGTAATCGTCCGGCCTTCTTGCCTTGCGACGTTGCGGGCCATCGCCAGAGCCTTCAAATAGACTTCGGGCCCCATGATGGCGGAACCGAAGTTGAGCATGACGCCGCCTTCGAGTTTTTCCACCGCGCGGGCGAAAATCAGAAAATCGCGATAGCTGGCCTCGCCGGCCGCGGCGCCATCGCAGTTCGGATGCTCGTGCAGGATGTCGTAACCGATGCCCACGTGCACCGTGACGGGGACGCCCATACGGTAAGCCGCCGCGAACACGCTCCACTCGCGATACGGATAATCGCTTTCCAGAATCCGGCGGCCGACGTTTTCTCCGAACCCGTAGCCTTCGCGCGCCGCCTCGGCGATCCAGCCGTTCAACTCGCCGGTTTCCTTCCACAACCCAAATTCGCCCGATCGCACATAACGGGCGACGCTTTCGGTCGTCGCGCCGATGCGGGCCAACTCGTAATCGTGAATGGCCGCCGCGCCGTTCACAGCGAGGTGCGAAATGCAGCCGCGCTCCATCAGGCCGATGAGATGGCGATTCACGCCCGCACGCAGCACGTGCGCGCCCATGCAGACAATGCGCGCCGCTCCAGATTCCTTGGCCCTGCGCAATCGCGAGGCGACCTCAGGCAGATCGTCGTGCTCAAATGGCGGCGTCCCGTCCTGGAGCTTCAGCCAGTGGCCGATCTCCAAATCGTTCGCCCGTTCGCCGAGCGGCTTGATCTCCAACCTCCGGCGATCGAACATTTCATACTTGGACCGGTTCGGCAAACAGGGCCTCCACTAACTGCTCGCGGCAAAGATAGTTGGGCACGATGTAATCCGCGCCGACACCGATCAGGCGCTGGCGCTTCCATTCGTCCACCACCTGGCACTCCGGTTCAGTCGACGCCACACCCACGGCTACTCCGCCGACCAGTTTCACTTCCTCGATCTCGACGTAACCGTCGCCGAAGCCGATGATCTCTTCGCCGCGGACGTCGGTGCTGGCCAGGATTCTCTGCACCAGGATCTTCTTGGAAAAACTCTTGTAGTCGTCAAGCGCGCCGAAAACTCCGCCGTCGAAGTACCTGGCGACATCGATCAGGCGCGCTTCTTCCTTCATATAGACTTCGTCGGTGCCGCTGGCCAGGTACATTTTCAGGCCGCGCTCCTTGAGGCTTTCGAGCAGCGCGCGTGCGCCGGGAACCATGTACTTTTCCGGCGACGCCTTGCCGCTTTTCAACTCCTCCACGCGGCCCCGGATGCGCTCCCAAAGAAGGTCCAGATACATTTTTTTATACTGGAGCGGATCGAGCGGCTTGCCGCCGCGCTTCTCGATATTTTCGGCCAAGGCTATCATCTGATAGATCGTCTCCTTGCCCGTCAGCCGCCACACGAAATCCTCAACCACGGTCTTCAATTCCGCGTCCGATTCCCCTGTCTTGAGGCTGGCCAAAATTTCGACCATCATCGGGACCATGACGTCCATCCACCCGGAGCGAACCAGGGACAGCGTGCCATCGAAGTCGAACAGCGCCACCTTGGCGTTGGCCGCCGACGCCCCTTCACGAATCATTTCCATCTTCATAACCAATATTCCCACTTGCCTGCCGCGATCACGTACACGCTCAGGACGAAATTTGTCACGGCGTGCGCCAGAATCAGGTCGCCCAGACTCTTCGTGCGCACCATCCACCAGTTATAGACGATTCCGGCCAACAGGCCCACGTCCCAATAAGGTCCGTGCTCGGAAGCGAACAGCAGCGCCACGAGCCAGAACGCCTGCGGCGCATACTTTCCGAGCGGCACCTTCTCGAAATCGTTGTCAATCAGCCATCGCATCAGCCAGGCGCGCCAGAATAATTCCTCGACGATGGGGACGATAAGGGTCGCGCGGAAGGTTCGCAGCGCCAGCACTGGCCAGCTCATTATGGAGCCGGCCGCCAACGACGACGCCACTTTCCCCGTCACGGCATTTTGAAACAGCCAGCATTGCCGGTAGCCGTGAATCAGCAAATCGGGCCCGATCCAAAGGACAAACACGGCCACGCCGATGGCCAGCGTCGCCGCCAGATGGCGCACCCTGAAGTCGACGACCGGCCGCGCAATGAACCATAGGACCGGCAGCATCACGGCGACCCGCAGGATCTGATCGGCTAGATCCGGCAACGGAAGAACCGAGTGCAGGGCTAGAAGGGCCAGGAACACCGCGAAGGGCGCTACATAAGGGAACCACGCAGATTTTGTCAGTCGAATCTCCGATTAAAGCTTCTGCAGAAGTTCCCGGACCTTGACTTCATCGCCCTTGGAAGGTTTGTCCGCCAGAGCCAGCTCCAACTCCTTTTTCGCCGAGGACTTATCGCCCTTCTGCAGCAGCGCCATCCCGTAGTGATAATGGAAGGTTGGATTCGACGGAACCTGTGCCGTAAGATCCTTGAAGACGCGCACGGCGTCCTCGCTCAAGTTTTTCTTGATGTAAATCCAGCCGAGTGTATCGGAAACCTCAGGAGCGTTGGGCATCTGCTGGCGCGCCCGTTGGGACATCGACAGCGCCTGATCCAAGTCCACGCCTTCCTCGGCCTTAATGAAGGCCAGATTATTCAGCGCCACGCCGTTATCCGGTTTGATCTTCAGGATCTGTTCATAGATCGGCTTGGCCTGGTCCCGCTTGCCGGTAGCGTCCAGAATCAGCCCCATCTGGGTGAGACACGCGGTATCGGCGGGAGCCGCCTGGCTGCACCGCCGGAACGTATCGACCGCCCCATTCAGATCGCCTTTACGCCGTTGCGTTTCGGCTAACTGAAACAACAGATCGGCCGACCGGGGCTCCTGTTGAATCAGGAACTGATAGATGGCAATCGCCTCGTCGTAGCGCTCCGAGCGCACGTAGAACTTCGCCAACACCAGTTTGAGATCCCGCCGCTGCGGTTCTTTCTCGACAGCTTTTTGGGTCTCCTTGATGGCGTCTGCCATGCGGCCCTCCGCAGCCAGTGTTTCCGTGACTCCGGCCAACCCGCGGGTGTCGTTGGGATTCGACTTATACACGTCGGTGAAAATCTGTTCCGCCCGCTTGTAATCCTTATCCTGAAGAGCCATGAAGCCCACCTGGTATTTGGCCTCGGGGTTTTGCGGATATGCCTTACCGATTAGATCCAGCTCCTGGCGGGCCTTATCCTTGTCCCCCATTCCCAAAAGCGCGCTCGACCGGGTCAGATGCGCCTGTAAGTTGCCCTTATCGACCGCGATGGCGCCTTCGGCTTCGTTCAGCGCTTTCGCCGGCTGACCTTCGGCTAGGTAGATTTTCGCCAGCAGGATCCGCGCCAGAACGAAATCACTCCGCAGCTTGATGGCCTCTTCCAGTTGCAGCCGTGCTGGCTCGATTTCGCCTTTCGCCACCATCGCCCGGGCCAGGTTGAACCGGTACATGTGATTTTCCGGCGATTTGGTGACCAGGGCTTGCAGGTCATTGGCCGCCGCGGCGATCTGATCGCGATTTCCAGTCGCCAGCATCAGCGCGGCCCGCATTCCGATGGCTTCGCTGTCTTTTGGATTATCCTTCAGAATGGCGGCGAGCACTTCGTTGGCCTGAGGACCCCTTCCCGTGGTCGCGTACAACTCCACCAGGCGCTTTTGATACACTGCCTTGTCCTTTGGAAACGCCTTGATGGCCGCTTCATATTGCACCCGGGCACTCTCCGCATCCTTCAGGCGGAAAAGATAAAAATCGCCCGCAGCGAGATGCCCATCGGGGAATTTCTTCTCATCGTTCAGCTGCTGCATCACGGCATCCATCTCCGCTTTTTTGCCCGAGAAGAAGTAGTGCTGTGCCAACTGAATCATCGCGCGCACCTGCGACGGGTTGTTGGCTACTTTTCGCTTCAGCAGGTCCTCGGCCGAGGCCAAATCCTTCCGCCGCAGATACTGCGCGTACAACAAATCGTACATCGGCGCGTAAGCCTTCTCGTTGTCGATCAGAGCATTCGCCAGCTTCTCCGCTTCCGGGAACCGGTCATCCAGGATCAGCGCCTGGAAATACACCAGCACGACTTCGGGTTGATTCGGCTTAATGCGGTTGGCCTTTTCGAATTCCTCAATTGCCGCCTTGGGATCCTTGTCAAGCAGCGCCAACTGCCCTTTCAACCGGTGTCCGTCGAACGAATCCGGGTTTTGCTTCAGCAACTTGTCGGAAAGATCCTTCACTTCATCCAAGAGCTGCTTCTGCTGCCCTGCAGATTGCTGCGTGGAGGCCAGCATGTAAAGGTCCGCCAGTTTGGTGATGGCGTCCGTATTGGCGGGCTGAAGCTCCACCGAGCGTCGCAACGAGCGAAGCGCCTCGCCATAGCTTTGCAGCTTCAACTCAGTCAAGCCGAGGCGGTAGTACGCCTCGCCGAAGCGCATGTCTTTCTGAAGGGCGCGTTTATACATGATCGCCGCTTCCTTGTACTTCCCGCGCGAGAAAAACTTGTTGGCCTGCTCCAGTTGCCGCTGCGCCTGCACCTTCGGATCACGGTTGCAGGAAGCCAACACGAACAGCAACAGAGGCAGAAATTTCAGGAACTTACCGCATTGCATCAACTATTACTTCAGCACACTCCCCCCTAGCATGCAATGGCTGGGAGTAGGCTACTTCCGATGAAGAATTTCGGCGACGTTACGCACATACTGCTCATCAGAGAGTTGCTCGGATATCTCAGGCGGATATTCCACCAGGCGGCGAAAGTAGTCCGCCAATTCGCGAAACAGCTTTAGGCGGGCGCGCGGTTCGATTTCATCGCGGCGCAATAGAGCCTCCAAGGCGATCGCCGCCACCTCCGGCCGGACCCTTTGCCGCAGCCTCGCAGCCAGATGACGGATCTCCGCCAGCGAATTGAACTTCCCGCCGAGCAATTGATCCAAATCGGGACGCTCCAGCTTCGGGGCGCGGATCACCACCGTCCCAGCCGCCAGATCGCCAAGCCGCTGGCGCCGCTCGCTGGCCAGGCATGAGATTCCACCTGCAAGATACAGAGCCGGCAGGGCGTCGATGAAGCGCATCAGATTGCGCACGATCACCTGGCTCGGCTCCAGCTTCAGCCCGCCAACGTCCACCACCCGCAGCCGCAGCAGCCTCTTGCCCACGGTCTGGCCGCGCCAAAGCCACTCAGCCAAGGCCATATAAGTTAAGGAGATAACGAAATAGGAGAGGATGCGAATCGCGTCCGAAATATCTTTCCCTAAAAACCCCAGCGGCGCGAGCAACTGTTCCGCCATTTTGCCGATGGCGGCGACCACCGCCACGTCGACGATCAGGGCGAGCATCCTACTCACAGGACCAGCCAGCGGCAGGGCAAATTCGATGCCCTCCGGCGTCCGGATGGTGAGACTGTCGCCCGTCATCCTGCTTTCCTGCCGGCGAATGCCAGATAAGACGTGAGCAGCGCCGCCTCGACCAGCCCGAAGGCGATCTTCGTCCCATAGGAGATGACGGGCTCATGATATTGCGACAGGAACGACTCGATCATCCCCGCCCACACCAGCATCAGCGCCGCGCCCGACGCCAGAGTGACCACGTCGCGCGAGACGCGCCGCAGACGTTCGGCTCGCGAAAAGCGGCTGCCCCAACCGATCAGCGCGTAGGCGATCACCAGCCCCGCCTGCCCGCCCACCAGAATCGCCGGAATTTCAATGATGCCGTGCGGCAGCAGCCAACCCATCAGGAACACGCCTTCTCCGCCGTGGATATAATCGAACGCCACCGCGCCCAGGATCACGCCGTTATAGAACAGCAGGACGATCGTGCCAAAGCCAAAGGTCATCCCCATGGCGAGCGTCGTCAGCGCGACTTGCGTGTTGTGCGTCATCAACTGCGCCGAAAACCGGCCTTTTACGCCGGTCATGTGTTTGCCTGCGTCGGCGCGCTCCTTGGCCACGCGCTCGGCCGGAGAACTTTGCAGCGCCTCAAACGGCATGATGACGCTTTTCGCTTCCGGATCGATGCGCAGCGCCAGCGACCCAAATGCCACGCCTCCGATGGTCAGCGCCGCGGCTAATTGGAACGCCCGCAGATGCTTGCGGAACGTGCGCGGATACTCCCCGGTGAGCCATTTCCAGGGACGGAAGTGCGTGCGCTCCCGGGCTTCGTGAATCTCAGCATAGGCGCGGCTGACCAGCCATTCGAGATAGCGTTTCAGTTCGCCCTCCGGTACGCGCGCCAGATCGGCAGAGGCGCGTTGATAGAGGACATGCAGATTCTCTACTTCGGCGAGCGTCAGCCGGGCATGGGGATTCGCCTCCAGCCAAGCAAGGGATTTTTCGAGCGCCGTCCAATGAGGACGCCCGGCTTCGACAAAGCGTGTGAGATCGAGAATCACAGCAACTGCCTCTGCTTTACCGTGTCGTAAAGCCCGATCAGCGCGCTGGAATAATTCTCCGGGTCGATCACTGACAGCCTCACCCCGCTCCGCGCGAGCGACGCTTCCAGTTCCTTCAATCGCCTCCAGGCGATGTGGCCCGCGAGGTCCCTGTAAATATCTTCCACCGTTTCCACATCGTTCTCAAATAGCCGCCGCGCCGACGCGGGACGCAGCATCCCGGCCAGCACCAAGTGCCTTCTTGCCAGCAGTTTCGTAGCCCGGGCGAAGTCTTCCGCAAGCACCGGATCGTCGAGCGACGTGAGAAACAGCACCATCGCGCGTCTCCGCAGGCGCAGCCGCAGGAACGTGGCAATCTCATCGAAATCGGGCGAAACCGGCTGCGGGTGCAATTGGTAAATTGCGTCCCGGCACGCCGCGTAATGCGCTTTGCCGTTCCGCGCCCGCACGAACGCGTTCACTTGGCCGGAGAACGCGGCAAGTCCAAACAGATCCCCTCTCTTTTCCGCCGCCGATCCGATGATCAAACCCGCTGAAATCGCCCGCTCCAACGCGGTTTCCTCGCCCACGAGCCTTGCCGAAAGGCGCGACGCGTCGATGACGACGTAGACCTCCTGGGTGCGCTCGACCTGAAATACCTTCGTGATCGGTTTGCCGTGGCGCGCCGTCGCTTTCCAGTGAATCTCGTCGAGCGCGTCGCCCGGCAGGTATTCGCGCAGCTTTTCGAACTCGCGCCCGCGGCCGACCTGCCTCTGGGAATGCGCGCCGCTCACGCCCTGCCGCAGGGCCTTCAGATCGTCCTTGCGCCGCAGATTGGGATAGGCGCGAATCTCCATGCCCGCGGCGTCCTTACGGCGCGCCCGCCACAGCCCCCAAGGAGACGCGGCTTCCAGATACACCGCGTCCACGCGATACAATCCCCGCCGCCGCGCGGTCCATTTCCAGACGAACTCAGAGGCCCCAGCGCCTTCGGGCAAATCAACGTCCTGCTCCTCGAACTCCGCATCTATGCCCTCGGGAACAGCAATTGCCAAGCGGATTCGGCCGGAATGCGCGTGGTGGACACGCACACGGATTTCGCCCTCGCGATCCTTGAAGAGGCGCGCCAGCAAGGGCAGTTCCACGCGAATACCGTCCAGAGAGCGCGATCGCAGTAAGGCGTCCACGATCGCGGCCATTGCCCCCGAGATCAGCAATATTACCGCCGTCAACCGCATGGCAGGGGACAATGCGGCCAGCATCGCCGCAGGAAATCCCGCGATCATCACGAGCCAAATGAGTCTGGATGAGGGAATCATAAGTAGCGTGAAAAATCTGGACCGACCGCCTGGTCCACATCTGCCATGCAGGCAGCGGCAGAGTAATCTGTCCCCATTTTTCGAATCTTCATTACACGGGTACCGCTACACTTTCCAAAATTTTCCCCACTGCCTCGGCCGGCGTCATGCCTTCGATCTCGAACTCGGGCCGCAGAATCAGCCGGTGATCGAGCACCGGAATGGCCATCGCCTTCACGTCATCCGGAGTCACGAAATCGCGTCCGGCAATGGCCGCATGCGCGCGGCTCGCCGCGACTAATCCTTGCGTGGCGCGAGGCCCCGCGCCCACCAGAACGCTTTCATCCGTACGCGTTTTCCTCACCAGATCGACGATGTAGGCCACCAGCTCTTCGCGCATCGCAACATCCACGAGCGCCGCTCGCGCCGCATCCAATTCGCCTGCCTGGAGCACTGCCCGGACGTCGCCGCGATCCAGGCACGTTTCCGGCGCATCGGCGCCGAGCATCCTTTTCGCCAGTTCCATTTCGTCGGCGCGCTCCGGGGCGGCCATCGGCATTTTTAGCAGGAACCGGTCCTTTTGCGCCTCCGGCAGCGGATAGGTGCCCTCGTATTCGATGGGATTTTGCGTGGCGAACACGGTGAAATCCGGGGACAAGCGATAGGTCTCGCGATCGATGGTCACGGCGCGCTCCTGCATTGCCTGCAGCAGCGCCGATTGCGTCTTCGCGGGAGCGCGATTGATTTCGTCGGCCAGGAGGAATGACGTGAACACCGGCCCGCGCACCAGGTGAAACTCGTTGCGCTCGAAATGGAACACGCTGGTGCCGGTGATGTCGGCGGGCATCAGATCCGGAGTGAACTGGATGCGCTCGAACTCGCATCCCAGCACGTGAGCCAGAGTGCGCGCGAGCAGCGTTTTCGCCACACCGGGCACTCCCTCAATCAGCGCGTGCTGGCGAGTCAGAATGACGGTGAGCGCGGCGTCGACGGCGGCGTCCTGGCCCAGAATCACCTTGGAAATTTGCTTCCGCGCGCGTTCGAGCGTCTGGTGCAGCAGTTCAAGTCGTTCGGTCATCGTTTCTCCATCAGCGCTTTATACGCCGCGACTGCATTTTTTTGATTGAATGCGGACTCATCGGGCACGGGAACGCGCGGCGAGGTTTTTCGCCATTCGGCGTAGCACACGCGCACCAGGTCCTTCTCGGCGATGCCGCGGCGCAGCAGCGCGGTCATACCTTCCAGCGAATCCCGTCCCGCGACGGCCTGATCGACGCCTGGCGCGCGCGAAGGCAGCAGGCTGGACGCGCTGCGCCACAGGAACAGAATGGCGGCCAGGGCCAACACGCCCAGCGCCCCTTCCAGATGATATTTGCGTATCAGCTTGGCGATGCTGCCGGTTTCGGCGACGCCAAAATGATTCTCGTCGAAGACGATGCGGTTGGCGCTGCCGGCGAGCTTGACGATCAGCGCCGGGTCGCGCGCCTCCCGCAGGCCTTCGTTGCTGAGCGGATAGCTATCGGCAATCAGAGCCACCGATCCCGCGCCCAGAGGTCTTTCGAGCGCGTTGGACGCAGCATCGAGCGTCTTCCAGTCCGCGCCGCCCGTCAGCCGGAGACCGGACTCATGGGGAATCTCGCCCACGTCGGCGTGCATTTTCCGATAGCCGAAATGGATGTGCCAGCGCATCTCCACGGGAGTGTCGGCGGTGTCCACAAAACTTCTCTGGGCTGGCAGAAACGCGAACACCAATCGGGCGCCGTTCCGCGTGAGCCTTTCATATTCTTCCAGCGTCTCGCGGTCCGCGTGCGACCATGCCACCGGATCGACGCCGAGCACGAACATCGTGGTTCCCTTCCCGGGAACCGTTTCCTCCCGACTTTTATACAGCCGTTCGACGTTCGTGATCCTGCCGAGGCTCTGGTACAGCGCCATCGCACCCATCGGGTCCGCCCGCAGCGTGGAGTATTCGGGATAGACCGCGCCGATATCCAGGGGCGATACCACCACCTGCTCCAGCCCCCAGGCAAGGGCAATCAAAAGCGCGGCGATGGCAAGTCTATTTCCCATGCGCCCTCATTTGATTGAAGCCGGAGGCCACCGCCTCCGCCATGGCGCGATTCACGGGGTGACGGCCATACCAGCCTTCCTCGAAAATCGCCACGCCTTGCGAGAAGGCCTGCGGTAAATCGGGGGTCGCGCGCGCGCGGCGGGCCAGTTCGCGGCGGTAATCGAGGCCGGTCTTCCAGCGTCGCAACGACACTAGATCGCGGGCGCTGAGATAGTTCAGCGCGGCCAGATAGAGGGCGCGCAGGGCCAGCCGGAAATCGCCTTTCGCGATGAACTCGTCGGCCAGGGCAAGCCATTCCTCTTCCGGCAGACGGTCGGCGGTGAGCGATTCGTCGGCCAGATTCAGCGCGGGTACTGAAGCGGCCACTCCTTGCGCTTTCACCGCGGGGCCGGGTTTTCGCCGCACAAAAAACAGAACAATTCCTCCGGCAGTCAGCGCGATGATGGCCGATATAAGCGCCAGAATTGCTTTACGATTGACCGTCGCCGCCTTATCGGCTCCACGCCCTTCCTTCTGAGGCTGGAGCCATTCCCGGATTTTTCCGCCGAGCCAGTCCCAAGCCTCCTGGAGGGATTTCGCCGCCGCGCGGTACCAACTCACCCATTTGCCCTGCGGCTCCGGCGACGTGCGCGGCGCCCGCCAGGTGAACTCGCGCTGATGGATCACCTGGTCGATGGCCTGATCAAGCTTCTTCTCATCGATGCTCTGCGCGTGCGCACCGGTTGCCGCGACCACGATCAGCGCGATCATCGCCGTGGCGCGCTTCAATGCCGCCCGAAGATCGGCTCCGGTGGCCACCGATTCGCCGTAGAAGCACCGCAGCACATAAACGGCGTCGAGCAACGGATCCACGGCCAGCCAGGTGATCGCCCCGGCGACGCTCAATGTAGTGAGGTTGAGAATCCCCATGCCGAGACGCGCCAGATCGCCCTCAATCCCCAGCAGCGAACGGCCCAGTTGCGGCAGAAAAACGATTACCATCAGAACGTTTGCGAACAGCAGCAACGAGCCAACCAGCACAATGGCGAGCACGCTCCAATTTTGCCCTGGCGCGTAGGCGGACTGGCGGCGCGCGGCGGAAACGGCATCGTGCCGCCCCAGCCCCGCGTACAACGCGGCGTTTCGGAAGAAGGCCACCGTCCACGACAGTGGTAGAGGAAATACCAGGCCCACCGGCTGCAGCGCCGCCTGCATCAGGATCGCCTGCCAATGGCCCGGCGTGGGCGCTTCCGAGGGAGAAACCACGCGGTACAGCTTCGCCATGAACAGCGCCTGCCAGATATTCTTCCAGACGTACAGAAGCGCGACGGCGAGCGATGCCCAGGCCAGTTGATCGGACGCGAACGGGCTGCGGTTCATATCGGCCAGAAAAAACAGAAACGCGAGCGTGAACGGCGCCGCGCCGATGAGGTATGCCGCCACGGCGTCGACGGGGGCATGGCGAAGGAGCGAGACGGCTTCCTCCAAAAGATCGATGGCGGGGCGTTCGCTGGAACGGTTCATAGGCCTTCTGCATGAAACTGCGAGGGGATGCGCGCCAACAACGATCCAAGATAATAAAACGCCATCCAAGCCAGAAGGATTCCCGCGAAGGCGCCCAATGTCCATCGAATCTTCTTCGAACGCTCCGCGCCGGCCTCACTGCGCGCCAACAGAGTAACGCAGGAGACGCACATCATGCGGCCATCGTACTCAGTGACGCACTCCCGGCAGAAAAACCGTTTGCAGGACGGGCATTGCACCGCCGCTTCACGCGCGGCGTGATTCGAGCAGCGCCGGTCGAGGAGACTCACCGGGGCCATTTGCTCCGCCGCTCGTAGAATGCCGCCCCGAGCCCGATCACGCCGGCGGCGGCACGCCACGCTACCGTCATCCACTGTGCCCGATCCCCGCTCGCAAAGATCGTCAAGGGCGTGATCGAACGATCGTTATTCCGCGCCTTTTCGAGTACCGTCATATACCAGCCACTCAGTTCCCGCGCCAGTTCATAAAAGCCGTAGGCAATACCCAGGATACCCAGCGCCATCACCGCGTAGACGATCACACGCGGGTCGCGGCCCTTGCGGCGAAGGAACGCCACCACGATCAACAGCATTTCCGCGAATATCGTATTGACAAGGACTCCAGAAAGATCGGTCATCTGAGGGAATCGCATCAGGGCCCAGATCATTAAGGCGTTGGCCAGAAAAAGCCCAAACACGATTTCCGGCAGGTAACCGGGCGGAGAGGGTGTTTCCGGAGGCGGCGTTTCTGTCACGGAAGGCGCCTGCGGGAACGGCTCGAGCGTGGGCGGCAACACGCCCTGCACCGCTTCGATTCTGGGACGGATTTCGGCCAAACACTTGCGCGCGATGCGGATCCGCGACACGGGTTCGAGCGGCTCCCGGCTGACCCGCGTGTGGAGCACGCAGCGGCAGCGCGGTCCTCGCGCGATATCGGCAATGGGAATCAGCAGCGCCAGCACCCCACTGAGCTCGATCGCCCATTTTGCCCACCTCGCCTCCAGCGCGAACCAGAGACCCATCCACGCCAACGCGGCGAGGATTATCGCCGACCGGGCAACAGTGCGCGGCGGGAGTTCCGTCACCACGATGGACTGAATATCGGAAAATGCAAAGCGCTTATACTGCTCGGAAAAGCGCGAGGATTGGAGCAGCATCAGGTGGTCCGGCGCAAGCCAGAGCTGGGTGAAGCCAGCCAGGCTTCGGTATCGGCCGGTGAGCTTCGTATAAATGGAACGGGCCATGTTCAGAGGCCAGTCAGCGCCGCGGCCCTTTCAGACTCACGCTCGTGAACATATAGATGACGAAAATCCCGAAGCCGATCTCGGCCACTGCGAACAGGGCCGCCAGGATGAAGCGGATTTTCGTGCGTGGGACCAGGGAAGAAGGGGCGTTCCAGCGGCGAATGACCATCGTCAGAGCCCACGGCGCGCCGAGGAACGCGGGCCAGAACAACAGCGCGGGGAAAGTGGCGAGAGCCAGAGCCATGGTGTCGTACATCGGCCGGCTGGTTTCCAGAACCTCCGTTTTGTCGAAGCAGCGCGGGCAGAGGTGGCGACCGTCGACATCCAGATCGCAAAGCTGGCACAGGAAGCGTCCGCAATCTTCGCAAACGCGCGCGGCGCGGTTCTGCGGATGGTAGTAGCAACTGGCTTCGGATTCGCCCTCGAGCGCAGCCGGGGACTCGCCGGAGCGGTCGTGACGGAGGGCGGGAAACACGAGGGCTCTGACGTCCCGGCCGCAGCCGGGGCAACGCGAGGCCTCCTCCCGGTTCCAGTTTTCCGCCGCAACCGGAGAGGAACAGACGGCGCATGCGATGGCATTCGCCGGCATTACTTCGAATAGATCACGCGTGAGTCGCAGATGCGGTCATGCAGGGCGCGCTTTTCCGAGTCGAAACCCGCCATGATGAACCCGATGTAGAAAATGATCGCGCTCAGGAACTTGGCAAAATAGCGGCCGAAGGCCTGTCCAACCGACAAACGCGAGCCGTCAACCCGGATGATTTGCAGGCCCAAGGCCAGCTTCCCTACCGTGCCGCCCTTTTGGGAAACGAAGTACACGTCGTACAGAACGCCCACCACCAGATTGATGAACAGGCTGAGGCCGAGCATTCCCATCATCGCCGGCAGCATCGCCAACGCAGCGGACGGATCGCGGTTCTGGGACACGGAAATAGCGGAAACGCCAAGAAGCAGGCGGATGGGCATACCAATGATGAATCCAACCACGCCGAGAATAATGCCATCGATGATGATGGCCACGAAGCGGATCCAAAACCCGGCGTAGCGCCGCGCGCCGATCGCCTGCCCGCCCTCCCTCATACGCTGCATGAACAGAGGCTTGCACTGGGCGCAGACCGTAGCCGTGCCGATACTTACCAGTTCGCTGGCTGGAAACGGCCGTCCGCATTCAGAGCAGAAGCGGGTTTCCGCCGCAACAGGGACCGCCGCGGCGGGAATCGGTTGTGGCTTGGCGGGTCCGCGCACTGCGGAATGAGGCTGCCAGTTGGCCATCCCCTCGCGCCAGACCAGGGTGTCATCACGAATGGCTCCGGAGCGGAGCAAGTCATCGAGCTGCGCATCCTCCACCGGCCCAACCTGCCGTCCGGCATCGGCGTAATACCATTTCATAGTTTCGCTTCCTCCGCCGCTGCGTTTTACCGACCGCCCGGCATGAGGATCAGTGTATCAATTGGGCCAAGAGGTTGGGATGTGGCCGAAAAAAAAACCGCCCCTGCATCTCGCACCTCGGAGGAATAGGTTGCGGTTGCAGGGGCGGTTACTGAAAAGGAGAATGAACCAATGTCCTTACGGCGCGGCGGTGACGTGGACGCGGCGGTTGCGCTGCCAGCAGTCCTCGGTCTTATCCGTGCAGATCGGGCGCTCCTTGCCGTAGCTGACCAAGCTCAACTGCGCGGCCGGAATGCCCATCTGAACCAGAAACTCCTGCGCGGCGCGGGCGCGGCGATCGCCGAGGGCTAAATTATACTCTTCCGAGCCACGCTCGTCCGCATTTCCTTCAATCAGCAGCTTCTGATTGGGATAATTGGAGAGGATGTCGCGGATCACGCCGACATCGGCCTTCAGCACGGTGGAGGCGTCGTCGCGAATGGTGGCTTTATCGTAATCGAACAGAGCGTCGTTCAGGCGGGCCAGAATCTCATTGAGACGCGCGCGTTCGGCTGGCGTCATGACACCGGGAGTCCTGGTGGGCGCGCTGGCCGCCGTCGCGGGCGCACTTTGGCGCCGTTCCATCGGCTGCGCGGCAGGCGCGGGAGCCTGGGCCACTGGCGTGGTATCGGCCGGTTTCGCGGCGGCCACGGTTTTCTTGTGGCATCCCGCCGTCGACATCAAAGCTGCCAGGCCCAACAGGGCTAAGGTTGCGTGTTTCATAAATCCTCTTGTGTAGACTGAGTCTTTTTACATTACACCTAAATAGGCAGGTTGTGGGCAATCCCCTATAGACAGTATTTTGTTCAGGCCCAGGTCCGATAGACTGAAAGAGAACAATGGAAAATGAGCCTATTGCCGGTGGGCGGCGCATGCTGCTGATCGGCTTCGGCGGGTTGCTCCTGCTGATGATGGTGGCTGGCGCAGACGCGCTTCTCGTCCTGCGCCAAGTGCGCGCCAGCGACGCCCAGGTCCGCAACGTCTACATGCGCCGCAGTCGCGCATTGGACCAAGTGCGAGCCGGGATCTATCAATCCGCCATCGTGATGCGCGATTTCCTGCTGGCCTCGGACCCGGATATCGCCGCCGAGCAGGTAAAGCATTGGAACGACATTCGCGACCGCACCGACAACGCTCTCACGGACGGCGCAGCAGCGCTCGATAAGGCCGAAGCCGTCCCCTACCGCAGCCTGCAGGCCGAGGTGAGCGTTTACTGGAAACTGCTCACGTTCATTACGGAAATGAAGGAGCAGGATACGCGCAACCGCACCGCGGAGTATCTTTCCGGCGAACTGGTGCGGCGGCGGACGGCCATGCTCGAATTAGTGGACCGCATCGACCAGATCAGCACGCGGCAGCTGAACGCCGGAGACGAAGCCCTGGACGAGGCGTTCCAAACCCTGCGGCTGAGGCTGATGTTTATGCTGGCGGCGACCCTCGGCGTGGGCCTGTTGCTGGCGGCGTTCACCATCCGGCGAACGCTCCACCTGGAAACCGAACTGCAGAAGCGTTACGAAGAGGGTGTCCGCGCGCGGAGCGAATTACAAGATCTCTCGGCGCGTCTGGTTTCCGCCCAGGAAGAAGAGCGGCGCAGCATTTCCCGTGAGTTGCACGACGAAGTGGGTCAGTCCCTGT
>JBBIVT010000003.1:28468-41482 GCA_037439565.1 Acidobacteriota bacterium | reverse complement strand
AACGTGATCCGCAATATGACGCTGCTGCTGCGGCCGTCCATGCTCGACGATTTCGGGCTGGTTCCGGCGCTGGAATGGCAGGCGCGCGAGGTGTCGAAGCGAACGGGACTCCGCGTGCACGTTGCCGCCGAAGAATCCTCCGATGAACTGCCCGACCAGCTTCGGACATGCATCTATCGCGTGGTGCAGGAGGCTCTTCATAACTGCGCCCGCCACGCCGGCGCGAGGAATGTGCGGGTCATCGTGAGGCAGGAACCCAGGCGGATGGTGCTGAGCGTGGAGGACGACGGGCATGGCTTCGATCCGGGCCGGGTCCGGGGGCTCGGACTCGTGGGCATGGAGGAGCGCGTCACGCATCTGGGCGGCGTGTTTGAAGTGCAGTCGAGGCCCGGCTCGGGAACCAGAATCGCGGCCGAGTTGCCGCTGGCGGGATGATGCCCATCCGCATCCTACTGGCCGACGATCATACGGTAATGCGCAGCGGCTTAAGGCTGCTGCTGGAACGCCAACCAAATCTGCAGGTGGTGGCTGAGGCCGCCGACGGACGCCAGGCCGTCGAACTTGCCGCGGCGGAAAAGCCCGACGTGGTGGTGATGGACATCGCCATGCCTCACCTGAACGGCGTGGAGGCCGCACGCCAGATCGTCAATCGCGCTCCTCTGACCGCCGTGGTGATCCTCAGCATGCATAGCGATGAGAGCTATGTGATCCGGTCGCTCAAGGCCGGTGCCCGCGCCTACTTGTTGAAGGATTCGGCCGAATCTGATCTGATCGACGCGATCCACGCCATCACCGAGGGAAAGTCCTTCTTCAGCCCCCTGGTGCGGCGAATCTTGAAGGAAGATTACATGCACCAGCTTGCGGAAATGGGCGCGGAGGATACGTACGAATTGCTTACCAACCGCGAGCGCGAGGTTCTGCAACTGGTGGCCGAAGGCAAGAGCAACAAAGAAGTGGCGAATCTGCTGAACCTCAGCCTGTACACCGTGGAAACGCACCGGACCCATATCCTGCAAAAACTGAACCTGCATAGCGTGCCGGAGTTGATCCTCTACGCCGTTCGCAAGGGCATCATCAGCTAGAATACGTTCATGCCGCTTCGTGTTCTCGTGCTGTGCGCCCTGGGGACGGCCGCAGCGTTCGGGCAGAACCCGACGTTTGGGTCTCTGCAGTCCTTAACCGCGCAACAAGCGCCTCTTGCGATTACGACTGCCGACTTCAACGGCGACGGATTCGCGGATATCGCCATCGCCAGTTCGCAAACGGAATCAATCGCCATCTATCTTGGCAACGGCGCGGGAGGATTCACCGCGGCCGGAACGGTCAGCACTCCCGGCGGATGCCTTCCGGCGTATCTTTCCAGCGGAAAATTCACTGGCGCAGCGAACCCCGATCTTCTGGCCGTCTGCCCTCTGGGTCCGGTGCTGGTCCTGCCCAATACGGGCAAGGGGACGTTCGGAGCGGCGATTTCCACCCTTCTGCCGGGTAGTTCCGCATGGGTGGGCAATCTTCTGTTCGGCTCGATTCACCCCGCCATCGTGGATGTGAACGGTGACGGCAAGCTCGATCTTGCCATCCCGACATTTGATCCGGGCCAATTTCAAGGCTACACATACCTGTTGCTCGGAAAGGGGAATGGCTCCTTCCAAACGGGCATTCAGATCCCGTTCACCGGCGTTATTCCCATGTCAATTGCCGCTGGCGATTTTAACGGCGACGGAAAGATCGACCTCGTCAGCCTGATCTATGACGGCTCCGCCAACATGTTCCTGCAGTTCGCCGCCGGCAATGGCGACGGGACATTTGTGTACCCGACCTCGATCCAAATCGCCCCGAACACCGGCTCCATCGTCATGGCGGCAGATGTGAACGGCGACGGCAAGCTGGACGTGGTGGTGGCCGGTTCGGCGTTGTTCCCTAGCCTGCTCAACCTGGGCAAAGACGAGGGTGACTCCGCGATTTCCGTCTATCTCGGCGATGGCAAGGGCGGTTTCTCGTTGAAGTTCAATTCCGTCGAACACGCCTATATGACGGGAGCCGCGCTGGCGGACGTGTTCGGCACAGGCCACCTCGATCTGATCGAGACTGAGGTGCAGGGCGACTTTTATATCGGCAACCTTCCTCAGGGCTACGTCAAGGTGCGTCCATCCTATGGCGACGGCACCTATGCGAGCCCCATCGCGCTGCCGATTTCCACGTCGGTGGTGCCCACGGACGTGGCCGTGGCCGATTTTAATAAGGACGGGCGCGCCGATATCGCCATCGCGTACGTGCCGTCGCTCGGCGTGCAGATTCGCGCCGTTCTGGACGGAGGCCTCGACCAGTTTCTACAGTCGGTCCTGCAGCAAATTCCCGTCGGCAACGCAGGCGTGCTGCTGAACACCACCGTCGCCACGCCGACATTCACCGACACCAACGCCGCCAGCTTCGCGCCGGGGCCGTTGGCCAAGGGCTCCATTGTCACCGCGTTCGGCAGCAATCTGGCGTCAAGCACCGCCCCCGCGGCCTCGGTTCCGTTGCCCACCTCGCTCGCAGGGACCACCGTCACCGTGAAGGATTCCGCCGGTGTTGCGTTTCCAGCGCCTCTATATTACGTCTCCCCGACACAGATCAGCTATGTGATTCCTGATGCCGCCGCTACGGGCGCGGCTACGGTGACCATCCAATCCGGCCAGACGTTTACCGCCGCGCAGCAGATTGCCTCCGTCGCGCCGGGCATCTTCAACAGCGCAGGGATGGCGCTCGGCTCCTGGATTAGCGTCGTCAACGGAGTGCAACAAACCAGTCCGCTGGTCCAGAACGGGCAAATGGCGCCCATCGACGTCTCAAACGGGCAGACTTATCTTGTTCTCTACGGCACGGGCATTCACAATCATGCGGTTGCGGTAACGGTTACCGTCGCAGGAGTGCAACTCACCGCCGCCTACGGCGGGGCGCAGGGCGTGTACCTGGGCGAGGATCAGATCAATGTGCAGTTGCCCGCCAGCCTGAAAGGCTCTGGCGTGGTGAACGTTACTTTGCTGGTCGACAGTCTGGTGAGCAATGCAGTCCAAATCAACATTCAGTGAGCGCGAGCGAGCGCACGGTGCTTCACGAACAGGCCCACCGTTCCCGCCGCAGGCGGATTCATCTCAATTCTGGTCCCCGCCGGCAGCCTGAGCGGCGCGACATAATAATACGTCCGCTGAAACACCGGATTGTACCGATAAATCCAGATCAGCGGCTCCACGGTTGAGTCCGGACGGATCGCGACGATCTGCACCGTCGTTCCCGGCTTTAGGGCTTTCGCGCGAATCGCCAGCACTTGCGACGAGGCGGCCAGTTTCGCGCCGTCTGCCAGCACCACCTCGGAGGATCCACCTGGCGCGGCGGGATCCTGCCAATCGGCCAAACGGGGCAGCGGGGGGAGATACTTCGGCTCGCCTTCAGGCGCGCCTCCTTCCACCCACGCGGCGATCGTTTCGATCTCTTCGGCGGTCAGGCCACGATCGTCGCGGAACTCGCCGAAGCCCTTCACAGCCTCCCAGGGCGGCATACGGCGCTCCAGCACTTCTTCCTTGATCGCCTTCGCCCATGGCCGGGCATCCGCGTAAGTCATCAGCGAAAACGCCGATCCACCGTCGCGATGACACGTGGCGCAGCGTTTATAGACGATCCGGGAAATTTCCTTGGAAAACGTGATTTTCGTCGTAATGATGTCGTGGCCCTGACTCACGCTGAGGCTCGCCGCGACCATAAGCCAAAATCGCATCTATTTCTGCATCGAGGCCGCTTGGCGCCGCTGGTAGATCGTCTTATTGGTGATCTGCGGATCCACCGCCACATCATAAAACCCGATCATCATTTCTTCCCAGCTCTGATCGCCCCAGGTCACGGCCTTCGACGGATCAGGATTAGAGGGGTTGTTGGGGGAGTTGTCCCACCACGCGGTCGCCTTGACCTTCATTCCTGGCTCCAGTTTAATCGGTTCCGCAAGCTTGTAGGAAAGCTGCCAGTTCAAGTCCCAATGATCTACCTTCAGCAACGTTTTGGATTCCCCGTTCGGATAGATCAGGTCGTACTGGAACGCCTTGCCGCGCAGGTGCATGTGCGGAAACAGGCTGATCATGGTCATTTCGTTCATGACAGGCGCGGTCGCTTCAGCTTTGTAGTTCCCGTCACCGGGAGGAATCGTAAAGCGGTTATTTAGAGCCGCCGTTGTGATGATGCGTTCCTTGGGAGGTTCCTTGGCGAACACTAGGCCGACGCTGGTCTGGTCCTTCGTCGCCCTGCCGTTCGCCGTATAGTGCATCTGGATGATGAGGTCCGCGCCCGCCTTGATCTGCTTGGCCTGGCCTGTCTTCCACGCGTCGGGAACCATACCAGGGGTATAGACCGTCAGCACGTCATTGTTTGCGCCCAGTACGTTCTGGAAGCGCGATTGAGGGTTTAGATTGGCCGGTACGAACGGCACGCCCGGCTTCGCGTCAGCCATCCACTTCGACCCCGGATCGCGCACGTACACCACCACGTGATGCACCACCGTGCGGTCGCCTGGCTTCACTTCGATGGCTTGTATCCACTTGTCCTCAGTGAATCCGGTGGGCACCACGATGTATTGGTACTCCACTTCGCCTCTGGCGGGCATATCGAACGGAACCGGCATCTTCACGATGGTGTCCGGTTTGCCGATATTCCATCCCTCCACCCATTGGCGGGGCGCGGGCGCGTCGGATTGATCGCCTTCCTTAGCTCCCGTATCGGCCCACGCGACCAAGGCATCCACTTCCTGTTGCGTCAGAGCTCGATCGTTCGAGAACTTCACCGAATGCGGATCGGCGGGCCATGGAGGCATCTTTTTTAGCAGAACGTCGGATTTGATCGCCTTCGCGTACGGGCGCGCCTGTTCATAACTGAGCAGCGAAAACGGCGCGATTTCGCCGGGCCGGTGGCACTCCTGGCAATGCTGCTGCAGGATGGGCTCAACGTCCTTGTGAAACGTCACGGGCGCAGCGGCAGCGCATGCAGACACAACGAGGGCCGGTATGGTAAATCGCATCATTATTTTGCTCCCCCAAAATCTATTCGCCGGCTTTGTACAGATTCATCGGACTCTTCGTCGCGGGGATGATCACGTCGAACCATCCGATCATCATCTCTTCCCAGCTCTGGTCTCCCCACTTCACCACCTTGGTGGGATCCGGATTCGCGGGGTTATTGGCCGAGTTGTCGAAGTGCGCCGTACATTCAATCTTGGTGCCTTTCGGCAGCACCACCGGTTTGGCGAACATGTACACCAACTGCCAGTTGAAGTCGTACTTTGGAACCCTCAACAGAGTGCTGCTCTCTCCGGTGGGATAAACAGCCTTATATTCAAAATCCTTGCCGCGAAGATGCATGTGCGGCATCAAGTTGATCAGTTCGGCGTCGTCCCGCAGCGTGATCTCCGACGTCACTAAATAATTCGGATCGCCGGGAGGAATCGCGAACTTGTTCTGTGTGGCGTTCATCGTCACCTGACGGAATTGGGGAGGCTCCTTGGCGAGCCGCAAGCCGATCCTGGTTTGATCGGACGTCGCGACGCCGTTGGCGGTGTAATGCAACTGGAGCACGATGTCGGAACCGGCTTTGACCAGCTTCGCTGCGCCTTCGGGGCTTTTGTCCGCAGGCATGCCCGGCGCATAGCCGACCAGCAACTCGCTCGGCAAATCTTCACTATTCGCCGCCTGGCGCCGTCCGCTGCGCTGCTCCCTGCCAGGGATGAACGGCACACCAGGCTTGGCGTCGGCCATCCAAGGCGACCCCGGAGGACGGAGAAACGCAATCACGTGATGCACCACCGCGCGATTTCCAGGGCGAACTTCAGCCGCCGTCACCCATGTGTCCTTGGTGAATCCGGTGGGAATCACCAGGTACTGATACTCAATCGTTCCGCTGGCGGGAACATCCACCGGAGTGGGCATCGGGATCACCACATCGGGTTTGCCGATGGTCCAGCCTTCCACCCACGCCACCGGCTTCGGCGCGTCCTTCGGATCACCTTCCGGCGCGCCGCCATCGGCCCACGCGGTAAGCGTATTTATCTCGGTCTCCGACAACCGGCGATCATTTTCAAATACGCCGTAATGCGGATCGGCTGGCCACGGCGGCATCTTCCGTTCCAGAACCGCGGCCTTGATCGCCTTTGCGTAGGGACGAGTCCCTTTATAATCCAGTAACGACATCGGAGCGGCTTCGCCGGGACGATGGCAACTCTGGCAACGGTTCTGCAGAACCGGCAAAACATCCTTATAGAAGGTCGGTGAGGGGGTAGTGGCCGCCATCGCCGCTGCCCCTGCCGCCGCGAAAAGCGTAAAACGCACAACAAACATGGTTGCTCCTCTTACTCCAGCGCGCCCGTATTCTGCTTGCCTTTCTTCGGACGCATCAGATCCATTGGGTTCTTGTCGATGGGTATTGCCACATCGAAAAACCCGATCATCATCTCATCCCAGCTCTGCTCGCCGAAGTGAATTTCCTTCGACGGGTCGGGATTCGCCGGGTTGTTGGCCGAGTTATCGAAGTGCGCCGTGCACTCGATGGTCGTTCCCGCCGGCAGTTTCTTCGGTTCCGCCTCAAAATAAGAAAGCTGCCAGCTAAAGCTGTAATGGGGGACACTCAAAACCGTTTCCCTGGTGCCATCCGGGTAGACGACGCGATATTCGAAATCCTTGCCGCGCAGGTGCATATGCGGAAGCATCATAACGAGCTCGGCATCGTCCTGCAACACGATCTTCGAATCGACGCGATAGTTGGCATCGCCCGGAGGAATCGCGAACTTGGGATTCGCCGCGGCGAGCGTGAAAATGCGCTGAGTCGGCTTCTCCTTCGAGAAGACCACGCCCACGCGACTCTGGTCCGCGCCCGGCTTTCCGTCGGCGGTGTAATGGAGCTGGAACACGATGTCGCTGTTGGCCTTGATGAGCTTGGCCTGTCCCGGCTTCAGCATCGGCGCGACCATCCCCGGAGCGTAACCAGCCAGGAACTCGCCCTGCCCTCCGCCATCCTCGCCGCGCCTGCCTTCCTTGGACGGAACGAAGGCGACGCCGATCGGCGCGTCCTTCATCCAGGGATTGCCGGGTTCGCGGATAAACGCGATGATGTGGTGTGTATGCGCGCGGTCGGTCGGCCGAGCCTCGGCGAACTGCACGTACTTGTCTTCGGTCAGGCCTGAGTGCATGATCACATATTGATAGTCAATCGTGCCTGAGGTCGGGACGTTGAACGCCGTCGGAATCTCAAAAACCTTATCCGGCTTGCCGATCACCCATCCATCGGTGAACTCCATCGGCTTCGGAGCGTCCTTGGGATCGCCCGCCGGAGCGCCCGCGTCCACCCAGGAGACGAGCGTCTTAATGTCGTCCCCCGACAGCGAGCGATCGTTCGAAAACTTCCCGTGCGCCGGATCGGCGAACCAGGGCGGCATGGTCTTGCTCGCAACCGCCTGCTTGATGGCTTTGGCCCACGGACGGGTGCTTTCATACGTCATGAAAGACATCGGTCCGGGCTCCCCAGGCCGATGGCAACCTTGGCAGTTCTTTTCAATTACGGGCAGAGCGTCCTTGTAATAAGTGACCTGCCCGGTCGCGGCAAACGTCAACGCCGAAAACAGCAAGCTCGCGCAAAACACACGCATCATCCGGGAACCTCCAGTACTTCACCAATATACGACTGTTTTGCCGATTTTCGTTCCGTCTCTTTTTGACGACCAGCGACGGACCGGAAAGGCCAAAACCCGCGAACATAACGACGGACATACACTTAACGGCGTTAATTAGTGGGAATCTGCTATTTGTAATTTTTTGTAAACGCCGAACGTTCAACCTCGACCCACGCCGAGACTTGCCCCGCCTGGCCGGATTTCGGCATGGCATAGACGCGCCACCCGCAAACTCGTAAATCCCATGAAATCAAGTGCTGCGGAGGTATCGCGAGTGGGAATCACGCGCACGGTCTTGTCCCGATCGAATTGCCAGCCCTGCTCTCCCCACGGGTCCCATTCGACCACATAAGATTCCGCGTACTCGACCGGCTCCCAGGACAGCGTGGCTCTATCGCCCTCCGTGTGATTCGCGATTGGTTTTGGCGCAGGCAGAGCGCCGGGGTTCGGACCCTTTCCGAGTCCAGAGTCGAAATCGGCGCGCCAGTCCTGCTCATTCGCCTGGCCGGAACGGAACGCGGAGACATTGCCCTGCGGATCGATGACGATCACCGTGGGGTTGGTCAACACTTCAAACCGGCGCTTGACGTCGTCGTCGTGAACGCGCAGGAACAGGACGCCAAGATCGCGAGCGACCTTTTCGGCGAGAGGCGCGCTGCCAAATTCCAGCGCCGCTACTTTACCGGCGAGTTGTTCACGCGTCCAGGTTTTGCCGTCGCGATCCGTCGCAGTGAACGCCGGCGCGGGACGGCGTAGCACCTCACTGCCGGGGAACTGGCGCGAAAGCTGCGTCAGGTCGACCGCCGGCGCATTTTTCACGAAGCTGATCATGCGGTCGATGCGGCCCCGGTCGAATTTCCAGACGGCTCGCGAGGCTTCGAGGAACTGCAACACCGCGTCCTTGTCGCCTGAATCGTACACATCTTGCGCCAAGGTCATCTCCGGTTGAAATGCGGCATTCTTCATCGAATTGGGCATTAAAACGGACGCCCGCAGACGCAATTTCGCCTCGGGGAGGTCGCCCCTCGCCGCCGCGATGCGGCCCAAAATCGTCTCTGCGGCGCTATACGCGTTCGGATTTTTGGTCGCATTGGCGAGCAGCAGATTCGCGTCACGCTCGGCTTCGGCATCGTCACCGGCGTCGAATTCCGCGAGTACCAGACTTTGGAGAATGCCGGACTTTGCGGGGGCGCCGACCAAGGTTAACGCTTCGGCGAGCAGGCGTGTCTTCTCCTGCGGGTCGAGCATACGATTCGCCTTGGTTCGCAGCGCCTGACCGAGAATGGGCTTCCACTCCGCGCCCGGGGGATCGAGCTCGATGGCGCGACGGAGGCAGCGCTCGGCAAACGCAAGGGTCTCGTCGGCGAGACTTGGATCGCCAGGAACCTCGATCTGGCCCGAGGCGAGCGCCACTCCCGCTTTCCCTACCAGGTTGGCATCCGTCGACCCTTCAATTTCTGCGCGGGCCGCGTTCGCCCGTTCCGAATAGCGCAATTCCTGACTGGTGGCGAACTGTACATTCTGGCCAAGGCCGCTGAGGCCCACGACAGCCGCGGCATCCACGAGTCCCCGAGCGCGCGAAAGCGCTGGATCGGCCGGCTGGGCATCAAGCAGTGCGCGCGCAAACACTGGATCAAGGGCGCGAAGATAAATAGCGGCGTTCGCCAAAACGTCCGCGGTCACATGGGGCCGCGCGGCAATTCCCTTCCACAATGCGACGGCTTCGGCAGAACCCGCAGGATCGGCCAGACGTCCCCGGGCAGGCAGAAGGAGCTGCGAGCCGGCGTAGATGTTGGCCGCCTCCGGATGATGCTCGATCAGCCAGAGAATGTGTTGCCTGCGCAGATCGCGCACCGTCTCTGGCGACAGAGAAACGTTGTGGCTCGTGAGAGCGTTTAGCAACGCCACCCTGGGCGGAACATCGTTGGGGCGCGCGGCGACGGCCTTCTCGAGCCGGTCGATCTCCTGCGGCGTCTGTGCGGCGGCCACAAGCGAGGCGAGAAGAAACGCTACGATAGTGCGCATGGCGCGGCTCTCCTTCTTTCTTTTAACACTAACCGTAGCGCAGGCGGCATCGCCGGCTGCGAAAATTGCCGAGGCCATCGCCGGATTCAGCGGCACCGTCTCCGCCTTTGCAAAGAACCTCGACACAGGCGCGACGTTCGCCCTTCGTCCGGACGACAAGGTCCGTACCGCCAGCACCATCAAGCTGCCGATTCTTTGCGCCACGTTCAACGCCGTCCAGGAAGGACGCCTGAGATGGACCGATTTAACCACTCTGCGCGCGATCGACAAAGTCTCCGGCTCCGGCATTTTGGGCGAATTTTCCGACGGCGTGCAGATTCCGCTGGTGGACCTGACGCACCTGATGATCGTAGTGAGCGACAATACCGCCACCAACCTGGTGATCGACCGCGTTACGGCCGATTACGTAAATTTCTATATGGACAAGCTGGGATTGAAGGGCACGCGCTCCATGCGGAAAGTGCTGGGTGACGGCAACGATCTGAAAGCTCCAAGCGGATACAGCAAAGCAGGTCTCGATCCAGCGAACAAAAAATATGGTCTTGGGTCCTCCACGCCGCGTGAAATGGTCGCGCTGCTTGAAATGATCGAAAACGGCAAAATCGTCAGCCCGGAGGCTTCCGCGGAAATCATCAGGGTCCTGAAGCGGCAGCGCGACAACAACGGCATCGCGCGCCACATGGGGGAAACGCCTGTGGCGAACAAAGCCGGTGCGCTGGATCACCTTCGCAGCGACGTGGGCATCGTCTATCTGAAAGGAAATCGCATCGCGATGGCGATTACCTGTGAGGACGTGCCGAAGATCGACTGGACGGCGGACAACGAGGGGCTGTTGCTGATCGCGAGAATCGCGGAGATTCTGGCGGAGGAATTGCGATAGTCGCAGACCAAAAGACCACCAGGATGCATCCCGGGCTTACACAGATTCAATCTATCGCGTGAGCGCCCGGGTCATTTCCAGGTACCCCACTCCCTTGCGCGAACCGGAGATATCGATCGCGCCCTCCCAATAAGAGGGGTTCGCGCGAATCTTGCTGGCCAGTTCCTGCTGCGGGAGCCGAGTGGTGGTGGAAATATCGACGCCGATCGATGGCACTTGGATTGACCATTCAATCGGGTACGGAATGCCCGTTTCCGGACTGGTCCACTCCTTGCCGGGTGTCGCGGTGAAGCCGCCGAACGAGATCGGAGTGGAGCGGCCTTGTTTATCGATATACGTCCCGGCGGAAAACGCATCGGCGCTACCGTCCTTTTTGCGGAGACGATAGAGCATCAGCTCGGCGCCGTCGTCGAATTGCAGGCTGAACCAATCCCAGCCGCTCAGGTCGGAGGCGAGCTGTTCGGTGAAGAACTCGTGATCCATCCAGGAAACGCCGTCTACTGCGAATTTCTTTCCCTCCAGCACGATCGTTCCGCTGGTGAGCAGGCGCGTGAAGGAAATGTAGTGCGAGGCGCGGCCCTCGCCTTCGGCCTTCTGGCTGACGCCCGATTTTCCATGAATCACGGGAGGCTTTTCGGTCCGCACATGCAGATCAAAAGAGAATTTTTCGTCGACTGCCGCAAGGGTCTGCGATTTAAAATCCCGGGCGTCCCACTGCGCGCTCCAATTGCCGTTCCAGACGCGCGCCTGCTTGAAGTCCGCTCCGGCAATTCCCGCGCCCGCGCGGTTCAAGCGTTCGGTGTGGAGAAACCGGTCTCCGTCGATGTCGCTGAGGGCGAGGTGAGCCATCCAGACGTCGCGCACGTCCCAAACGCCGGAGGACTCCGGCCTCCGGTCGACACCGGCGCGGAAGAAGGTCAGTTCAAAGCCGAAGCGCCGGCCTTCGGCGGTGTGAAGATTGCCGGTGTAATACCACCACTCGGTTTGAAAATCGGGATGATTGAAATGGTCGCGCGGAAATTCGTAGCGATAGCCGGGAAGCGCGGCGCGATAGGGACTGCTGGCGGAAAGAAGATTCACCAGGACGAGCGCGCTGGCGAGTTTACTCCTCATGAATCACCTCGATGGGCACCAGTTGCGTTGCGATACGGGCGGGATAGATCCCGGCGAGCACGGTAGCGATATACACGACGGTCAAAGCACCCAGAAGCACGGCTACCGGCCAGTGGAATTGGATTGTCCAGCCGAAGGATTGCTTGTTAATCACGTGAATCAGCAATTCCGAGAGAACAAGCCCCAGAACGAGCCCGGCGACGTTCGCCACAATCCCCAGCAGCCCGGCTTCGAACAAGATGATGCGGCGGATCTGGCCCTGCGACGAACCAAGAAAGCGCAGCAAGCCGAACTCGCGCCGCCGGTCGATGACCAGCGCGAGCAGCGCGCCGCCCACGCCCATCACCGCGACGAACACCGCGATCGCTTCCAGCGCGTAGGTAATGGCGAAGGTGCGGTCGAAAATGTCCATGGCCTGCTGGCGAATCGAGCGGTTGGAATAAATCAGCAGTTTGTGGCCGCGCAGGGCTTCGTCCAGCGTCCGCTTGCCGTCTTCGATGGAAACCCCCGGCTTCAGATACACTGCGATATTCGAGACATCCTGATCCGGCAGATATTTAAGCATCGTGGCGCGATCCATCACCAGATAGCCGCGCTCGTTCGAGTAGTCGTAATAGATATCGGCCACGCGAAAAGGGATGTTGCGTCCGCCTAGCGGCAGCGTCAGCGTGTCGCCTGGCCTGGTGTGGTGCTTGTTGGCGAACGGCTCACTGACAATGACGGCGTCGTGCCCCACCAGTTGCCGATAGACGGACTGCGCGCTTGCCCCGGTGACCGAGGGACGATGGCGAAATGCGGAGGCGACCTTCACATCCCCCGAGCCCAGCGTGATGGGCAAGCCGTCGTAATAGACCTCATAAGCGCGAAAGCAATCGACGGCCTCGACGACGCTCAGGGCGCGAATCTGATCCAGAAGGGCGGCAGGCATGGTCGGGTTACGGTCCGCACCGGGCGGAACGGCGGGAGAAAGATACAGGTCGGCTTGCAGGGTATCGTCCATCCACACGTTGACCGTTTCCCGAAAGCTGCCCACCATGATGCCGACCGAGGCGAGCATCGCGATGGCGGTGGAGAGCGCGCCCACCAGCACGGAGGTTCGCCGCAGCGAGGCCGCCAGGCTGCGCGCGGCCAGCAGCGCTTCGACGCCCAGGATCCGGCCGAGAATCGTGGCAATCAGGTTGGAAAGAAACGAGACGAGCGCGGGAATGGCCATCGCCGACGCAATAATCAGCAGCACGGCGGAGATGTAGCCGAACACGGGCTTGCCGCCGATGGGCTCCTGCCGCGCGGCGATCCACGCCAGCAGCGCGAGCGCGGC